>VGAB01000006.1 GCA_016870935.1 Actinomycetota bacterium | reverse complement strand
CGCCACGTTGATCAACAAGGCGATGCCATAACCCGCCACGACGAACGAGTGTCGCGACTGCGCGCTCATCAAAATGAGCGCCGCCGCGATCAGATACTCGACAATCTGATGTAACCAAAAACCTCTTTGCAAAGAAGCTATGGCTTACATCATCCCCATTCCGCCACCGGGCATGCCGCCGCCGCCTGCTGGCGCGGCACCCGGCTTCTCGGGTTTGTCGGCGACGAGACACTCGATGGTGATCACCAAAGCGGCGATCGACGCGGCGTTCTGCAACGCGGCACGAGTCACCTTGGCGGGGTCGATGATGCCGGCCTTGACCAGGTCGACATATTCGCCGGTTGCGGCGTTGAGACCGGTGCTGCCCTTGGCCGCCTCGACCTGCTGCACCGCGACGGCACCTTCGATGCCGGCGTTGTCGGCGATCGCTCGGGCGGGAGCCGTCAACGAGTCATAGACGCTGCGTGCGCCCGTTGCCTCGTCGCCGTCAAGACCCTTGATCACCTTGAGCACGCTCTCGCGGCTGCGCACCAAAGCGGTGCCACCACCGGCAACCACGCCCTCTTCAATCGCGGCGCGGGTCGCCGAAACGGCGTCTTCGATGCGGTGCTTCTTCTCTTTGAGTTCGACCTCGGTTGCGGCGCCGACCTTGATCACTGCGACGCCACCGGCGAGTTTGGCCAGTCGTTCTTGCAGTTTTTCGCGATCCCAGTCGGAGTCGGTGTTGTCGATTTCGGTCTTGATCTGGCTGATTCGGCCTTTGACCTCGTTTTTGTCGCCCGCACCGTCGACGATCGTCGTCGTCTCTTTGGTGATGATGATGCGCTTGGCGCGACCCAGCAGGTCGAGCGTCACGTTCTCGAGCTTCAAGCCCACCTCTTCGCTGATCACCTGACCGCCGGTCAAAACCGCCATGTCTTGCAGCATCGCCTTGCGACGATCGCCGAAACCAGGGGCCTTGACAGCCGTCGAATTGAACGTGCCGCGAATCTTGTTGACCACCAAAGTTGCGAGAGCCTCGCCCTCGACATCTTCGGCGATGATCACGAGTTGCTTGCCGGTCTTCATCACGCCTTCGAGCACCGGCAACATCGATTGCACCGTCGTGATCTTCGACGAATAGAACAAGATGTAGGCGTCCTCAAGAACGGCCTCTTGGCGGTCTTGGTCGGTGACGAAATATGGCGAGAGATAACCCTTGTCGAACTGCATGCCCTCGGTGAAATCGAGTTCGATGCCGAAAGTGTTCGACTCTTCCACGGTAACCACGCCGTCTTTGCCGACTTTGTCGATCGCGTCGGCGATTACTTTGCCGATCGTCGCATCGCCCGCCGAAATCGTGGCGACGCTGGCGATGTCGCTCTTGTCGTCGACTTCTTTGGCCTGGCTCTTGAGCGACTCGACGACCGCGGCCACCGCCTTCTCGATGCCGCGCTTCAGCGCCATCGGGTTGGCACCAGCGGCGACATTGCGCATGCCGTGGGTGACCATGGCTTGGGCGAGAACGGTTGCGGTCGTGGTTCCGTCACCGGCGACATCGTTCGTCTTGGTCGCGACTTCTTTGACCAACTGGGCGCCCATGTTTTCGAACGGATCTTCGAGTTCGACCTCTTTGGCCACCGAAACACCGTCGTTGGTGATCGTCGGCGCGCCGAACTTCTTGTCGAGCACCACGTTTCGACCTTTTGGTCCGAGAGTGACTTTGACCGCGTCGGCCAAACTGTTGACACCGGCCTCGAGTGCGCGGCGTGCTTCTTCGTTGAACTTAAGAATCTTTGTCATTTTGTGTCCCTGTGATTATTTTGAAACGATCGCCAACACGTCGCGGCTGGTGAGAATCAAAAGATCGTCACCCTTGTGTGAAACTTCGGTGCCACCGTATTTCGAATACAGAACCACATCGCCAACTTTGATGTCGAGCGGCGTGTGCTTGCCGGTGTCGTCGCTCCAGCGGCCCGGGCCGACGGCGACAACGGTGCCCTCTTGCGGCTTTTCTTTGGCGGTGTCTGGAATCACGAGGCCAGAGGCGGTCGTCTTTTCGGCTTCGTTCGGCTTGACCACAATCCGGTCATCAAGTGGCTTTAGGTTCATGTTGGTTCCTTGTTCGCTTTCGGTTGTTTTCTTGATTTCGCGCCCTGAAATGCGGTTAGCACTCGAGCAGGGCGAGTGCCAATGCTATTGACTAACGCTTATTTTTCCAACCCAAATCGCTCGGGTGAACCGTCTGGCGAGCCGGCCAACCCCGAAATCTGAACACCCACCTGGCTCAGTTGCTGACCCAAAAGTCGCACCGAAAGACCCACCACCGTGTCGCGCTCGCCGCGCACTTCGGCCACCAATTTCGCCCCCAAACCCTGCACGGCATACGCGCCGGCCTTGCCCATCGACTCGCCGGTTCCGATGTACCAGTCGACCAACTCGGGCGACAAAACTCGCAGCACAACTTCGGCCGTGTCGCAACCATCGGCACCCGCGTTCTGGTGGCGCACGCTCACCGCCGTGTGAACATAATGCGACTTGCCAGATAATTTTTGGATCATCCTGCGCGCCTCGTTCAAATCGCGCGGTTGGCCGAAGATTTCACCGTCCAACGCCACGGTCGTGTCGGCGGCGATCACCAAACACGCCCGATCGTGTCGCGCCGCGACCGCATCTGCCTTGGCGGCCGCGATACGGCGAACATAGGTGATCGGGTCTTCACCAAGTTGTGGTGTCTCGTCGATCTCGGGTGGATCGACCAGAAACTTAAAGTTCAGTTTTTCGAGAATCTCGCGCCGCCGAGGCGAACGCGAGGCTAAAACTATTTCTGTCGGCATCGTGACTGCTATTTTCGCGCCAAATTTTTTATCCGCCGCTCATGTGGGTCAGCGTCGCGTCATCGGGGGCGACGAGATCATCGAGGTTCTCGAGAAAACCGTGCGGCAAAACGATGTTCACCGGGCCGTTGCTGTGACCGCGCACGAATCGCTCGCCACCTTCGACGATGCTCGCCTCGGGGTCGCATTGCGCGATCAACCGTCGCAACTCGTCGATGCTCGACACCTCGCCGAACTGCCGGCGCAACTCCCCGCCCACGGGATATCCCGTCAGATACCAACCCGCGTGTTTGCGAAACTCGCGAATTCCGCGCGTCGGCGGAAAGTGCGCCTCGAGGGCGATCGCGTGACGCAACATCACATCGGTGACCCGACCCAACTTCGGTGTGGCGGGTATCGGCTCGTTGTCGAAAATCGCGATCATGTCGCGAAACAGCCACGGCTTGCCCAGGCATCCGCGACCGATCACGACGCCGTCACAGTTCGTTTGACGCATCATCAACAGCGCGTCGTTGGCCTCCCAAATGTCGCCGTTGCCCAAAACGGGAATATCCGTCACGGCGTTCTTGAGTTCGGCGATCGCCTCCCAGCGGGCGAACGGCGCGTAGTGCTGTTGGGCGGTGCGTGCATGCAGGGCGATCGCCGCCACGCCCGCGTCTTGACAGATCAAACCCGTGTGTATATGTGTCAACAAATCGTCGTTCAACCCGATGCGAAATTTGCAGGTCACGGGGATTCCGAACGAGCCCGCCGTTTTCACCGCCGCCTCGACGATTTGTCGTAGCAGATTTTTCTTCAACGGCACCGCCGCACCACCGCCGCGACGCGTGACTTTCGGCGCCGGACAACCGAAGTTCAGGTCGATGTGATCGACCGCGTTGCGACGACCCAGTTGGGTGATCGCATCGGTCATTATTTTCGGGTCGCTGCCGTAAAGTTGCAAACTGCGAAACGACTCATCAGGCCCGAAGGCGATCATCGCCTCGGTCTTGGGGTTCTTGTATACGAGTGCGGCGGCCATCACCATTTCATTCACATAAACCAAGCCTGGGCCGAACTCGCGACACAAGGTGCGAAACGGCTGGTTGGTCACGCCCGCCATCGGCGCGAGCACCACGGGTGGCCAAACGCTGTGCTGGCCGAGTTGCAGCGGCTTGGCATTCGCGACGGGTGAGACGGGTGAGACGGTTTGACTCGTCATGCCATCTCCACGCTCAAGCCCATGTTCGGATACGCACCGACGTCCATTCGCGACCCACCACTCAAGTTCAGCCGATGCCACCCCGCCGAGGCGATCATCGCCGCGTTGTCGGTGCACATCGCCATGCTCGGCAGCACGAGGCGAAAATCTTGGGACTCGCAACTCCGCGAAATTTCGGCGCGCAACAACGAGTTGGCTGCGACGCCACCGCCGATGGCGATGGTTCGAGCGCCAAGATCGATCGCCGCACGCATCGTTTTGGCCACGAGCACATCGACCACCGCGCTTTGAAACGACGCCACGATGTCGCTGGTCTTCGCCGTTTGATTTTTGCGGACATAGTTGATCACCGCCGTTTTCAATCCGCTGAAAGAAACGTCGAGCCCGTCGTTGAGCATCGCCCGCGGAAAATCGACGGCCTGCGCGTCACCCGTCTTGGCGAGTTTGTCGATCACGGGGCCGCCCGGGTAACCCAGATTCAAAAACCGCGCGACTTTGTCGAACGCCTCACCCGCCGCGTCGTCGCGAGTTTGACCCACGATCTTGTAGTCGCCGGGTCGACGAACTTCGACCAACATCGTGTGACCGCCAGAGACCAACAACACCAACATCGGAAACTCGACATTGGGATCGTCGAGCAACGCCGCATAGAGATGCGCCTCGAGATGATTGACCCCGACGAACGGCACGCCGAGCGTCAGCGCCAACGCCTTGGCTGCCGAAACGCCGACGAGTAACGCGCCGATCAACCCGGGCCCGACCGTGGCGGCGACGGCATCGACCCGGTCGAAACCCAAACCCGATTTGGTAAGCGCCTCGTCGATCACGGGCGTGATCGATTCAAGATGGGCGCGACTGGCGATCTCGGGCACGACGCCGCCGAATCTGGCGTGAATGTCGAGTTGCGAGGCGACCACCGAAGACAGCACATCGTTGCCGCCCATCACCAGGGCGGCGGCGGTCTCGTCGCAACTTGTCTCGATGCCGAGCACGACGGTCGCCGAGTCGATATGCAGTTCGCGCTTCACATTCGGCTCAGTTCGATTTTGCGCAGGCGGTCGGTGAATTCTTGTTGCTGCACCCCGGCGCACCACATCACGATCGCGTCATCGCGGTTTTCGTAATATTTTTTGCGCACACCCGCGGGCACGAAACCGAATCTTCGATACAGGTTCTGCGCCGAAACATTCGTGTGGCGAACTTCCAGCGTCATCGCCTCGCAGCCGCGACGGTTCGCCTCCCACGCCAGATCCAGCAACAATTCGGTGGCGATACCCCGGCTTCGCCACTGCGGATGCACCGCGAGGTTCGTCACGTGCGCATCGGCCTCGACATATAACAGCCCGCCGTAGCCCACGAGATCTTCGTCGACCGTGCCGACCAAATAGTGTCGCTTGCCCGCGCGCACCTGCTCTAGTTCCTCGACGAACACCTGGGCCGTCCACGGACGCGGATAAACCTGTTGCTCGATCGGCATGATCTTGCGAATATGCGCACGACGCATCGGCTCGACGACCAGCGACGGTGGCTCGCCGTTCGTCGACCCGGCTACGGCGCGCGAGGCGCGGTCGGGCGCGGCGTCGGCTTTGGCGCGAACAAATCGATCCAAGATGCTCATTGCTCAGCCCACCTGGCTTCGGGTCAACCAGTTGATTTCTGCGTCGGGCGCGCGCAGATAAAGCGCCTGAAGTTGGGCCGCGGTTTGCCACTGCTCGTGCAGAGCCAAGTCGGCGGCGATCAACGCCAACAGCGTCGCATCGGGGCGCGACAACTGCTCGCTCGCCCACTCGACCGAAACGGCCGTGGTTTCAAGTTGGTCGTTGATTTGATTCTTGTATCGAAGCGCGCCGTTGCCGACGATCAACGCGTCTTGACCTCGATCGACGATGTCGACGACGCAATCGGCGAATGTGCCGACTCTTGGTGGCTTGACCTCGAGACTCGAACCGACATCGTTGCGATACAACGCCCAGTAAAACTCGCCGCGACGGGCGTCGATCGTCGAGACGACGACCCGATCGGTGGTCGAAACCGACCGCGCCAAAATGTCGAGGCTCGAGACGCCGATGATCGGCACGTTCAAAACTTGGGCGATCGACTTGGCCGAGGCGATGCCGACCCGCATGCCGGTGAACAATCCCGGGCCAACATCGACCGCCACGACATCGACCTCGGAGACCTCGATGTCGGCCTGACGGCAGACTGTCTCGATCATCGGCACCAACTGCTCGGCGTGGCGTCGATCGCTGGCCACATGCGCACTAGCCAGAAGTTTTTTCGAGTTGTTGACCGCCACGCTCACCGCGTCGGTCGACGTGTCGATGGCCAAGATGATCATGCTCTCAGCCTCGCGCCAAAACTTCGAAACTACGGCTCAATTCTTCGCCCAATTTCTGCATTCGATCTCGCCACTGTGCGCCCCTGGGCTCGATCGTGACAAAGCGCGACTCGGTCGGTTGCCCACCCGGCCGATCGATCGCGTCGTCGCCATGGCTGAAACTCACCAACAGTGCGTCACCCAATGCGTCGCCGACGATGTCGCCCCATTCGACGACCACGACTCCACCGGCGTCTTGCAGTTCATCGAGGCCCAGATCGACGAGTTCACCGGTGCGCTCGAGACGATAAAGATCGGCGTGGTGCAGGGCGATTTTTTGCCCCTGATAGTTGTGCAACAGATTGAAAGTCGGCGAGGTGATCATCTCGGTGACCCCCAACGCCTTGCCCAGGCTTTGGGTGAATGTCGTTTTGCCCGCACCCATCTCGCCGGTGAGCACGATCATGTCACGCGGACGAACCAGGTCGGCGATGAGCCGGGCCAGCGTCTGGGTTTGGTCGAGCGAGTCGATTCGAAGTTTCATCTCGAGAATCTTTTATCGATTCAGATAGACGCGCGGCACACGAGAACTGATCGCACAAACTATCTCGTAACCGATCGTGTCGAGTTTCGCGGCGATGTCGTTTGCTGAGATCGTCTGGTCTTGTTGTCGACCGAGCAAAACGGCGTCATCACCGATCTTTGTTTTCATGTCGCCGCAATCGACCATCATCTGATCCATCGTCACCACGCCCACGATCGGGCATCGTCGACCGGCGATCAGCACCTCACCGCCAGATTTCCATAATCGGCGCGAGAGACCATCGGCATAACCCAAGGGCAAAGTGGCGATTGTCGACTCTCGCTCGAGCCGATGACGCAGACCATAAGAAATTCCCTCGCCCGCGGCCAGACGTTGCACATGACTGACCCGTGCGCGCCAGGTCAAGGCTGGTCTCAATTCGGTCGCATCTGCCTGCATCTCGGCGCTCGGGCTGATGCCGTAGAGCGCGACCCCGACGCGCACGATGTCGGTCTGTCCGGTCAGGTCGCGCAACGTCGCCGCCGAGTTCGAGATATGCACGTGTTTCGGGCGTAGTGAACGTCGCTCAAGTTCGGCGACAAATTCGGCGAATCGTCTCATCTGTTTGGCCGTCTCGTCGTGTTGCGGCAGATCAGCGGCGGCAAAATGCGTGTACACGCCGTCTAGTTTCAAAGAAGGCAACGACGCAATCTGATCGACCATCGCCATCGCCGCTTCAAGGGGTGCACCGACTCGATGCATTCCGGTGTCGACTTTCAGATGCACGGTGCCGACGGTTTTCAGTCGCGCCGCGGTCGCGGCATACTCGGCGATCGTCGTCTCGTTGTAGAGCGTGGCGACTACCTTGTCGCCCAACATTTGTTCGAATGCGACTGGTGGTTGCTCACTGACGACGAGAATCGGCGCCGAGATCTTCGCCGTGCGCAGTTGATGGGCCTCGTCGGCGAGCGCCACGCACAAACCTTGCGCGCCCGAGTCGAGCGCGGCCCGAGCGGTTTCAATCGCGCCGTGCCCGTATCCGTTCGCCTTTACGGTCGCCCACAACTGGGCGCGACCCGCGCGGCGGACAAGCACCGCCGTGTTGTGGCGTATCGCCGCGAGATCAATCTCGACCCACGCCCAACGATTCAGGTCGACCATGCGACTTCCGTCAAATGCCGGCGACTATAGCCACGGCCGTATCGCGGGTGTGCGACAGCGACACGCGCCAACTCTTGACCCCGCGCAGCGCCGCAAGTTCGGCGGCGCGACCCACGACGACCAACTCGGGGGCGCCTGATTTTTCATTGCGGATCGAAACATCGCGCAGATCAAAAGCCCCGAGCCCGACACCCAGGGCCTTCATCGCCGCCTCGCGCACCGCGAAACGCGCGGCCAAACTCGGGGCGATGTCGGCGTCGGGGCCGCGTCGTGTCAACGACTCGAGTTCGGTGTCGGTGAAAACTCGAGCGCGCAGCTTGGGCGTGCGCGCCAAGGCGTCGCGAAACCGTTGCACGTCCACGATGTCGACACCCAGCCCGATCATCTCGCCTACTTGCCCGTTCGCCAGAGGTCGGCCATCTCGCTGATCGGCAGAATCAACAAGTCGGCCACCGAAACTTCGGCCAGGCGATCTTCTCTGAACGAGCCCTCGGTTTCGGTCACCCAGTCGACCAACCTGTCGAACCGTCGGTCGTAGCCCTGCAACACCGCGCGCATCGCCGTGACCGGCAGTCGCTCGTGAAACATCACGTGCAACAGCGTGATGCCCGTGGTCTGGCCGCTCTTGGTCTCGGGCACCATGATCACGGTTCGATTGTCGCTTCGACCACGCGCCACCAGAACCTCTTGATCGCTCGCCACTCGGCGCTTCGTGCCGACTAGATGCGAGTTTCTCTCGACGCGCGAGGTCAGGTTCTTCGACATTCCGCCACGGTCGACGATCGCGATCGTCGCCGTCGAACCCTGGATGTCTCCGTCGATCTGATATCTGGTGAAACCCGTGACGGCGCTGACGGCGGCATCCAGGTCGGCGACGATCTTCAGCACCCGATATGAAAGCCGCTCGCGGGCGACACCGGCTTCGAGCAGACTCTTCACCAACTTGCGGTCGAACAAACCTTCGTCGCTGCGAGAGATGCCGACCGTCACCGTTTTCGCCTGGTGCTTGATCGCGTCCACGGGTCTGGTCAATTCGTCGATGCCGCGGGTCAACGCGCTGGTCAGATCGTCGAGCAACAATTCTGGCGAGGCGATCTTTCCCGAACTGCGCTGATACGCCTGCACCGGATCGTTCGACAACGTGTCGCGCAACATCGTCACTATTCGCACGGCCGTGCTGGCTTCGAGGTTGCCGTCGTAATTGCCGGTCGCCAGCGCGTCGGTGAACCGCGTCGCGGGCACCCCGAGGTCGGTGCGGATTTTTGCCAACAACTTGTTCGCATCGCCGCCTCGCTCGACGGCATGCTCGACCACCTCGCGCGCCTCGCGCAATGGCCTGGCCAATGCATCGATCGCCAGTGCCGCCTCGTAACCGAAAAGATGTCCGACCATCACGCTCAAAATGAACGACAAACTGCTCTCGACATTCGGCACCAACAGCAAAGCGGCAGCCGCGTCGAACCTGGTCTGACCCGCGTTGGCCACGACGATCGGCAGCGCCTTGTGCGCCCGATAGATGGCGATCTCTTTGGCCACGTCCGATGCGGTGCCCTCGAGCAGACCGGTGGCACAGACAAAAATCAACGGCTCACAAGAGAGATCGATGTGTTTTTTGTCCTCGGTCGAGTCGCTCGAAATCGACTTGTAGCAAAGTTCCGACAATTTGATGCGCACTTCCTGGGCGGCGATCGTGTTCATTCCATTGCCGACCACCGTCCAATATCGGCGCGACGACGCAAATTGTCTTGCGGCCGCGGCGATCTGCGGGCGCGTCTCGAGAACCTCGCCGAGCGCGTCGGGTATTCGCCTCAGACCCGCCAACAGCGCATGGCGCGCCTTGTCGCTCGACTTGTTCATCGCCTTCGACAACGCGCACGCATAAAGCACGCCTGCGGCGACCTGCGCATAGAACGCCTTCGTGCTGGCCACGCTCATCTCGACATCTCTTCCGTCGGATGTATACATGACTCCGTCGGCCTTCTCGGAGAGTTCGCTGCCGCGCCGATTCACGATGGCCAGAACGCTCGCTCCGCGCGACCGGGCGAGGTCGACGGTGCGATTCGTGTCTGTGGTCGTGCCGCTTTGGCTGACCGCGACGACGATCGTGTCTGACATGTCCAGTTCGAGCCCGAAACCCGACAATTCGCTCGCCAACTGGGCCTCAATGCTCAGGTCGATGCCGACCAATTCTTGCAACAGCTTGGCCAGCGCCTGACCCGCCACGGCCGCCGTGCCCTGACCAATAACGCGAACTTTCTTGATCTTGCCCGAGGCCAAGCGACTGCAAATCGACTTGGGCAAAATCTTTTCGCTCAGTTCGGTGGTCAAGACGCCGTCGACCTCGACGATGCGACCGCGCAATGTTTTTCTGAAACTTTCGGGCGCCTCGGCGATCTCTTTGGCCAAAAAGTGCTTGTGCTCGCCGCGATTGATGTCGCGGGTCGTTATCTCGGCACGCGAAACGTTCTCTTCGCGCAGAGAAATTTCACGGCCGTCGTACGACCGAAGCCGGATGCCGCCCAATTCGCCGGCGTTCTCGGCCGACAAAACCGCCACTTGACCGCGGCTCGACTGGTTGTCCGGCTCGGCGAGCGACTCGCCATCCATCCGCACATAGTCCATCGTCTCTTCGACCACGCCATATGGCTCGCTCGCCACGACGAATCGATCTTCTGCCAGCCCGATGCACAATCCCTGGCCGCTGCCGTGCAACGCGAGCAAAAGTTTCGTCGGCTCGGTGGCGCTGGCCGCGGCGATCGCCACCGAACCCTCGAATTGCGAGACCGTCTCGCGAAACGCGTCGCTCAAATCAGGGTTCACCGCGAGTCGGCGCGAAACCAGCGCGGGTATCACCTTGGCGTCTGTGGTTATCGGTCCGGCCACGCGCAAACCGTGCTCGACCCGCAGGTCGGCGTGGTTGTCGACATCGCCGTTCAACGCCGCGACCAGATAGGCGTCGTCATACTTGCCCTCGAGCTCTTCGCTGTTCACCGGATGCGCGTTCGGCTCTGAGATGATGCCGACGCTCGCCCAACGCGTGTGCGCCAAAACCGCCACCTGCGAGTCGGGTTGCGAGATGCACAACCGCAAAAGATCGTCGGCCATCACCGCATTGCGCATCACCCGGGTGTTGTCACCCAACTCGCCGATTTCTGCAGCCGCCTTGTAGACGAAAGACCAGGCGTTCTCGGTCATTCGCACCGCGCCCGACATGAACAAGGCGTCGTCGCCACGACCCGCCAACAACGCCACGACCTCTTTGTCGGTGGCCTTCAAACCGTGGTTCGAAACCAGCACATGAACCCCGGCCGAATCTCGACCGCGCACCTCGAGACGATCCAAACCCGAGAAAGCCTGCTGAATCGAAAAGTAGCCGCTTCGCGCCGAGGCCGACGCACCCTGGCCCGCCAAGGCGTCCACCAATTTGGCAGTCCGAATCCGATCGTTGCGCAACTCCCAGATCGCGTCTTTGGCCCGTGTGATTTCTTCAAGCGCATGCTCGGATGTTTCTGAAAGCGGGCCGGCCGACTTCTCGAGCGAAACCTCGTATGCCGCGACGATCGAATCGAGTTGATCGATACGCGAAGTCATCGAGGCCACGAGTTGGTGGTTGTCGGCCAGGCAAAACTGCCCGGGGTCGCCGCGCAACAACTTGTCGACCGCCGTCACGGTCGCGGCGAGGCGATCGATGTCGTTCTTCGCACCCGCCTCGAGCGCCGAGTCGAGAAGAGCCAAAACCTCTTTGGCCGTCGGCGTGGTTCGACTCGTCCGGCGGCTGAGCACGCCGATGATTCCGCACATGTTTTCTAGTCTACTTTCGGCTCTTTATTCACCGAACCGAGACACGATCGAGGCGACGAGTTTCTCGGCCACGCTCTCGGCAACAGATTGCTCGGTGGCTTCGACCATTACCCGCACCAGGCTCTCGGTGCCGCTCGCGCGCACCAACACCCGACCGTCTTGCCCCAGAAGTTTCTCGCCCAACGCCAACTCGGGGGCAAACGAACGATCGCTCTCCGTGATCTGTCGCGAAACTTTTACATTGCGCAACACCTGCGGAAAACTCGTCATCGCATTCGACGCGACCTCGCTCAATTTCGAACGGCTCGCGGCCAGCATCTTGGCCAGAACGAGCGCCGCCAACAACCCGTCGCCGGTGGTCGCCAGGTCGCGAAAAATAATGTGCCCGCTCTGTTCGCCGCCCAAAGCGAGATCGTTCTCTTCGAGCGCAACCAGAACCGCACGGTCGCCGACCGGCGTCGTCACGACGTCAATATCGTTTGCCTTCATCGCCCGATGAAAGCCGATGTTCGTCATCACCGTCACGGCTACGCGATTGTTGCGCAAGGCTCCGCTCTTTTTCATCTCGAGCGCGCTAATTGCCAACAAATGGTCGCCGTCGACGATCACCCCCAGTTCGTCTACGGCGATCAGTCGATCGCCATCGCCGTCGAAGGCGACCCCGAAGTCGGCACGCAACTGTTTCACGGCGGCGCTCAAAGCCGCGGGGTGCGTCGCTCCACAATCGCGGTTGATGTTGCGACCGTCGGGGCTGGCGTTGATCGTCGAAATTTTCGCACCGAGATCTTCGAACACGGTCGAAGCCAGGTTGCTGAATGCTCCGTTGGCGCAGTCGAGCACTATATGCAGGTCGCGCAACGACGTGCGACCCGCTTGATCGATCAAATATTCGCGATACTTCTGCAACAACCAGGTCTGGTCTGTCGGTTCGATCGATGGGGACGTTTTCACCGCCGAGTTCTTGTCGTGCAGGTCGCCCGTCGACGCCGCACCGAGCCTCGACACGAGCGCGCGCTCGATCTTTTGCTGCTCGACTTCCGAGAGTTTGCGACCACCCCGACCAAACACTTTGATTCCGTTGTCGGAGTAAAGGTTGTGCGACGCCGTTATCGAAATCGACACCGTGTCTTGGTTCGACGCGGCAAACGCGATCGCCGGTGTCGGGGCGACGCCCAACAGACCGACTTCGACGCCGGCTTTGGTCAGCGCGCTCGTGATCGCGGTCTCAAGCGCGACACCAGATTCGCGGGTGTCGCGCCCGATGAGAACTTTTGACGCGCCGAGCACTTCGGCCACGACCACCGCGAGGTTCGCGGCATAACTTTCAGTTAATTCGACGCCAAACTTTCCACGAACACCGTCGGTGCCGAATTTCAACACGGCTTAACGCTTGGTGTATTGCGGCGCCTTGCGTGCTTTCTTGAGACCGTATTTCTTGCTTTCTTTGCGACGCGAGTCGCGGGTCAGCAAACCCGCCTTCTTCAGAACTTGACGTTGCGACGGATCAATATCCACGAGCGCACGGGCGATCGCCATACGCAGAGCACCCGACTGACCGGCTATACCCCCACCCACGATGTCGGCATCGACGTCGTAACTCGCCAATGTGTTGGTGATGCGCAACGCCTCGGTCGACGAATTTCGCTGCACCTCCGACGGAAAATATTCGACGAACGCACGGGTGTTGATCTTCACGACGCCGCTGCCGGGTCGAAGACGGGCGCGACATACAGCCTGCTTGCGACGGCCGGTGGTCTGTGTCAATGGCTTTGTTCCCACGAGTTGTTTTCTTTCTGTGTTGTCGGTCAGCGAGCTTTCGCGTGTGCGATCTCGAAAACTTTTGGTGACTGTGCTGCGTGCGGGTGTTCTGCACCCGGGTAGACCTGCAACTTCTTGATCATCTGACGACCGAGCGGCCCCTTCGGCAACATTCCGCGAATCGACCGACGAATCGCGTCGCCAGGTTTGCGGTCGAGAAGGTGCGCGTATGTTTCGCTCTTCAAACCGCCCGGGTAACCCGAGTAGTCGTAGACCATTTCTGTGTTTGCTTTGTTCGATGTCAAAACGATTTTTGATGCATTGATGATCACGACATGATCACCCGTGTCCATGCTCGGGGTGTACATCGGCTTGTGCTTGCCGCGCAAAAGCGTGGCGACTTCGGTGCACAACCGACCGAGAACCAAACCCTCGGCGTCGATGATGTGCCACGCTCGTTGCACATCGGTTGTTTTCGCAGAATAGGTACGCATTGAAATCCTCGTGTAGTTTTTGGCCGTCAGATTGCCAGAAGCACTCGTTTTGACGACCCATCAAGGATACGGTCAAAAACCCAAATTTCACAATCGCGGCAGGCCCGATCGGCTGGTTTGTCGCCCTGTCTTTCAGCCCGCCGTCAGAGCCTCATGCAACCAATTTTCGACCTTGCGCGCGAAACTCTCGGCCGAAAAGTTGCTCGCCACATATGCGCGACATTCGGACCGGTCAATTCGACCGATTTGGCGCACGGCCTCGGCCATCTGCCCCATGTTGTCGGGCTCGACGATGAAACCAGTGTGGCCGTCGACCACGATTTCGGCCGGCCCTCCCCGTCGATAGGTGATCACCGGCACCCCGCACGCCAACGCCTCGATCACCACGTTGCCGAACGCCTCGATCCACTTTGATGTCACCAACAACGCGCGGCACTGCCCCAACTCGCGCCCCAACTGCTCGCTGGTCACAAAACCTTCGTGACTCACCTTCGCCCGCGGATGAAGCGATTTCGCTCGTTGCAGATATTCGGCGTCTTGCAGCAGTCCCCAAATCTTCAGCGGCAGTCCAGTGCTCTCGGCGATCGCCACCGCGTCTTCGACGCCTTTCTCGGGTGAGACCCTGCCGACGAAACCCAGCGCGCCGTCGACGGCACCGTTGAACCGATAGTTGTCGAGCACCACGCCACTGCCGACGATCCGCACATCAGGCGACAAGCCCGAGAAACTCTGCGCCTGGGCACGACTATGCATCGCAATCGCATTCTTATGTCTGATCGAAGTTTCAACGATGATCTCATCCATTGCATCGGTCAACGACCCCATCGAGACCAAGTGCACGACCCGTGCACGCAACAAACTGGTGAGGCGCATCGGCAGCGCGTCGTAGGCGAAGTTCAGGACCACGTCGAACTTTTCTTGATCGCGACGAATCTGGTCCCAGATATTTTCCAGCACCGAGCCTTTGGTGATCGCGATCGGTTCCCCGCGATCCACATCTTGGGCCGGCGTCTGCAACGTGCCCCCGATCTGGTTCACGAAGAAACCGCCGAGCACCGAACCCGATGGAGCGTAGATCTCGATCGAGTGTCCGAGTTTTTGCAATCCTGCGGCCAAAATCTCGAGCGTCAGTTCGACTCCGCCACCCACGCCCGAACCGAGCGGCCCCACCGGAGTCGATGCGAAAGCGATGCGCATGTGGGTCGCGGGCCGGTTATCTCAAGAATCGGAGAATGTCGCCGTCACGTCGGCCGGGTAGCCGACCGCTGTCAAGAACAAGCCTTGTGGCGGCGCCAACTGCGAGGCCTCGGCGCGATCGCCCGAACGCACGAGGCTCATCATGTCGCTGCTTGGTCGTTTGCGGGCGCCGATCTCGACGAAGGTGCCGACCAAAGAGCGAACCATCTGATGACAAAATGCATTTGCCCTGATGTCGAATTGAAACATGCAGTCGCCGTGTTGTCTCCAGTTGGCGACCATCACGCAACGACGCAGAGACTTCTCGCGGCCCGGCTCGCCGCTCGCATCGCCCAATTCAGAACCCTCGAGATCAGGTTCGCTGTCGGGTTTGGGTCGACGACAAAACGCCGAAAAATCGTGCGTGCCGATGATCGGGTCGCACGCCAACTGCATCGCATTCAGGTTCAATGGAGCCATCACATGCCACGAAGACGAGACCTTGAACGGATCCGGGAAATCGGAGTTGTAGACGAAATATTGGTAGTGACGCCAGATCGCCGAAAACCGCGCGTGAAAGTCGTTGCTCGCCCACGAAATCTCCTTGACGATGATCTCGGGCCCGCAAAGCGAGTTCAACTGCTTGCGCAAAGTCGGCAAGACGGTGTCGGCATCGACGTCACAACTGATCACCTGACCCGTGGCGTGCACACCCGCATCGGTTCGTCCCGCCGAAACCACCGGAATATTTCGTTGAAAAATTTGCTGCAATGCGCCAGAAAGCGTGCCCGCAACCGTGTTCACTTTCGGGTTTACGGCGAACCCATGGAAAGACTCGCCGTTATAGGCGACAACCAAGCGCACGCGACGCATAGGTTTGGTTTTGTTTAGATCAGTTCGATGCGCGCCATCGGTGCGTTGTCACCATGGCGCGGGCCCAACTTCAAAATTCGCAGATACCCGCCGTTGCGGTCGAGATATCGGGGCGCGACGACATTGACGAGTTTGTTCGTCATTTCTTTGTCGCGCAGGTAACTCTGAATTTGGCGAATGCGATGAAGCCGCATCGGGCTCGAACCCTGGGCTTTCTTCGCCTTGGTGATCAACTTTTCGGCGATGGGTCGAAGCGCCTTGGCCTTCGACTCGGTGGTGACGATGCCTTCGGCGGCAAAAAGCGACGAGGCGAGGTTGGCCATCATCAACTTTTCGTGCGACGAACTACCGCCGTAACTTGGTCCGCGACGTGGTCTGCCTGGCATATCGAATCGTCTCCTTGATCAATCTCTCGACGGCTACCGCTACGACGTCCGAAGCGAGAGGCCGCGCTCGTCAAGCTTCTGCTTGATTTCGTCGAGGCTCTTTTGGCCGAAGTTGGTGATGTTCATCAGGTCTTCTTCTGAACGGGTCAGCAACTCGCCGATCGTGTTGACCTGACCGCGCTTCAAACAGTTGCGCGGGCGTTCGGAGAGATCGAGGTCTTCGATCGGAAGGTCGAGATCGCCCGAACCGCTCGAATATCCCGAGACCTCGCCCAATTCGAGGGCGACCGGCTCGGCCGTGAGATTGGCGACCAGGTCGACGAGCGAACGCAACGTCGCGCCCGCCGAAGCCAACGACTCGACGGGTGTGATCGAGCCGTCGGTCTCGATGTCGATGATCAAGTTGTCGTAGTTCGTCGATTGCTCGACTCGCGTCGGCACGACCTCGAACGAAACGCGACGAATCGGCGAGAAAATCGCGTCGATCGGGATGATGCCGATCGTCTTGCGGGCGCTGTCACGATCGGATGTCGTATAGCCCTTGCCCTTCTCGACGGTGAGTTCGAACACCAGTTTTCCTTTGGTCGAAAGGCTGGCGATCTTTTGCGACTTGTTGAGGATCTCGACCTCGGGTGGGCACTGAATGTCGCCCGCGGTGAACTCGGTCGGACCCTTGACGTCGACGCTCAGCACGATCGGATCGTCTGATGTCGACTGCAAGACGATGTCTTTCAGGTTGAGAATTATCTCGGTGACGTCTTGGGCCACGCCTTCGATCGTGTCGAACTCGTGCAGCGCCGATTCGAACTTCACCGATGTGATCGCCGCGCCCGGAATGGACGACAACAGCATGCGGCGCAGAGAATTGCCGATGGTGTGGCCGAGACCCGGTTCGAGCGGGCCGACCGAAAACTTTTGGCGGTTGTTCTCTTCGGTGCCGATCGGTTCTACTGTCGGGCGCTGGATTACAAGCATGGTTTCTCCTCGGACGATTCTTCTTGGTTTTTACTTTGAATAAAGCTCGACGATCAATTGTTCGCGCACGGGCACGTCGATCTGCTCGCGCACGGGCAGTTCACGAACAGTCACCTGCTTGCCCGCCTCGGCGACATCCAGCCAGGCCACGACCTTTCGGTCGAGCGTGTCGATGTTGTGCTGGATCACGATCATGTTCTGGCCCTTGTCGGAGAGCGTCACGACCTCGCCCTTCTGCAGGGTGTACGAGGGAATGTCGACGCGCTTGCCGTCGACCTTGATCAACCCGTGGCTCACGAACTGGCGCGCCTGCGGTCGCGATGCCGCCCAACCCGCGCGGTAAACGACGTTGTCGAGGCGCGTTTCAAGCAAGCGCAACAGGTTTTCACCCGTCGGGCCGCTCAGGCGCACTGACCTCTTATATAGGTTGCGAAATTGACGCTCGAGCAGGCCGTAGATGAACTTCGCCTTCTGCTTTTCTTGCATCTGGGCCAGATATTCGCTGCCCGCACCTTTGCGACGCGAACGACCGTGGTGACCCGGCGGAAACGGACGACGCTCGAGGGCCTTCGAACCCTTGGTGTTCTCGAAGACGTTGATGCCGAGGCGGCGCGACAAACGAACCTTGGGACCTGTGTAGCGGGCCATGGGTTACGGACGCTTTCTCTTTGGTTGACGACAACCGTTGTGCGGCATCGGCGAAAGATCTTTGATACCCGACACTTCGATGCCCATGTTTTGAATCTGGCGCAACGCGGTGTCGCGACCCGAACCCGGGCCCTTGACATGCACCTCTGCGCGACGCAGGCCGAGATCCATCGCGGCGCGACCGGCTTTCTCGGCGGCCATCTGCGCGGCGAACGGCGTCGACTTTCGCGAGCCGCTGAAACCCACGCCGCCCGACGACGCCCATGAAATTACGTTGCCCTCGGTGTCGGTCACGGAGACGATCGTGTTGTTGAAGGTGCTCTTGATGTGCACGATGCCCGACGAGACGTTGCGACGCTCTCGTTTGCGCTTGCGAGTCACCGGTTTCGGATCAGCCATGACTACTTCCTCACCGCGACCTTCTTGTTGGCCACCGTCTTCTTCGGGCCTTTTCTGGTTCGAGCGTTGGTGTGGGTACGCTGACCGCGAACGGGCAAACCTTTGCGATGACGCGTGCCCTGATAGGAGCCGATCTCGACCTTGCGTTTGATGTCGGTCTGGACATTTCGACGACGGTCACCTTCGACGCTGAGATTGTTCTCGATGAAAATACGGATCTTGTTGACTTCCGAGTCGGTGAGGTCGCGAACTCGCGTGTCGGGATTGATGCCCGTTTCGCTGAGCAACTTCTTCGAGGTCGTGCGACCGATACCAAAGATATATGTAAGGCCGATCTCGACGCGCTTCTCGCGCGGAATATCGACTCCTGAAATTCGTGCCATTGTTCTCGCTCAGCCTTGTCGTTGTTTGTGTCGTGGGTTTTCGCAGATCACCATCACGCGACCGTGCCGACGAATGACTTTGCACTTCTCGCAGATTTTTTTAACGCTGGTTCTTACTTTCACTTCACGCCTTTTTATTTAAACCGATATGTGATTCGACCCCGGGTGAGGTCGTAAGGTGTCAGCTCTACCTGCACCTTGTCGCCGGGAAGTATTCGAATGTAGTTCATTCGCATCTTTCCCGAGATATGAGCCAAAACCGTGTGACCGTTCTCTAACTCGACCCGAAACATTGCGTTGGGTAAGGATTCTGTAATCTTGCCTTCCAGCACGATTGCATCTTCCTTATTTTTGGGCAAAGTTTCTCCGAACGGTTCTGGTTTTTTCTCTTATCACCCGGCGGTCAAAGACCGTTTAGGGCGACTAGTCAGGCTATCGGCGCAGGCCAGTTTCAACCACTGTTTTTAGGCGTTCGAACACCTCGTCGGGCGAACCGAGGCCGTCAATTACGTGCAACGACCCGCGACCCTGATAGTACGAAATCAGGGGTGCCGTCAGGGTCTCGTAGACATCGAGTCGGTGGTTGATCGCCGCCGGTCGGTCATCGTGGCGCTGGGTCACTTGTCCACCGCATTTTGCGCACTTCCAGTCGGTCGGTTCGTCGCCACTTGCCGTGTAGACGGCCCCGCAAGACTCGCAGGTTCTTCGCGCCGAGAGCCGTCCGACGACCACCTCTCGCTTTACGTCCAGGTCGATAACGAAGTTCACGGGTCGAGCCTGGGTTATCGAATCAAACGCGGTCGCCTGGGCGATCGTTCGTGGAAAGCCGTCGAGCACATAGCCCGCCACGCGGGCGTCCTCTTGACCGATTCTTCCCTGCACCAAAGAAACCATCAACCCGTCTTCGATCAGTTCTCCGCGCTCGAGCACGCTCTTGGCCGCCCGACCCACGACCGAATCTTGTTTGACCGCGTTGCGCAACATCTCGCCGGTCGAGATATGAGGCACCCCGAAGTGTTGGGCGAGTCGCGAACTCTGCGTGCCTTTACCCGCGCCCTGGCGACCGAACATGATGATTCTCACCCCGGTGCTCATAGTGGTTTTTCGATCCTCGTGCGGGCGAATCTTTGCGATAAATCTGCCGTCGGCAAATCTATTGCTTCAGGAAACCCTCATAATTTCGTTGCATCAATTGACTGTCGATCTGGCGCATCAGCTCGAGGGCCACACCCACCGCGATCAAGACGGTCGTGCCGGCGAACGGAAACGTCGAGACATTGCCGACCCACAACACGATGTACGGCAAGATGGCGATCACCGCGACGAAAACAGCGCCGGGCAAAGTGATGCGGTTGACCGTCTTTGCCAAAAACGATTCGGTCTGTTGACCAGGGCGAATGCCGGGAATGAAACCGCCCTGCTTGCGCAACTGGTCGGCCTGACGAACCGGGTCGAAGGCGATCGAGTTGTAAAAGTAGGCGAAGGCGACTATCAAAATCGAGAAGATGCTGACATACAACAGGTTCTGACTGTTGATCAGATATTGGTCGACGAATCGGGCGATCGACCCCCGCCAACCCTCGGCGCTACCGAGCATGTTCGACATCAGCACCGGCAACAACAGAACTGAACTGGCGAAGATGATTGGCACCACCCCCGACTGGTTCACCTTAAGCGGAATATAAGTGTTCTGTCCGCCGAACATTTTTCGACCCACGACCCGCTTGGCGAACTGCACCGGCAATCGGCGTTGCCCGAGTTCGACCCGCACGACGGCGACGATGATCGCCAGTGTGAGCGCGATCAAGATCGCAAAAACTATGTTCTTCTTGGTCTGCAGCAACGAGTAATAACCGAACGGCAGATCACTTACTACCGATGCAAAAATGACCATCGACATTCCGTTGCCGATACCCCGCTGGCTGATCAACTCGCCGATCCACATCAACAGCGCCGTGCCGGCCACCAAAGACGGAATCACGAGCAACGCCCGCGGCATGAACGGATCTAGCAGCACGACGTCTGGCGCGCTGACGCTCGCGCCAAAAAATGCCGAGCCCCGACCTTGGCCGAAAATGAACGTGAGGCCGGCACCTTGCAGCGTGGCGATACCAATCGCCACGTAGCGCGTCCATTGGGTGATCTTTCGTTGACCCGTCGCTCCCTCTTGCTGCCATTGCTCCAACTTCGGGATCACCACGGTCAAGACCTGCATGATGATGCTCGAAGTGATGTACGGCATGATGCCGAGCGCAAAGATCGAGAAACTTCCGAATGCGCCGCCCGAAAACAGGTTCAAGAAACCAAGCGCACCTTGAGACTTCGAGGCCTCGCGCAACTGGCTGACCGCCTGCGCGTCGACCCCCGGCACGCGCAAAGCCACACCGAATCGATAGACCAAAATCATCGCCAAGGTGAACAGAACCTTGTTTCGAAGCTCTTCTACTTTGAAGATATTCCCGATTTTTGCCACGAAATTACCTCGACTGTCGATTCATTGGCGAGAGTATCGCACGATTTAACGGTTGGTGAACTGACTGCCCTTGGCCGGTGGGCGAACGCCTTTGTACACCGGCGGCAAGATAACCACCGAACCACCAGCGGCGACTATCGCCTCTTGCGCCGACTTCGAAACTGCGTGCGCCGAAACTTTCACCGCGCGCGTGATTTTTCCGCGACCCAAAACCTTGATCATCTGGCCCTTGTGCGCCACGCCACCAGAGACCAGTTTCGCAGGGTCGACTTCGCTGATCGCCAACGAGTCGATCGCGTCGAGGTTCACCGCGTAATACTCGACACGAAACGGGTTGTTGAAACCCTTCAGTTTCGGAACTCGCTGTTTGAGGGGCATTTGTCCGCCTTCGAAACCGCGACGCACCGTGTTGCGGGCGTATTGACCCTTGGTGCCGCGACCCGCGGTCTTGCCGCCCTTGCCACCGATACCACGACCCACGCGCTTAGGTTTTTTTCGCGCTCCGTGACGAGGCCCGACTTGATCGACGCGCATGATCATGCTCCTTTTTGGGTTACTTCGACGAGATGCGGAACCCTGGCGATCATGCCGCGAATTTCGGGGCGATCAGGAAGAGTGTTGACATCACCGATCTTGCGCAAACCCAGGGCGCGCAATGTCGCCTTGGTCTTGGGCATGATGCCGATCTGAGAACGAACTTGTTTGACCGAAATGGTCGCGCCGGCGTGCGCCTTGCGGGTCGGCTTGGCCGAACCGGTTTTGGCGGCGGCATTTTTCGCCGGCTTCGGGGCTTTCTTCGCTACGGCCATGATTATTTCGCTCCGGTCGCGCTGATCGTCTTCTTGCGTTCGGTGTAGGCGCGCAACATGCCCTTCGGCACGAACTCATCAGCGGCGAGGCCGCGTCGTTTGGCGACCTCGTCGGGTCGTTGCAGACCCTTGAGACCGTTGATCGTCGCGCGCGCGACATTGATCGCGTTCGGCGAACCTAGAACCTTGGCCAGCACGTCTTTGATGCCCGCTTCTTCGAGGATGATTCGGGCGGCGCCACCTGCGATTACGCCGGTGCCGGGCGCCGCAGGTTTCAGCATCACGCGGCCGGCGCCGTTGACGCCGATCGTCGCATGGGTGATCGTCGAGCCGGCGAGTGCGACATGAAAAATATTTCGCTTCGCCTCTTCGGTGCCCTTCTGGATCGCCAGCGGAACCTCTTTGGCTTTGCCGTAGCCCAGACCGACTCGGCCGTTGCGATCGCCGATGACCACCAAGGCGGTGAACGAGAACCTGCGACCACCCTTGACCACTTTGGCCACGCGATTGATGTGCACGACTCGTGAGTCGCCGATCTCGCCGACCTTCGCCGGCGGTCGCGGCTCGCGCTTCTCGCGCGGTTCGCGACGATCGCGACGCTCGCGACGCTCGGTGGGCTCGTTGCCCGAATTCTCTGGAACTTGATTCACATCGCTCATTTAGAACTCCAAGCCTTCTTCTCGGGCGGCCTGCGCTGCCGCTGCGATACGACCGTGGTACAAAAACCCGCCACGGTCATAGACAACTTTTTTCACGCCAGCCTGCTTGCCCCGCTGGGCGACGGCTTTGCCGATTCGTGCGGCGGCCTCGACGGTCGAGCCCGACATCTTGCGAAACTCGGCTTCAAGCGACGACGCCGAGGCGATGGTGCGACCCGCGTCGTCGTCGATGAGCTGCGCCGAAAGATGCTTGTTGCTTCTGAATACGGCCAGTCGCGGACGATCGGCCGTGCCGTGAATCTTTTTTCGCACGCGACGCTGACGACGCAGGCGCGATGAGTGTCGTTTTGTTGCTGAGTTGGCCATGGTTAGATCATTCCCCTAGTTGTTGCTACTTCTTGCCCGTCTTGCCGGCCTTGCGACGCACGCGCTCGTTCAAATAACGAACCCCTTTGCCTTTGTACGGCTCGGGTTTGCGCATGTTGCGGATATTCGCCGCCACCTGACCGACGGCCTCTTTGTCGCTGCCCTTGATCACGATCTGGGTTTGCGCCGTCACCTCAAATGTGATGCCTTCTGGCGCCGTGTAGACGATCGGGTGCGAGAAGCCGAGCGCCAACTTCAGTTTGTTCGGTCCCTGCGCCTCGGCGCGATAGCCGACGCCCTGAATGTCGAGCGCCTTGGTGTAACCCTGCGTGACACCCACGATCATGTTCGAAAGCAATGTTCGTGCCATGCCGTGGCGCGCGCGGGCGTCGCGTTCGTCGTCGGCTCGATCTACGAAAAGATTGTTCTCTTCGCGTCGCGCCGAAACACCGACGGGCAACTCGCGCTTCAACGTGCCCTTTGGCCCCTTGACCGTCACGGCGGCGCCCGAGATCGTTACCTCGACCCCGCTCGGCACTGCGAGCGCTGATTTTCCTATGCGTGACATCGTTTCTCCTGGTTCGACTTTCGACCTACCACACGAAGCACATGACTTCGCCACCGACGTTGCGCTTGCGCGCCTCGCGGTCTGTCATGAGCCCGTGACTTGTTGACAAAACTGCAACGCCGAGACCGCCCAAAACTCGCGGCACCTCCGTGGCTGCTCGATATACGCGCAGACCAGGGGTTGAAACTCGTTTGATCCCTGAAATTGTGCGCTGACGATCCACACCATATTTCATGGTGATCTTCAGCAGTTTTCCTGATGATTCAGGGTCTTGAACGACGGCATAGTCAGAGATGAAGCCCTCGCGCTTGAGAACTTCGGCGAGCGCCGATTTCTGCTTCGAGGCGGGCATCAACACTTCGCTGCGCATCGCAACATTTCCGTTGCGGATGCGAGTGAGCATGTCGGCGATCGGATCGGTCATCATGGGCGACTACCAACTTGCCTTGGTGATGCCGGGGATTTCTCCGGCATGCGCGAGCTCGCGGAAACAAAGACGGCACAAACCGAATTTTTTGTAGACCGAACGGGTTCGACCACAACGCTGGCAGCGGGTGTAGCCGCGTACCTTGAACTTCGGTTTTGCCTCTGCTTTGATCCTGAGTGATTTTTTTGCCATAAAGATTCGTTTCTCCGTTGCTCGTCTGTTACTTCTTCTTCAATTTCCTGGCTTTGGTCACCGATGTCGGCTCCTCGCCCTTGCGAAATGGAAAACCAAACGCGTCCAAGAGCGCCTTGCCCGACGCGTCGTCTTTGGCCGAGGTCACGATCGTGATGTCCATGCCACGCGGGGTGTCGACCTTGTCGATGCGAACCTCCATGAACGCCAACTGCTCGGTCAAACCGAAGGTGTAGTTGCCGTTGCCGTCCCACGACTTGCCCGACAAACCCCTGAAGTCGCGGATTCGCGGAATCGCGATCGACAACAACCGATCGAAGAACTCCCACATTCGGTCCCCGCGCAAAGTCGCCTTGCAGCCGATGGCCTGGTTTTCGCGCAATTTGAACGAGGCGATGGCGATTCGCGACTTGGTCACGAGCGGCTTTTGGCCGGTAATCGCGGTCAGATCTGCGACGGCGCCTTCAAGCAACGAAGCCTGCTGTGTCGCCTTGCCGACACCCATGTTGATGACGATCTTTTCGATCGTCGGCACCTGCATCGGGTTGCTCAGGCTGAGGTTCTTCATCAGATCGTCACGAACCGTGTTCAAATAGTGCGCCTTCATGCGCGGAATGTATTTCGTCGTGGTGGCCATCAGATTTCGGCTCCCGTCTTTTTGGCAATTCTCACTTTGTTGCCCTTTTTGTCGACCTTGTAACCGATCTTCGAGGGTTTGCCGCCCTGATTGATCGCCACATTCGAGGCGTGAATCGGCATCGGCTTTTCAACAATCTCGCTCTTGGTGTTTTTGCCGCGCGCGACCGTGTGCCGTTTGGCCACATTCACCTTGTCGATGATCACCTTGTTCGTGGCCGGAAGCACGGCCGAGATCACGCCGGTCGCGCCCCTGTCTTTGCCCGCGATAACGATCACGCTGTCGCCTTTTTTGAACTTCATTTCACAACACCTCCGGGGCGAGCGAGATGATTCTCATGAACTTCTTGTCTCGCAACTCGCGACCCACCGGGCCGAAAATTCGGGTGCCGCGCGGCGTCAGATCTTCTTTGATCAACACGGCGGCGTTCTCGTCGAACTTGATGTAACTGCCGTCGGGTCGACGCTTTTCTTTGGCCACGCGCACGACGACGCAACGCACGACTTCGCCTTTTTTGACGGCCGCACCGGGGATCGCGTCTTTGACGGTGCCGATGAAGACGTCGCCGATCGAGGCGTATCGGCGACGAGTGCCGCCCAACACCTTGATCACAAGCACTTCACGCGCGCCGCTGTTGTCGGCCACACGAAGACGGGTCTCTTGCTGGATCACTTTGCACGCTCCAAAATCTCGATCACGCGCCAACGCTTGAGTTTGGACATCGGTCGCGTCTCCATCACCAGCACGCGGTCGCCCACCTTGGCGTCGTTGGCCTCGTCGTGGGCGTAGAGCTTCTTGGTTCGGGTCACGAATTTTTCGTATTTCTTGTGGCGAATGCGCTCGACGATGGCGATGACGATCGTCTTGTTCATTTTGTTGGACACGACGATTCCCTCGCGCGACTTTCGCGAGTTTCGGGTGGTTGCTGATGTTTCGGACATTTGCCTGCTCATTTCCCTGCGGCTTCTGCAGCCAAGATTTCTCGTTCGCGAATCAACATGCTGATTCGCGCGATCTGTCGACGCGCCTTGCCAATCGACGCAGTGTCGTCGAGTTGACCCGTCGCGTTGCGAAAGCGCAGGTTCAACGCCTCTTGCTTGGTCGCACGAAGTTCTTCGACGAGCGAGGCGAGATCCATCTCGCGGAGTTCGGTCAGTTCACGTGCCATGTCAGATGGTCTCGTTTCTGGAGATGATTCGCGTCTTGATCGGCAGTTTCTGCGCGGCGCGACTCAATGCCTGGTGCGCGGTTTCAGATGTCGGGTAAGACAACTCGAAAAGAATTCGGCCCGGCTTGACCACGGCGACCCACAACTCGGGGTTGCCTTTTCCGGAACCCATTCGGGTTTCGGCGGGCTTTTTGGTCACCGACTTGTCGGGAAACACGTTGATCCAGACTTTTCCGCCGCGCTTGATGTGGCGGGTCATCGCGATTCGAGACGCCTCGATCTGACGAGCGGTGATCCAACCCGGCTCGAGAGCCTGGATGCCGTACTCGCCGAACGCGAGTTCTTTGGCGCCCTTCGAGATGCCGTTCATTCGACCGCGATGCTGCTTGCGATGTTTTACTTTGCGTGGTTCCAACATGTCGATCAAACCTCTCGCTTGAAGTGAGGGGCCTCATGGCCGTCGTGGCTACGACGCTGAATGTCCTCTTCTTCGTCCAACAAACGCTCGAACTCGGGGTCGGCCTCTTTGACCAGCGGAGCCAACGCCACATCTTCGACATCGGCAGCCTTCGGACCGGCCGAGGTCACGACTTTGCGGGTGGCATCTGAGTGACCAGAGGTCTCGCCCGCCGCCATCGCCGCTTCTCGGGCGATGCGGTCGTCGGTCTGGCTCTTGTACGGCAAAATCTCGCCTTTGTACAACCACACCTTGACGCCGATTCGACCGGCAGTGGTCGCCGCTTCGCGGAAACCGTAATCGATGTTCGCGCGCAAAGTATGAAGCGGCACGCGACCCTCGCGGTACCACTCGCGACGGCACATTTCTGCGCCGCCCAAACGACCCGAGCACTGCACTCGAATGCCCTGCACGCCCTGCTTCTGTGCGTTTTGTACGGCGCGCTTCATCGCGCGTCGAAACGCGATTCGATTCACGAGTTGATCGGCCACGCCCTGGGCCACGAGTGCGGCGTCAAGTTCGGCGTCGCGAATCTCGGTGATATTGAGTTGCACCTTGTTGTTGCCGGTGAGCGCGGTGAGGCCGGCTCGAAGTTCCTCGGCTTTTTGACCTTTGCGACCGATAACGATGCCCGGTCGTGCGGTGTGCACGTCGATTCGAAGTTTGTCGCGAGTGCGTTCGATTTCGATTCGGCTCACTGCCGCGTCGGCCAATTGCACCTTGAGATAGTCGCGAATCTTCCAGTCTTCGGTCAGATAGGCCTTGTAGTCCTTGGTGCTGAACCACTTGCTCTTCCAGTCGGTGGTTACACCGAGGCGAAAGCCGTACGGGTTGATCTTCTGGCCCATTTACTTCTCCGTCGCTTCTTGCTCGGCATCGGTCGAAGTCTCGACTTCTTCGGATGCTTGTTTTGATTTTTGCGCGCGTGCGCGACTCGCCTCGACACGGCTGCGACGCTTGGCCGCATCGGCACCTCCGCGCGACTCGCTCTGCGAATCGCGGGCGGCCAAAGCGGCTTCGCTAAGTTTGTCGACAACGATCGTCACATGGCTGGTGCGCTTGAATATCGCCGCCGAACTGCCTTTAGCCCGCGGACGAAAACGCTTCAGGGTTGGTCCGCCGTCGGCGTAGCAAGCCTTGATGTAAAGCTCGTCGGCGTTCTGTTGAAAATTATTCGTCGCGTTGGCAACCGCCGAAGCCAGAAGTTTGCGCACGATGTGCGCCGAGTCGCGCTCGGTCAGACGCAACAAATTGTCGGCCGAACGCACGTCCATGCCCCGCACCAAGTTCAGCACCACGCGAACTTTTGACGGCGAGAGGCGCGCGAAGCGAGCCGACGCGCGAAAACCGCTCGACTCACCGGCGACCCGTGTCGCTTCGTTCAACTTTGGACCGGTCATGACGCAGCCGGTGCCGGTGCCGCGGCGGCCGCGGCGGCGGCCGCAGCCTTCTCTTGACTCTGGTGAAACTTGAATGTGCGCGTCGGCGAGAACTCGCCGAGTTTGTGACCGACCATCGATTCGGTGACATAAACGGGCACATGCTTTTTACCGTCATGCACCGCGAAGGTGTGACCAAGCATGTCGGGGATGATCGTGCTGCGTCGCGACCAGGTCTTGATCACCTTTCGCTCGCCGCTGGCGTTCATCTCGTCGACTTTCTTGAGCAGATGCTCGTCGACAAACGGGCCCTTTTTCAAGCTGCGTGACATCTGGTTAACCTCTCGACTTTCCTGATCGGCGACGACGAACAATCATCGGTTGTGAAGCTTTGTTTTTGTCGCGAGTACGACGCTCTGGCTTGCCCCAAGGCGAAACCGGCGGACGTCCGCCCGAGGTTTTGCCTTCGCCACCACCCAGTGGGTGATCGACCGGGTTCATCACGACACCGCGCGATTGCGGACGAACACCCTTCCAACGATTTCGACCCGCCTTGCCGATCTTGATCTGCTCGTGCTCGGCATTGCCGATTTCGCCCACCGTGGCGCGACAGTCGATCGGAATTCGCCGCATTTCACTCGACGGCATGCGCAGTGTCGCGTAGAGACCTTCTTTGGCAACTAGTTGCACCGCCATGCCGGCAGAGCGGGCGATCTTGCCGCCTTGACCGGGTCGCATCTCGATGTTGTGCACGGTCGTGCCTACGGGCATGTAACGAAGGGGCAACGCGTTGCCGACGATGATGTCGGCCTTCGGGCCGCTTTCGACTTTCGCCCCGACCTCAAGACCTTTCGGCGCGAGAATATATGACTTCGTGCCGTCGGCGTAGTGCAGCAACGCAATTCGACAGGTGCGGTTCGGGTCGTATTCGATCGCCGCTACTTTGGCCACGCAATCGTCTTTGCCCCGCTTGAAGTCGACGATGCGATACTGCTGTTTGTGACCGCCACCCTGGTGGCGCGATGTGATTCGACCCTGCGCGTTGCGGCCGCCTCGCGACGGCTTGGGCGACAACAATGATTTTTCGGGCGTCGACTTGGTGATCTCGCTGAAATCCGAGACTGTCTGAAAGCGGCGGCCGGCACTGGTCGGGCGGCGTTTGCGAATCGGCATCTGGGGTCGTCCTTTTTAGTTCTCAAACAGCGGGATCTGATTGCCCGCTTCCAATGTCACGATCGCGTGTTTCGAACCGTCGCGCACGCCGATGCGGTTTGTTCCGCGGGTGATGCGTCGCTTGCCCAGGCGATTGATGGTGTTGACCCGCAACACCTTGACGCCCCAAATTGACTGAACGGCGTCGCGAATCTCGGGCTTTGTCGCCAACGGGTTGACTTCAAAGGTGTAGGTGCCCTTGTCGATCAACGAATAACTCTTCTCGCTGACCACGGGTCGCAGAATGATGTCGCGCGGATCTTTCACTTCGCACCTTCCAATGTCGGCAGGCTGGCCTTCGTGAACACGATCCAGTCGTTGCACAAAATGTCGTAGGCGTTCAACTCGCCAGTCGAAATCACCTGCACGTCTTTCAAGTTTCGGAAACTCTTCCAGCTCATCGCGTCTTTGCGCTCGAGAACCAACAAAACTCGATCGCTCACACCCAGGCTCTTCAAAACGGCCGACGCAGACTTCGTGCTCGGTTCGGCGAACGAGAACTCGTCGACGACGACGACCTTGTTCTCGGTCATGCGATCTGAAAGCGCCGAGCGCATCGCCAACTGAACCATTTTCTTCGGCGTGCGCTGCGAGTATTTGCGCGGCGTCGGGCCGAGCGAGACCGCACCACCGCTGAAATGCGGGGCGCGAATCGAACCTTGGCGCGCATTGCCGGTGCCTTTTTGTTTGAACGGCTTCTTGCCACCGCCGCTGACCTCGGCACGGGTTTTGGTGCTCTGGGTGCCCGAACGGCGATGCGCCAACTGGGCGACGACGACCTGGTGCATCACCGGAATATTCGGCGTGATCGCAAACACAGCGTCGGCTACTTCCACCGAGGAGGCTTTCTTGCCCGAGGCGTTTTTCATTTCAATCTTTGCCATGTTCGACTATTTCCCCTTGGTCGAGCCCTTGACGGCGTTGCGAATGATCACGACGCCACCGTTTGGACCCGGCACCGAACCCTTGACCAACAACAAATTCTTCTCGAGGTCTGCCTGCACGACTTCGAGGTTCAAAGTCGTCACCTGCTGGTGACCGAGATGACCCGACATGCGCAGACCCTTGAATACTCGACCAGGAAACGAACATGAACCGATCGAACCTGGAGAACGGTGGTGCTTGTGGTTGCCATGGCTCGCACCCTGACCGTTGAAGTTGTGTCGTTTCATCGTGCCGGCGAAGCCCTTGCCTCGGCTCACCGCCGTCACGTCGACTCGTTCTCCGACGGCGAGGGTGTCGACTTTAATTTCTTGGCCGATCTCGAAACCATCCACAGAGTCGAGACGCAACTCGACAAGTCGGCGACCGGCGGCCACGTTGCGGGCGCCGCTCTTTGGCGCGAAATGTCCCGCTTCTGATTTGCTCAATTTTTTGGCGTCGCGCTGACCGAAGGTGACCTGCAGGGCCGAATAGCCGTCGGTCAAGCCGGTTTTTACCTGCACAATGCGGGCGGGTTCGACGCGCAACACGGTGACGGGCACGACGCGTTGGTCGTCTCCCCAAACCTGTGTCATGCCGACCTTTTCGCCGACGATCGCTTTTTGTGCCATGAGGCAAAACCTTTTCTTGAAATTTTGTTTACTCACACAAATGCTCCGCAGGCTTTGGCCGCGCGGAGCATTTTTCTCGTTTTCGCTGTGAGGTACCCGCAAACCGCGCGGGCGCACACAGACATCAATTTTTTGGATTGACATTTCGCCCACAGCCAGGCTGCGAACGAGGTGATAACTCTATCCCCCTGAAAACGCCCTCCAAAACCCGAGAGCCGAGGAAATTAAGTCGGTTTTCGGCTTTTTTGCGTCGTTTTTCTACTCTGATCGGGCGATCAAAGTGGCCTCAAAAGTCAGCCTTTTGCCGTCGCGAAAAATCTCGATTTTTACCGTTTGGCCGGGCTCCGCGTCGCGAATTGCGGCGACCAAACCGGCTTGACCGTCGATCGGCTCACCGTCCACCGCCAAGACGACATCGTCGACCAAAATGCCCGCTTTGTCGGCGGGCGAACCTGGCTGCACGTCGGTGATGATCGCGCCCTGGCCGCCATCCTCACGAGCCGCCAAACCCACACCCAAAAAACCATCTTTTCGCTCGACGCCCCTGGCTTGGTCGCGCAACTGCTCGATCACGATCAAGACCTCGTCGACCGAAATCGAAAACCCGATGTTGTTGGCGGCCGAGTCATAGTCGCCACGCGCCACGGCCGTGTTGATGCCGACCACCTCGCCCTTCAAGTTGACCAACGGCCCGCCGGAGTTTCCTGATGAAATCGCGGCGTCGGTTTGAATCAAACTGTTCAACGCACCCGAGTCGGTCTCGATCGTTCGCTTGAGTGCCGAGACGATTCCTGAAGTGACGGTCGGTCCGCCGTCGAGCGCCAGCGCGTATCCGATCGCGACAACCGTGTCGCCGATGCGCACGCTTCCTGGTTTGGCGAATGTGGCGGCAATCAAACCTGTGGCGTCAACTTTGATCAGCGCCAGGTCATTGCCCGGGTCGCTGGCCAACACTTTTGCTGCGCGGGGCTCCGTCTCGCCGGCAAAACGAACCACGACTTCCGACGCGTCTTCGACGACATGGGCGTTGGTCAAGATTTCGCCGTCCGAGGTCAGCACCACTCCAGAACCGACGGCGCGACCACCACCCGCGTCATCTTCCACGGTGGACAGAATCGTCACGACGCTGCTCGCCAAACGCTCGGCAACTTTGGCGATCGCAGTTTCGCCGACCAGATCGTCCCCGTTCGCCACGACCACGGGCGCCGAGGTGTTCTGCGTCGTTGCTTCAGAACCTTCGTCGGAAGCGCCGAAGTTCAGGTCTTGGGCGACTGACGCGCCGAGGATGCCGCCGAGCAAGCCAAAAACCGCGGCAACCGCGACGGTCGCCACCCTTCGTCGAGGTCGATCGGTGCGCGAGTCTTCGAAACTGTTTCGTGAGTCTCCTGCACCTGGCAACTGCGGCGGCGGCAACTGAGACGGCGAGGCGAGCTGATCGAATTCGCTCATGATGAAAATTTATCGGTCTGCCCAGGCGACCCGGGCAACCCGAGCCTCGATGTGACAAAGAATCTAGGCGTTTTGAATCTTGATTTCGATGTCGACACCGGCGGGCAACTCGAGACGCTGCAAACTGTCGATCGTCTTGGCGTTCGGGTCGACGATGTCGATCAAACGCTTGTGAATGCGCATCTCGAAGTGTTCGCGCGAGTCTTTGTCGACATGCGGGCTGCGAGTGACTGTGAAACGGTGCTTGTCGGTGGGCAGAGGGATCGGCCCCCGCACCGTCGCACTGGTTCGAGTCACCGTTTCGACGATCTTTTTCGCCGAATCATCGATGTTCTGGTGGTCAAACGCCTTTAGACGGATGCGAATGCTCTGTGCCATCGGCGTTTACCTGCAGGTCGAACTACTTGATGATCTTCGTTACTCGACCGGCGCCGACGGTTCGTCCGCCCTCGCGAATCGCAAAGCGAAGACCTTCGTCCATCGCGATGGCTTTTCCGAGTTCGACCGTCATCGTCACGTTGTCACCCGGCATGACCATCTCGGTGCCCTTCGGCAACTCGACGGTGCCCGTCACGTCTGTCGTGCGGAAGAAGAACTGTGGTCGGTAGTTGTTGAAGAAAGGCTTGTGGCGACCGCCCTCGTCCTTCTTCAAAACGTAGACCTGACCCTCGAAGTTCGTGTGCGGTGTGATCGAGCCAGGGGCGCAGAGCACCTGACCGCGTTCGACTTCTTCTTTCTTGGTGCCACGCAAGAGCGCGCCGATGTTGTCGCCTGCCTGACCTTCGTCGAGCAACTTGCGGAACATCTCGACACCCGTACAGACGGTCTTTTGCGTGTCGCGCAAACCGACGATTTCGATTTCGTCGCCGGTGTGGACCTTGCCCTGCTCGACCTTGCCGGTGACGACGGTGCCACGACCGGTGATCGTGAACACGTCTTCGATCGGCATCAAGAACGGCTTTTCGAGTTCGCGCTTCGGCTCGGGGATGCTCTCGTCACAGGCCGCCATCAACGCCATGATCTTCTCTTGCCAGGCGGCATCGCCCTCGAGCGCCTTAAGCGCCGAGACGCGAACGACCGGGCAGTTCTTGCCGTCGAACTCGTACGAGGTCAAAAGTTCGCGAACTTCGTCTTCGACGAGTTGCAACATGTCTTCATCGTCGACCATGTCTGACTTGTTCAGGGCGACGACGATGTACGGTACGCCGACTTGCTTGGCGAGCAAAACGTGCTCACGTGTTTGTGGCATCGGTCCGTCCGTCGCGGCGACAACCAAGATCGCACCGTCTACCTGAGCGGCGCCGGTGATCATGTTCTTGATGTAGTCGGCGTGGCCCGGCATGTCGACGTGCGCGTAGTGGCGCTTCTCGGTGTTGTATTCGATGTGGGCGATCGAGATCGTGATGCCGCGCGCCTTCTCTTCTGGCGCCTTGTCGATCTGGTCGAACGGGGTGTACTCGGCGAGACCCTTGCTCGCGAGCGTCTTCGAGATCGCCGCGGTGAGAGTCGTCTTGCCGTGGTCGATGTGACCCATCGTGCCGATGTTTACGTGCGGCTTGTTGCGCTCGAATTTCGCTTTGCTCATTTTCTTGTCTCCTGTTATCGCTTTTTCTTTAAACTTTGGCCCGCTCGGTTATTCGCCGCGCACGCGCTTGATGATTTCGGTTGATATTGCTTCGGGCACCTGCTGATACGAGTGGAACTGCATCGTGTAGGTCGCACGCCCTTGAGTGCGAGAACGCAGGTCTGTACTGTATCCGAACATTTCCGAAAGCGGAACCTGCGAACGCACGATTTGGGCGTTTCCATTGGCTTCCATGCCCTCGATACGGCCTCGGCGGCTTGAAAGATCGCCGATTACGTCGCCCATGTAGTCCTCGGGGGTAACGACTTCGACCGCCATGATCGGCTCAAGCAGGATCGGTCGGGCCAACTGGGCCGCCTTGCGGAACACCATTTGTCCGGCAATCTTGAACGCCATTTCACTCGAGTCGACATCGTGGTACTGGCCGTCGACAAGCGAGACCTTCACGTCGACCGTCGGGTATCCCGCCAACACGCCCGTGTCGAGCGCCGACTGAATGCCCTGGTTGACGGGCTGAATGTATTCGCGTGGAATACGGCCGCCGGTGATTTCGTCTTCGAACTGATACCCGCCACCTGGTCCGCTTGGTTCGATCGTCACTTTCACGACCGCGAACTGGCCCGAACCGCCCGTCTGCTTGATGTGTCGGTATTCGATGTTCTCGATTTTCTTGGTGACGGTTTCGCGATACGCGACCTGGGGCTTGCCGACGGTGGCGTCGACGGCGAACTCGCGTTGCATTCGGTCGACGAGGATTTCAAGATGCAACTCGCCCATGCCCGAGATGACCGTCTGGCCGGTCTCTTCGTCGGTGCGAACCCTGAAGGTCGGGTCTTCGTCCGACAATGACTTCAGCGCCTTGCCGAGTTTGTCCTGGTCGTTCTTCGTCTTGGGCTCGATAGCGACGTGAATCACCGGCTCGGGGAAAATCATTCGCTCGAGCACGATCGGGTTGCTTCGATCACAGAGCGTGTCACCCGTCGTCACATCTTTGAAACCAAGACCGGCGACGATGTCGCCCGCCATCGCGAACTCGATGTCTTCGCGCTGGTTCGCGTGCATCAACAGAAGTCGACCGACCCGCTCGCGCTTTTCTTTTACCGAGTTGTAGACCTCGTCACCTTTGGTGATCGTGCCCGAATAAACGCGGAAGTATGTCAGACGACCGAATGGATCGGCGACGATCTTGAACGCGAGCGCCGAGAACGGCGCCTTCTCGTTGGCCTCGCGACTGAGGCTTTCTTCCCCGTTCGTGCTCGTACCCGCCGCAGCCGGGATGTCGAGCGGGCAGGGCATGTAATCGACGACGGCGTCGAGCATCTGTTGCACGCCTTTGTTCTTGAACGCCGAACCGCACAAGATCGGCACGAAACTGAACGCAAGCGTGCCTTTGCGGATGCCGGAGCGCAGGTCATCTTCGCTGAGATCGTCGGTTGCGAGGAATTTCTCCATCAACTGCTCGTCTTCGGTGGCCACAAGGTCGAGCAACTCGGCGCGATACTTTTTCGCCTTGTCGAGGTACTCGGCGGGGATTTCTTCCTCGTGATACGGCGAATCTTTTTCGTCGCCCTCCCAAACGATCGACTTCATCTTGACGATGTCGATCAAGCCCTTGAAATTCGCCTCGGCACCAAAGGGCAGTTGCAACACCGCGGGCGTCGCCTGCAAACGATCTTTGATCATGTCGAGGGTTCGATAGAAGTTGGCGCCGGTGCGATCCATTTTGTTGATGAAACACATGCGCGGCACCTTGTATTTGTTGGCCTGGCGCCAGACAGTTTCGGTTTGCGGCTCGACGCCAGCGACAGAGTCGAACACCGCGACCGCGCCGTCGAGCACGCGCAACGAACGCTCTACTTCGATCGTGAAGTCGACGTGACCCGGGGTGTCGATGATGTTGATGCGATGGCCGCGCCATACGGCGGTGGTGGCCGCCGAAGTAATCGTGATGCCCCGCTCTTGTTCTTGGACCATGAAGTCCATGACGGCGGCACCTTCGTGCACCTCGCCGATTTTGTATGTCTTGCCCGTGTAGTAGAGCACGCGCTCGGTCGTGGTCGTCTTGCCGGCGTCGATATGGGCCATGATGCCGATGTTTCGATATTTCTCAAGTGGATACTCGCGTGATGGCATGGGGGTGTACCTGACTGCTCGTTCTGCTTTTTACCAGCGGTAGTGGGCGAAGGCCTTGTTCGACTCGGCCATCTTCTGCATGTCTTCGCGTTTCTTCATCGATGCCCCGAGACCGTTCGACGCATCCATCAGTTCGCTGGCCAGACATTCGGCCATGGTTTTCTCGCGTCGGTCGCGGGCGTTCTCGACGATCCAACGGATGGCCAAAGTGGTGGCCCGTCGCGGGCGTACTTCGACCGGCACCTGATATGTCGCGCCACCAACTCGTCGACTGCGCACCTCGAGCGGTGGCTTGACGTTGTCGACCGCGCGCTTCACCGCGGTGAGCGGTTCGGAGCCGAGTTTCTTTTCCATTACTTTCATCGCGTCATAAACGATCGACTCGGCGACGCTCTTCTTGCCGTGCAACATGACTTTGTTGACGATCTGGGTGACGAGTGCCGATCTGTAAACGGGATCAGCGGCGAATTCGCGACGAGCGACAGGACCTTTGCGTGGCATGAGTCTCTACTTCTTCTTCGCGCCGTAACGGCTGCGGGCCTGCTTGCGATCTTTTACGCCGGCGGCGTCAAGCGCGCCGCGAATTACTTTGTAACGCACGCCCGGCAGGTCGCGAACACGACCTCCGCGCACGAGAACGATCGAGTGCTCCTGCAAATTGTGGCCCTCGCCCGGAATGTAGGCGGTAATTTCTACGCCGCTCGTAAGACGCACTCGGGCGACCTTGCGCAGTGCCGAGTTCGGTTTTTTTGGCGTTGTGGTGAACACACGCGTGCAGACCCCGCGTCGTTGGGGCGAACCTTTGAGCGCAGGGGTCTTGGTCTTCGAAAACTTCGAACTCCGACCCTGGCGGATCAACTGCTGAATTGTGGGCACGCGAACTACCTTTTCTTGATTTCTGGGATTACGAACAACTCTTGATTCCGCCCGAAAACGGAACAATGAATACTACGGTTCAACGCCTCGGCTCGGCAACCTGCCCCGCTTCGGCGATGGGCGTTATTGGGCAATGTCTGTGTCGGGTGACGCGTCTAGTGAGACTTCGGATTCAGCCGAAACCGCAACATCTGTGGTCGACGCCAAGTCGACCGATGGTTCGCTCGAGTAGTCGCCGATCTGCTCGCCC
>VGAB01000005.1 GCA_016870935.1 Actinomycetota bacterium | reverse complement strand
CGGCGGTGGTGGCGGCGGCGGCGGCGGTGGCGGCGGTGGCGGTGGCGGCGGTGGCGGCGGCGGTTCTGCACCGACCACAACTTTGCCGACGACTACAACTACGGTGCCCGCGAATAACCCTGGCGGATCTACCGGTGGCGGCAATAACTCGTTCAACCCGGGCAACCCGGGCGGCAACAACCCGTTCAACCCTGGCAACCCGGGCGGCAACAACCCGTTCAACCCTGGCAACCCGGGCGGCAACTCGTTTAGCCGACCTGTGCTCGGTCAACCCATGCCACCAATTCTGCCGAACACTCCAAGCGTGGCGCCGACAACTCGTTCGACAGGAAACTCGGTCACTTTCAACGTGCCGGCGAAACGCGGCGCAATCGTGAACATTTATCGCAACGGCATTTTGGTCAGTTCGGTGCCCGCCTCGGCCGCTGCCGCGTTGAAGGTTTCAAATAATCCGGCAGGTGCGAACTCTTATCAGGTCGTGGTTGTGCAACCAAACGGTGAGATTGCCGTATCAGAGAAAACAACGGTCGTTGCGGGCCAAAACTCCGGCCCGGCCAAGGTAAAACAGTCTCCGACGAAAAACTCTTCGAATGGCAGTTCAAAGACTGGCGGTAAGAACGGGTCAAAATCAAAGGCCTCGACCAGCAAAAACTCTAAATAGCGCTAACCACAGCAAATATCAAAAAGTCAGACTCGTCTGGCACGAGACTGAGCGCCGCCGCTAACCTCAGGCCGATGGCGATTACGAAACAACCGAGTTCTTCAAATAGTTTGCCGAAAACTTTGGGAGAGTTGAAGAGTTCGGGTTGGCAATCACGAAGCGTGAAAGAAGAGATTCGCGCCAACACGGTCGACATAATCCAGTCGGGTCAAGCATTGATCACCGGCGTGCTCGGTTATCAAGACAGCGTGATTCCGCAGCTTGAAAATGCGTTGCTTGCGGGTCACGACATCGTGTTTTTGGGCGAGCGCGGTCAGGCCAAAACACGAATCATTAGGTCATTGGTCGATCTTCTCGACGAATGGATGCCGATTGTCGGCGGCAGCGAGATCAACGACGATCCGTATTCCCCGGTTTCAAGACAGGCGCGCGAACTCGTCGCCGCACAAGGCGATGCGACACCCATCGACTGGGTTCATCGGTCTAATCGATATGGCGAGAAACTCGCGACCCCCGACACTTCGATCGCCGACCTGATCGGCGAGGTCGACCCGATAAAGGTCGCCGAAGGAAGATATCTGAGCGACGAACTAACCCTGCACTATGGGCTCGTGCCCCGTTGCAATCGGGGTATTTTTGCGATCAACGAATTGCCCGATCTCTCGGAGCGTATTCAGGTCGGCTTGCTGAACGTGCTTGAAGAGCGAGATGTTCAGATTCGCGGCTACAAAATTCGCCTGCCCCTGGACATTTTGTTGGTCGCCTCGGCCAACCCCGATGATTACACCAATCGCGGTCGAATCATCACCCCGCTCAAAGATCGATTTGGCAGCCAGATTCGCACCCACTATCCGCTTGAAATCGAGACCGAAATCGCAGTCGTGCGGCAAGAATCGCGCAACTCCAGCATCGGCAATGTAAAGGTCAGAACCCCCGAATTCATGGAAGAGATAGTCGCGACGATCAGCCACCTGGCGCGGGCGAGCACCAAGATAAACCAACGCAGCGGGGTGAGTGTGCGGTTGACGACGAGCAACCACGAGTTGATGTGCGCGAACGCGATGCGGCGCGCGCTAAAGGCCAACGAAACCGAGGTCGCACCCAGAGTCAGTGACCTCGAGGCTTTGGCCGCATCCACTGCCGGAAAGATCGAAATCGATGTGATTGACGACGCGCGAGAGGGTCAGGTTTTCGACCAACTTGTGGCCGGCGCCGTTTTGCAGGTGACCAAAAGCCGTTTGTCGCCGGAGAAATCCAGGCTGGTCGCCGATGAGTTTGCCGATGGCAAAGTCGTGCAAACCGGTGAAGATGTTGCATCGAAAGAATTCGTGACTTTGTTGCAGACGATGCCCAACCTGAAGAGTGTCGTGACCGAATTGGTCGACGGTGACGAGTCGGCAGCGGTCATCGCCAGTGCGGTCGAGTTTGTGCTTGAGGGTATGCATTTGGCCAAGCGGCTGAACAAAGACGCGGCTGGCGGTCGCGCGGTTTATCGATCGAAGATAACTAGTTGAGAAAGGGCTGACGAGTCCAGATTTCGCTGGTGTCGTTGCGATCATCGATGACGGGGTGCCCTGAGAGCACCGAGACTTCGATCGATTTTGTGAATCCGTGCAGTTTCAGCGGTCGGTATGGTTTTGCAGAAACGCCTTCGGGCAGTTGTTCGATGTGGTCGGTGGGTATCAGCACGCCGGTGTCGGCCGCCTCGTCACAGAGTCGCGCCGCGAGATTCGGGGCGCTGCCGATGTAGTCATCGCCCTCGAACAGAATCGTGTCACCCGTATCGATGCCGATACGCAAAGTGAGCGGAGCGCAGACTGTTTGCGCGCGGCGCTCGAGCTCTAACGCGAAAGTGATGCCATCGACCTGCTCGACCGCCACCGCCATGAGTCCGTCGCCCAAATATTTGTCGATGCGAACACCGCGTTCAGATGCAACAGCGCGCGCAACGGCCCGAAATTCGCCCAGAAGTTTGGTCGCGCGACGGTCGCCGTTCGTCTCGGTGTAGTTGGTGAAACCCGAGAGGTCGACAAAAATGAATGTTCGGGGGAATCGCATTGCAATAGGCAGTCTACGGTCGGTCGTACTAGCGTGCGCCTATGGCCGGACGGTTCACCTACTCGAGGTGGGATGGAACACAGCGCGGATTCGAATTCGACGCGCAAAGTTTGATCGACGAGTTGACCGATGACTTGGTTCATCACGGTGATGTGAACGCCGCGCTTCGTCGCATGATGCAGAACGGCATTCGAAACGACCGTGGTGAGCAACTGATGGGCCTGCGCGAGATGATGCAAAAATTGCGACAGAAGCGGGCCGAAATCAAAGAACGCGGCGACCTGCAGGGTGTCTACCAGGAGATCGCCGACGAGTTGAACGACATCATCGACGAAGAGCGTCATGCGATCGCCGATGCCCTGCGCGACGCCGAAAAATCGCAAGACGAAAGGCGCCGACAAATCGCCGGCAAGTCGGCCGAAGAGAAGAACTTCAGGCTCGACATGTTGCCTAATGATCTCGCAGGCAAGATCGGCGAACTTGAGCACTACGACTTTCAATCCGGGCAGGCGCAGGCTCGATTCGAAGCCCTGCTCGAAAAACTTCGCAATCAGTTGATGCAGCAGTATCTCGACCAGGCGTCGAGCGCCGTCGAGCAAATGACCCCCGAAATGATGGGTCGAACCAAAGACATGATGGCGGCGCTGAACGAGATGCTGGATCGAAAACAAAAGGGCGAGGACCCCGAGTTCGAAAAATTCATGGAAAAATTTGGCGACTTTTTTCCCGAAAATCCGCAGAGCCTCGAAGAACTGCTTGAAATCATGGCCAAAAGAATGGCCAACGCGCAGGCGATGCTCAACTCGATGACCCCCGGTCAGCGCGAACAGATGCGGCAACTCAGCGAGAAGCTTCTGCAAGACATGGATCTGCGTTGGCAGATGAACGAGTTGGCCGGGCGGTTGCAAGACATGTTTCCGCAATTTGGTTGGGGTTCGAAACAAGAGTTCACCGGGCAAGATCCGATGGGTTTTGGTCAAGCCATGGACGCGATGCAAGAGCTCGGCGATCTCGACGAGTTGGAGAATCTGTTGAAGAACGCGTCTTCGCCCTCGGCCTTGGCCGAGGCCGATCTAGATCGTGTAGCCGATTTGCTTGGTGACGACACGGCAGAGTCGCTGCAGAAGATGGCGGAGGTGACGAAGAAACTCAAAGAGGCGGGTTTGATTGAACAGACCGAGGGAAGGCTCGAGATGACCCCGCGCGGGCTGCGCAAGATTGGTGAAAAGGCCCTGCGCGACGTGTTTGGTTCGCTCGAAAAAGACCGCCTTGGCCAGCACCAGGTCGAGCGAATCGGGGTCGGTCACGAGCGAACTTACGACACCAAAAGTTATGAATATGGCGACCCGTTTCAACTGGACATTCAACAGACATTGCGCAATGCCCTGAAACGACAGGGGGGCGTCAAGCCGTTGAAGTTGTCGCCCGAAGATTTCGAGATCGAACAGACCGAGCATCTGACCCGGTCCTCGACCGTTTTGATGCTCGACCTGTCATTGTCGATGCCGATGCGCGATTATTTTTTGCCCGCGAAAAAAGTGGCGATGGCGTTGCACTCTTTGATGAGTTCGCAATTTCCCCGCGATTATCTGGGCATCGTCGGTTTCAGCGAGACCGCGCGTGCCCTCAAACCGCACCAACTGCCCGAGGTCTCATGGGATTTCGTCTATGGCACGAATATGCAACATGGTTTCATGCTCGCCAGGGAAATGTTGGCGCGCCAAAGCGGAACCAAGCAGATAATCATGATCACCGACGGCGAGCCGACCGCCCACATTTCGGCTTCGGGGGAGGTTTTTTTCAATTATCCCCCGGTGCGCGAGACGATCGAGTCGACGCTGCGCGAGGTCGTGCGGGCGACCCGCGAAGGCATAAGAATAAACACTTTTATGCTCGACGACTCGCGCGCCTTGCAGTCGTTTATCGAGCAATTGACGGCGATAAACAAAGGTCGGGCATTTTTTACGAGCCCCGAAAGTTTGGGTGAGTATGTGCTGGTCGACTTCATCGAGCATCGTCGTCAGCTTTCGCGACTCGGGGGTTCGCGTCGCACCGCTTAGGTGATATTTGCATTTTTTGTAAAAGTTTGGCAGAATACTGCCGCTGTAATTACACCGTTGTTAACGCCCCCCGCGTTGGTTGACGGACTATCGGGAGGGTTTCAAAATTGGAAGACCGCTTGCACATACCGGTGAGCTCTGACCGGGCGTGGCAGGAGAAGGCAAATTGCCTCGGTGTTGACCCCGACCTCTTCTTCCCCGAGCGAGGGGCCTCGACCCGCGAGGCAAAAGAGGTCTGTCGAGGCTGCGAAGTCAAAAACAATTGCCTCGAATACGCCCTTGAGAACGGAGAAAAATTCGGTATCTGGGGAGGTCTTTCGGAGCGTGAACGAAGAAGGCTTCGTCGGCAACGCGCCCAGAGTTCTCGCAACACGGCCAGCGCCTAGTCGCGCTGATTCGCGCCGATTCGCGCCGATTAGATCGTTTCAGTCCAGGTTTTGCAACGCGCGGTTGCGTGCGGCCAGGCACCATTCGATTGTTTTTTCCTTGCTCAAGTCAAGTTCGACCCAGCGATTCTTGGGTATCGACGCCAAAACCCTGGCGGGAACGAGGCCAACCAGTTCGGCGTGAGCGATCTCGGCTCGTTCTGCAATTTGATCGAAAACCTGTAGCGGTCCGATCTCGTCGGGCTTGATCAGGTTCATGCTCACTTGAATGTCGTCGCCAAGTTGCAACCCCAAAGTTCGCACCTGTTTGACGCGAATCTCTTTGGCGATTCTTCTGCCGTCGGCGATGTCGGCATCTTTCAACCACACGTTGTAGGCGACGAGCACTTCTCGCGCCCCGACACAGATGGCGCCGGCGGTCGGGTGCGGTGACTTGGGCCCAAAGTCTGGTTCCAGGTCGACGAAGGCACGCTTGCGAATCTCCGGAAGGTCGCGCTCGGGCCCGTAGACAAAACTAGGTATCCCGAGTTCGCTCGCGGCGAATTCGGCGAACTCGTTGCGCGCGTCGACGGCATGCTCGAAAGTCGAGTTTTCGAGGGGCACGAACGGAACCACATCGATGATGCCGATACGCGGGTGCACCCCGACATGTTGGCGTAGATCGAAGCGTCGCGCGCTCAATTCTGCGAGAGTTTTTGCGGCCTCGGGTCGTGCCAAGGTGAAGACACTGCGGTGGTGGTGATAGTCGCTGTGAACATCCAAAACGTCGTGACCGATTGCGCGACGAATCTCTCCGATTTCGTCCAAGCGACGACCCTCGCTGATGTTGATTACGCACTCGAGCACCTTTATTGCTTAGCGCATTCTCGGCGACCGGTGCTAGGGTTGGCTCATGTTCAACGGCCCAGAAATATGGATCATCGTCCTGTTGGTTGTAGTGCTTTTCGGCGGCTCGCGTCTTCCGAAAATCGCCCGCAATCTCGGCAAAGCCCAGAGCGAACTCAAAAAAGGTCTCGCCGAGGGTCTGGCTGAATCGAAAAAAGACGAAACGCCAAAACCAGACTCGAAATAGTCTCGCGCTTGGTTGCGGGCGAGCCAGCTCCGCGACTACTTCTCACGACTACTTGAGGGCGAGAACTTTAACTTTCGTCCCGAGTATTTCTGACAATAGACCGCGTCGCTCGTTCGCGGCGTAAAGATTGAGTTCAAGATCGGCTTTCGCCGATGCTTTTGCGAAGATCAAAAATTGCTTGTCTTCGGCGCGAACGCTCACCGATTTGACCCGACCATCTTGGGTTCGATCGAGACCAATCGCGATTCTTAGAATCGCCGCCAAAGACCTGACGAGTTGTTGATCTGAGTCAGAGAGGTTCGCAAACTCGGGGTGCGTCTGTTTGGGTGCGCTCTTGCGGTGGTACCGGGCAATTACGGCAATCAACTCGATTTCGCGATCGGTCAGCCCGACCAGTTCCGAATTCCTGATCACATAGTAAGAGTGCATGTGATGTTTTGAATGCGAGATGACCACGCCGACATTTGCCAAGATCGCGGCGGCCTCGAGATATCGCCGCGAATTCGGCGGAAGTTTGAGGCGCTTCTGCAGGCTGTCGAAAAGTGACACGGCAATTTTTGCCGTGTGCATCGAATGCTCCGGTCGATCATCGCAACGGTCGGCCAACTGCTTGATGCTCAGCATCGCTGGGTCGACATCTTCGGGGTGGGTGAGCAGGTTTTCACGGGCGAGTGTGTCGAACAGCACGCCCTCGCGCAACGCATAGTCGGAGTAAACGAATTTTTTGATGTCGAACGAGAGCGCTACACCTTCGAGGATTATCGCACCCGCAAGAATGATGTCGGCGCGGGAAGCCTCAAGGCCGAATCGCTTTGCGCGATCCTTGACGGTAGGGGTATCCGCGAGCGACTCGAGAGTTTTGGTCAGGTCGCCGACCGCGAACTCGTATCGGTTGAAAGTCTTGGGCTCGGGCTCGTTGTTGAGACGGCGTATCAGTTTGGCCAGGGCCTCGACGGTGCCGGAAGACCCCACGGCGACCTCGAAGCCAAGTTCGTTGACCTCGGGTTTGATCGTGGCGAGCATCGATCGCACGAATTTTCGGCAACTGCTCACGGCGCTCGGGTGCAGGGCATCGGTGGTGAAAAAGCGGTCGGTCAGACGAACCGCACCGAGTTTGAAACTGCGAGAAAGATGTATCTCGTCACCCGAGGCGACGACAATTTCGGTCGAGCCGCCACCGATATCGACCAACAACATCGGTTGGTCGCCGACGGCAACCGCGAACTTTGCACCCATATATATGAGACGAGCCTCTTCGATGCCCGAAATGACCTCGATTTCCACCCCGGCCTCTTTTCGGGCCCGCTTGATGAATTCTCCGCGATTCTTCGCCTCACGAACGGCGCTCGTCGCCACGGCGCGCAAATCCGCGTTGTTTGTCGCGGCTATCTCGCGCATTCTTTTGAGCGAAGACAAACCGCGTTCGATCGCGTCGGGTTCGAGTTGTTTCATGTCGCCGGCGCCATGACCCAAACGCACCACATCTTTTTCGGTCGTGATCACCTCGAATCCCGTTTCGACGGGTTTAGCCACCACGAGGTGGAAACTGTTGGTGCCAATGTCGAGTGCGGCAATGATCTTGTTCGGATCAGCCCCCACGAATGCTCATCTTAGGAGGCGACGCTTTGGCGATAGCATCAACAGCCTCAAAAGTTCTTTTGAAAGGTGCATGATGTCGAGTTTTTCGGAGGCCCCAACCTTGAGCGAGCCGCCACGCGGTCATGCTCGAATTGTTTATCTGGGCCCGGCGTCGCCGCATTGGGAGGTATATGGCGACTATGGCGACCAGAATCTGCTCGAAGATTTTCGCGCTCGCACCTTGGCTCGTTTGATTTTGTTGCCGCGCAATGACCCGCAGTTCCGGCGCAATCAAGAACGTGTCAACAAAGATGCCGAGCGTGAGCGCATCAGCATCGAGTGGGAGCTCGGCTATGCCGTGAACGCAGAGACACCGGCGTCGTCAAACGGCGAGTAATTCACCCAAGGAAGTCGCCGAGATTTCGACAGCGAGTGGCTTTGAAATGAAAATCAGATGACATTTTGGCGAAATCGCTTCTCTGCCGCGAGTCAGATTCCGACCGATTCTTATGATGCGGGTATCGAAAAGAAATACATCAATCGCGAACTGAGTTGGCTCGACTTCAACGACCGGGTTCTGACACTTTCACAGAACAAGAATGTGCCGCTTCTCGAACGGTGCAGATTTTTGGCGATTTGCTGCTCGAATCTCGACGAGTTCTATCAGATCAGAGTCGCGGCTTTGAAAGATCAGGTGGCGGGCGAGGTTGTCACGGCGACGCCAGACGGTTTGACGCCGCACGAGCAACTACGGCAGATCACTCTGCGCACGCAGGGTTTCGTCGACAGTCAGCACGAGGTCTGGTCAAACGAGTTGTTGCCAGAATTGGCGCGGGCCCGAATTTTCATCACCCCTTGGTCAGAACTCGAAGCAGTCGAAAAGACGAATCTCTCGATCCTCTTCGATCAGAAGATTTTTCCGGTATTGACACCGTTGGTTGTCGATCCGGCGCATCCGTTTCCGTATATCTCGAACCTGGCGTTGAATCTCGCCGTTGTCGCGCGCGACCCGAACACAGGCGACCAAAGGTTCGCCCGATTGAAGGTGCCGAAGAATCTTCCGCGATTCGTTCGAATCGGTGACGGTCAAAAGTTCGTGTTGCTAGAAGAGATCATCTCGGCGAACATGGGTCGCCTGTTTCAAGGCATGACGATCGAGCAGTGTTTTGTCTTCAGGGTGACCCGTAACGCAGATCTTTCGCTCGACGACGAAGATGCCGAAGACCTGTTGGCCGCGGTCGAGATGGAGCTGCGACGAAGGCGCTTCGGTCGAGCGGTAAGACTCGAGATTCCGCGGGGAACCTCGCAAGAAGTGCTCGACTTGATGTGCGAAGAACTCGAGTTGGAGACCGACGACGTCACTTTTCATCACGGGATGATCGAGATGAACGCGTTGAATCAACTCGCCTCGTTGGATCAGCCCGATTTGCGTTACAAACCTTGGCCACCGCTGACCGCGGGTCGGCTCGCCGCCGCCGAGTTCAACGGCCAAAGCATCTTTCAGGTGATTCGAGAACGCCAATTGCTGGTACATCACCCGCACGAGTCGTTCTCGTCCTCGGTCGAAGCGTTCGTCGAGCAGGCGGCCAACGACCCGAAAGTTCACTCGATAAAGATGACGCTCTATCGAACCTCGGGCGACTCTTCGATCGCCAAACAACTGGTGCGCGCGGCGGAGGCAGGCAAGCAGGTGGCGGTGGTGCTTGAAATCAAGGCTCGATTCGACGAGGCACGCAATATCGCTTGGGCCAAAGAACTTGAGTATGCGGGCGTGCATGTCACCTACGGCATCGTCGGCCTGAAGACGCACTCGAAGTGCATTTTGGTGGTGCGCGAAGACAACGACCAGATGCGCAGGTATGTGCACATCGGCACGGGAAACTACAACTCGGCGACCGCACGGTTGTATGAAGACATCGGGTTTTTCACCTGCGAGGAACAGATCGGCGCCGACGCCACGGAACTTTTCAATTATCTGACCGGCTTCGCGAAAGAGCCCGATTATCTGCGGTTGTTCGTCGCCCCGCATCAGTTGCGTCCGCGTATTCTCGAACTCATTCATCGTGAGGCGAGCCACGGTGCTGACGGCAGAATCGCGCTGAAACTGAACTCGATTTCAGACCCTTCGGTGATCGATGCGTTGTATATGGCGAGCAACGCCGGAGTAAAAATCGATTTGGTCGTGCGCGGCATCTGTTGCCTGCGGGCCGGCGTGCCAGGAATGTCCGAGAACATTCGGGTTCGTTCGATACTCGGGCGTTATCTCGAACACTCACGGATTTACCGATTCGAACACGGTCTCGAAGACGGCTCGCCCCTGCATTTGATCGGTTCGGCCGACTTGATGGGCCGCAACCTCGATGGTCGCGTCGAGGTTCTGGTGCCGTTGACCCACCCGAAGCATCGCGCATGGTTGGACAAGGTGCTTGGATTCTTGCTCGACGATGGGGTCGAACATTTCGCCCTTGGCGACGACGATCTCTGGCGCAGAGTTTGCCGCGACGGTCAGTGTTTAGACGCACAACAGCAGTTACACGAATGGGTTGTCACGACCCAAGTTCGGTAGTCGCCAGTTCACCCGTCGGCAACCTTGAGGACAGACAGGGTTCACCATTCTTGGGCTACCGTTAAGCGCAAGAAAGTCAAATCTTTAGTCGGGTTGAGCGTGAGTTAATCGAAAGGCCGAAGTCATGGATGAAATTCGAAAGAGTTTTCATAACGACCTTGATTCTGTTCGTGCCGAGATAATTCGGCTCGGCGCCTCGCTGACCGAGTCGATACCGAGGGCGACAGCAGTGTTGTTGAGCGGCGACCTCGAGGGTGCCGATTATCTGGTTCAGGCCGACGACGAGTTCGACGGTCGCAGCGCGGAACTAGAGGCTTCGTGTTTCGAGATATTGGCGTTGCAGTCACCCGTGGCGACCGACCTGAGACAATTGATCTCGATTATCAAGATCACCGGTGAACTCGAGCGCTCGGCCGATTTGGTCGTCAACATTTGCAAGGCCGCCCGTCGAATTTACGGTCATGACGTCGACCCGATGCTGCGCGGGGTGATTTCAAAAATGAGCGAACAGGCACAAAACCTGTTCGCCGCGACCATGGAAGCCTTCGAGCAGAACGATTCGGCCAAGGCCGCCGCCATCGACGACATGGATTCTTATCTCGACAGCCTGCACCGACAATTCATCCAACAAATATTCGAGTCTCACTCGAAGACCAAGATCGATCTTCAGGTTGCGGTTCAGCTTGCCGTCGTGGCCCGCTTTTATGAGCGCATCGGTGATCATGCGGTCAATGTCAGCGAGAAAACCAGGTTCATCGTGACAGGTTGGGTTCGTGAGCGAGGTGGCATCGAAAGATACAAAGCCCGGGTCGGAGACATGACCGGAGAGCTGTTGCGTCCGAAACAAGAAAGTTGATCCGTAAGCGTTGTGAACCTTTTCTATTTCGCCTCGGGTGCGTTGACTGCTTTGGTTGTAGCGGCGTTGATCAAGAAGTTCGCTCGTAAGACAAAGTCAAGCGACGACACGAGAGCGCCCGATGTTGGCGCTGTTGAAAAGGAGAATCAACTCGAAAGTCTGATGCACGCCCTCGACATGCTCGCAATCGGCGTCGTGATCGCCGAGCTTGCCACGGGTCGAAACTTGCGAAACAAGGCGGCCAACTCGATGACCGGCGTTCGGTATGTCGACGTGTTGGTCGAGCAGGCGGTCGACGAGATGATCAAAGAAGTCAAGAAAAATCACTCGGGTGAGCGGGTGCTCGAGACGGTCTCGGGCACGACGCGATTCTTCAAGATTCAGGGCCGAGCCATGAGCGGTCAACGGGCGATCGTGACGATCGAAGACATCACCGAAAAGTCGCGCATTGAAACCGTTCAGTCCGATTTCGTGGCCAATTTAAGCCATGAACTCAAGACGCCGATCGGCGCGGTCGCGGCATTGGCCGATTCTTTGAACGGCGAGACCGAGACAGAGGTGGTTTGGCGCCTGGCCGAGAGGATCGTCACCGAGTCGCACCGCATGTCGAGAATCGTCGACGACCTTTTGGATCTATCACGAATCGAATTTGGTGGCACCGAGGAATGGAGCGAATTCGACTTGGCCCAAGTTTTGGTCGAGGTCGTGAGTTCCAACCAACACTCGGCTAAGCGACAAGGCCTCGGACTCGCTCTGACCGGTTCGGTCGAACTTTGGGTGCGCGGGGACAGGTCGCAACTCAACTCGATGTTTTCGAATTTGGTCGACAACGCGATCAAATACAGCGAGTCGGGCGGGATGGTGACGGTTGAAAGTGCGCTCATCAAAGACGAGATAGTCGTGTCGGTGAAAGATCACGGAATCGGCATTTCTGAGCGAGATCAAAAGAGAATCTTCGAGCGCTTTTATCGAGTCGACAAGGCCCGAAGCAGGGCGACAGGCGGCACGGGTTTGGGTCTTTCGATAGTCCGCCATATCGTGCTCGAACACGGGGGGTCGATCGATCTCAAGTCGGAAGAAGGCGTCGGTTCGACTTTCAGGGTCACTTTGCCCAAGGCGGCAAAAACCGAGGTGAAACAAGTTCTGGATGAAACGGAAGTCATGGCATGAGCATCACCAACTCTTTACCGACCGTTTTGGTCATCGACGACGAGGAATCTTTCATCGAGGCGCTTCAAGTCGGATTGAAGCGAGAAGGGTTTCGAATCGAGGTGGCGCGAGACGGCGCCGAGGCACTCTCGGTGTTCGACTCGGTTCGACCCGACGCGGTGCTTCTGGATGTGATGCTGCCCAAAGTTTCAGGAACAGATGTCTGTCGCGAGATTCGAAAGAAAAGTTCGGTGCCGATCATCATGGTCTCCGCCAAGGGTTCTGAAATCGACACCGTCGTCGGTCTCGAGGTTGGCGCCGACGACTACATCGTGAAGCCCTATCGGTTGCGCGAGTTGGTGGCTCGTTTGAGGGCGGCTTTGCGCAGAGGTGAGTTGTCGAAAAGTGACGACGATACTTCGGGAGTCGGGTCGGTGTCTATCGGCTCGATTTCAATCGACCCTGATCGGCATATCGTCACCATTCGTGGCCAAGTCACCAAACTTCCTTTGAAAGAGTTCGAGTTGCTCTATTTGCTGATGGCCAACGCTGGGCGAGTGATGACTCGCGAAACTTTGATCGACCGTGTCTGGGGCACCGATTACTACGGCGACACGAAGACGCTTGATGTTCACATCAAACGCCTTCGTGCGAAGATCGAGCAAGAACCAGCGGAGCCGAAACTTGTGGTGACCATCCGCGGTCTCGGCTACAAATACGAGAAGATTGTTGCATAGCACTAACTAAAACTGGTCTCGCGCCTGCGTCGCCACTCAAGCGACTTGGCAGGGTGCACGCCTTGATCGCCTGCGGCGAGGCCTCGTTCGCCGTGGCGTTGGCAGATTCGCTGTTTCTCTCGATCGACCCTGATGCGGCGAGAAGCCGGGTGCTGTTGTTTCTGGCCGTGAGCCTCGCACCTTTTGCTGTGGTGGCACCGTTCATCGGGCCGATTATCGATCGAATACCAGGTGGCCGAAGACTTACGGTGTTCGCGGTATGTCTACTGCGATGCCTGACTGTTTTGATGATGATCTCGAGGCTCGAATCGCTCACACTTTTTGCTCTGGCGTTCGTCTCACTGGTTTTGTCCCGCACCTATAGCGTCAGCAAAACCGCACTGGTTCCTAGCCTGGTCGAAAATGGTGATGAACTCGTCGCCGCCAACGCCAAGTTGGGCCTGCTTTCAGGATTGATCGGTTTCGCCGCGGCGGTGCCGGCGGCGCTGTTGCAATTTTTTGATGCGCGAGCGACTCTGGCGATGTCGGCTCTGATGTTTGGTTTGGCGGGCGTATTCGCCTTGAAGTTGCCGCGCAAAGTCGCGACGGTGCAAACTCCGGTCGAACCGATCGAAACTTTGGAGTTGCACAGTTCCGCGATTCGCCAAATTGCGGCGTTGATGATGGTCTTGCGCGGGATCATCGGTTTTTTGTTTTTTCATGTCGCGTTTTGGTTGCGCGACGAAGTTGCCGGCACCGCATGGTTCGGTCTTGCGCTGGGTCTTTCTTCGTTGGCGACGATCATCGCCAACTCGGTGGCGCCCCTGTTGCGTCGAACAATGTCGGAGCGGGCGATGATGATTTTCGTCTACCTCGTCATCGGTCTGGTCGGTGTTTACGCCGGACTCGTGGGTGGAATAACTGCAGGCATCGTGTTGATCGCCGTGACGAACGGAATGGGTTCGATCGGTCGATTGTCTTTCGAATCTTTCGTGCAGAGAAACGCCCCTGACGCGAACCGTGCCCGCGCATTCGTAAGATTTGAAACCCGAAATCAATTGGCGTGGGTCGGTTTCGGCCTGTGCGCGGTGTTCTTGACGCTTCCGGGTGCCGCTGGCTTTGGATTGGTCGGTGCGATCGGAGTTCTCGGCACGGCCTGTTCGTTTTACATCGTGTTTTCGGCCAAGAGGCGGGCAGATTCGACTAGAGACTGATTCGCTCCAGCCACAAACCCGGGGCGGAGATTTCGTTCGGCGTCGGAAGATTGCCTTTCTTCGACCAAAGCTGGGCGAGGCCTTGTTCGCCGGCGCGCTCGACGACGCCCTTGATGAATCGATCGCCGCCCGCCAATTGGGCGTCGGTCAGGTGGATGCCGAAGAGTTCTTCGACGTATTGGTCTTGGGCGCTCGCCTCTACGCGTCTTCGCCTCACCGCCTCCGAAATCTGGGCGCCGTTGCCAAGAATTCGACCGGCGACGACATCTACGACGCGATCGACGTAACAAACTATGGTGCAAATCAACGCGTCGAGCACCGGCGCCAATGATTTTTGCTGGGCGGTTCTCTCGGCGCCCAACAAGATCGTCGGGTCACCGAGCAGCCTTTGCATCATCTCCGCCGGGTTCGTGTCGGCGACGTCGATATTGCTGAGTCGTTGACCAAAGGCGTTGGGGTTTGGTTTGAAGCCCGAGACATGCTGTTTGACCGATTCGGTTATAAGTTCGCGAACGTGCTCGACTTGAAACACTCGGTGGAATGCGAGCTCTTGGATCAACGACCACATCTGCATGTCTTCGACCTTGATCGACCAGTCGTTCGCGAATTCTTCGCAGTTGCGTGCAAGAAAGATCAGTTGGGTTTTCGGAAGGCGGGGAAGCGGCAGGTCGTATTGGCCAAACGCCCGAAGCGACAACTGTCCGACCATCGAGCCGACCGACATGCCGAGCATCGCGGGGGTCATCAGTTTGGTGAGGTTCGTCATCATCGCGTCCATGCCGTCGGCGTCGTCGCCTGCGAGGTCTGAGCCGGTTTCGTCGCCGATGCTGGCGGGCGCGCCCACCGAGAAATCAGAGAAATAAAATTTGAAGGCCTCGAGAGTGTGATGAATCCATGTCGAGCGGTTCACAACCTCGATGTTCGGCGACTGTGTCGAAGTCGTCGTCGAGAGTCCGGTGACGTCGCGCACGTGAAGGTCGGCGACCTGTGCAAGTTGGTTCAATGAAATTCTCGTGGTTGGTTCGACATTCGCCTCGGGCGACGAAATGTTGGTTGACATCATCGCGAATTGTCGCGCCAGATCCCATTGCACGGGGCCGCTCGCCGACATCGCCTTGGCGATTTGATCGAAAAATGGCATGCCTGATGACGAAAAATCGTTCGGGTTTTCGGGCATGGTCAGATGATACGCACCAGATCGAATACTTCACTCGCGAAAGACGCGTGTCGATGGGCTCGTTGAACCGCGCAGATACACTGAAAACGATGTCAGCGACCCAAAGTCATGGTGTTTCCGATACCCGACTTGAGTTGACGAAAGACGAGTTGGACATCGGTCTTGTCTACAACTGGGCGATTTTGCCGTCGTGCGGAGCGGTGGTCGTTTTTTCGGGTGTCGTGCGCGACAACGCCGATTCGCGTCATGGCGTGACCGCGTTGACCTATGAGGCGTACGAAGATCGGGTGATCGAGAAACTGAATGTAATCGCCACCGAGATGCGCAATCGTTGGGCCGACCTGGGACGCGTGGCGTTGATTCATCGAATCGGTGAATTGAAATTGGGCGAGTCGTCGGTGGTGGTCGCCGTCTCTTCGCCGCATCGGCCCGAGGCCTTCGCGGCGGCACAATTCGGAATTGACGCGCTCAAGTTGAGCGTTCCGATTTGGAAGCAAGAACATTGGGCCAGCGGCACAGATTGGGGAACCAACAGCCAGCCGATCTCCGACGCCCGAAACATCGGCAAGGTGCCGCAACGATGATTGTCGCATCGTCGTTTCTCGCCGTGATTTTCGCGACGATTTCGATCGTCTCGGGTGCGAGCCTGATCTTTCTGGTTTTTTCACAAGAGCGAAAGACGAGTTCGACCGAGGGCATGGCGGCTTTTCATCGCCACCTCAACGCGCTCTCTGACGAATCACGCGAGCACCTGCGCAGTCAATTGCGCGAGGCCAAACAAAGACAAACGAGAAACTAGGCATGGCTCGCGACCTGGCGATCGACCTCGGCACTGCGAACACCCTCGTCTATATGCAGGGCAGGGGCATCGTGATCAACGAACCCTCGGTGATAGCCGTAAATCGCCGAACCGGCGAAGTTTTGGCGACGGGTGAAGAGGCGTGGCAAATGATCGGGCGCACACCCGGGTACATCGTCGCGGTTCGACCATTGCGTGGTGGGGCAATCACGGACTTTGAAGTGACAGAGAAAATGATTCGTCTGCTGTTGCAACGCGCGGGAGTTTCGAAGTTTTCACGACCAAAAGTGTTGATTTGCGTGCCATCGGCGATCACCGAGGTCGAACGACGGGCGGTCACCGACGCTGCGCGTCGGGCGGGCGCGGCAGACGCCCAGTTGATCGAGCAGCCGGTCGCCGCGGCGATCGGCGCGAACCTGCCGATCGACGAACCGGTTGGAAACATGGTCATCGACATCGGCGGTGGCACCACCGAGACCGCGGTTCTGAGTCTCGGCGGCATCGTCGCCCTTGAGGCGGTTCGTGTTGGGAGTTTCGATATCGACTCGGAGATTCAGTCGTTCGTGCGGAGGAATCACGGCATAGCAATCGGCGAGAGAACCGCCGAGGAAATCAAGAAGTCGATCGGTAGCGCGATGCCGATGCCAGGAGATACCGACGCCGAGGTCAGGGGTCGCGACCTTGTCACAGGCTTGCCAAAGATAGTGATTTTGACGGCAAAAGAGATTCGCGAGGCGATCAACCCCGTCGTCACCCAAATGGTCGACTCGGTGGTCAAGTGTCTGGGGGTCGCACCACCCGAGTTGTCGCAAGACTTCTTGAAGCGCGGCATGTATCTCGTGGGTGGCGGTTCATTGTTGCGCGGAATGGCCGAGCGAATCTCAAACGAGACGCGTGTCCCCGTGAACATGAGCAACCAACCCCTCGAGGCGGTGGTGCTCGGTGCTGGTCACTGCATCGAAAATTACGCGGCGCTTCGCGGATTGTTCATGGACTCGCGACGCTGATTATTTTTTGTCGACAATTCGGGTCAAGCCCTCTTGCACAACGGTAACTATCAGTTCACCTTTTTCGGAAAAAATATGGCCGCTGGCGATGCCGCGGGCGTTGGAGGTCGAGATCGCCGTCTGATCGTAGAGCAACCAAGCATCAGACCTGAACGGGCGATGGAACCACATCACGTGATCAAGACTCGCCATTTGAATACCCTGTTCGGTCCATGATCTTCCATGGGGCAGCAATGTCGTGTCGAGCAACGACATGTCGCTCGCATAGGTGACGATGCATGCGTGAAGCACCGGGTCGTCGGGGAGCTCACCGTCGGCGCGCATCCAAAGTTTTTGCCCTGGGCTCTTTTGGTTTTTTCGGGTCAACGGATCGGCGTCGATGTATCGCAGGTCGATAGGACGCGGTCGGTCGTACCATTCGCCGATCATTTCTTTGTAGGGCTCCATTCGGGTTTTGAAATCTGGGAGCGTCTCGGGTTTCGGCAGATTTAGCGGCATCTCGATGTGGTGCTCGAGACCGGGCTCGGGGATTTGAAAACTGGCCTGCAGGTTGAAGATCGCCTTGCCATGTTGAATCGCGATCACGCGCCGTGTCGTGAAACTTTTTCCGTCGCGAATTCTGTCGACCTCATAAAGAATTGGGATGGACGGGTCGCCGGGGCGCAAAAAATAGGCGTGCAACGAGTGGACACGGCGGGATTTGTCGTCGACAGTGCGGGCGGCAGCCACAAGCGCCTGCCCCGCGACTTGCCCGCCGAAGACTCTCTGCCGATTTTCTTGGGGTGAGACTCCCCGAAAAATATTCACCTCGATGACCTCGAGGTCGAGCAGCGTCACCAGATCTTTCAACGCCGAAGTCATGGTTCTATTCTTGCATCTGGCTTGTCTTCGACTTGATTAATTATCGTCACCTATAAGATTTGACGAGTGACGATCGTCTGGAATGCCCAATGCGTCAGCGAGGGTCTCGAGAAAATCGACGAGGCGCGTCCGAGGGTTTTGGCGAGAGTCAAACAAGCGCTCGATGCCTATCATCAAACCGAAAAATCAGAGCGGTACTACGACATTCTCCTCGGAGATTGGATCGAAAGGTATCTTCATCTCGTTTATGTGGCGTCGCGAAATCATTCGATCGACTCAAAGACCCAAATTTTCGGCTTCGACAACGACAACAAACTGAGAGTCGCCCCGACTCGCGACATCACGGAGTTCTTCTCGGCGCATCAATCTCTGCCCGATCTCGCGTTGGCGGCCCTGCAGACAGTCTCGCTGCATGGCCCCGGGTCGCTGAATATTGTCGGCGGCGAAGTGTCGATCACGAATTCGAACAAGTCAAACCGGCTCGATCGGTTGATATCAAGTTTGATACGGGCCTTTGCGCCCGGCAGAGATCCGAAGATTCTCTTCGTCAAACCTTTCTCTGGTCGAACGCCAACCGCATGGAGATTGGCCATGTGGTCGTGGCGAAAATGGTCGAGGCATGACGACATGGGCTTCGGTTTTTCGGTGCGAGCGAGCATCGACACTCGATGGCGAAGCCACAACCTTTCGGGGGTTTCGACGCACGACAAACTGGGCGATGTAGCCAATGCGATGCTCTCGGCATTCTTGCCGGTGTGCGCAGTCGAGGGTTTTGAGCAAATCAAATCTCGGGTTTTCTCGCAACGTTCGACCCGACCAGAGCACGTATATTCGGCGCAATCGCTTTGGACTCATTTTGCGTTCAAAGTCTTGGTCGCGCAATGGTGCGAAGACGGAAGCAAACTTCACTACCACCAGCACGGCGGATGGTACGGCTTGGACGAGTCGCACGCGGCCGAAAAATACGAGTCCCGCGTCGCCGATTACTACTACACGTGGGGCTGGAGTCGAGGCTCGCCAAAGACGATTCCATTGCCGCCGCCGGTGCCCGCACTGCAAAGAATCAACGTGAGCCAAGACTCGTTGATTTGTTTCGACCAACCAAAAGAGATCTATCGTCTGCAGTACTTCCCGTTGCCGGGCACTATGCAAACGATGTACGAGCAGACCGCCGAGTTCGTCAAGACACGACAAAGCGAAACGAACCTCGTCGTGCGACTCTTTCCTGGAGATTACGGCCAAACCCAGAGGCAGGCGATCGCATCGGCGAGAGCCTCGACCGTGTTCGACAACACGACGCCGATTTTCGAGCAATACGGCTCGAGTCGAATCGTCTTTCACAATTATCTCGGCACCTCGTGGTTGGAGACCATGGGTCTCGATATCCCCACGATTTGTTTCTACGACGTGGACGCCTACAGATTCAGGCCGGACGCGAGGAGCCTGCTCGAAGATCTGGTGAGGGTCGGCATTTTGCACATATCGGGCGAGAGCGCTGCCGACCATGCAAACTCAATCGAAAATGACGTCGCCAAATGGTGGCTGCGCGACGATGTGCAGGCGGCCAAAAGAAACTTCACCCGACAATTCGCGAACTTCTCGCAAGATTGGAAAGAGTCGTGGGAGTCGAACTTCACCAACATTTTGATTCGCTGAGCGGTCGACCTTGAAGATTCAAAAAAAATTGCGCGACTTGGCCCTTGCGACGAAGGGCTTCATGCCCCCCGAAGAAGGGGACGCATTGTTCGTTGCGGCATGCGAAGCCTGTCGCGCGGCTCCCGGTCTAAAGCTGGTCGAGATCGGCTCGTATTGCGGTCGTTCGACAATTTGGCTCGGCGCTGCGGCGAGGATCAACAACACGGTTTTGTTTTCGGTCGACCATCATTTCGGCAGCGAGGAAAACCAGATTGGCTGGCAATGGCACGACGACTCGTTGGTTGATGCACAGACCCAAAAATTAAACACCTTGCCCGAATTCTTGCGAACCCTCAGACAGTCTGCGCTGGGCGATGCTGTGGTTCCCGTTGTCTCTGATTCCGAACTGTTCGGTGCCCAATTCACCACAGATTTGTCTTTTTTGTTCATCGACGGCGGTCACGGTGAATCGCCGACCAAGCGTGATTACGAAACTTGGACGCCGAAGATCGCCCCTCGTGGGTACTTGGCGATTCACGATGTTTTCGCCGACCCGAAAGACGGCGGTCAAGCGCCGCACGATTTCATTTATCGCAGAGCTCTTGATTCGGGCTTGTTCACCCAGGTTTCGGCCACAGGATCGCTTCGCGTGTTGCGACGTCGAGACGAGGTTCAACCCTCGAGAGTTTCGTCGTAACGAAAAATTCGCGAGGCCGGAGAAATCGAATACAGGGAGTCTGCGGCGAGAATGATTGCCGCACCGGTATATGCCGACGTCTCCTCGGCGGGAAACACGACCTTGCCGGGATAGACAAGGCCCGTCAGATACGAGCCGTCGGCCGTGCGATGATGCGATGTCGAGTTGAGCAGAAACTGCGCGGTGTCGACATCACCGATCGCGGCGAACGCCATCGAACATTCAGCCGTCTCAGATGCCGTGATCCAAGGTTCGTCACTCACGCATCGAACACCGTGGTCGTGCATCACGAAAGTTTCGAACTTTTCTTCGAGACGCGACTTCGCGACCGCACCGACGAGCGATCCGGTGAGAACGGGGTAGTACCAGTCCATCGCCCAGCGTGTCTTCGGCTCGAAAACCTCGGGATGCTCGGCGATTACAGTCTCGATTCGCACCGCGGCTTGCGACCATTCGGGTCGCGGTGAATCGAGCAATTCGGCGATCTTTGACGCCGACACGAGCGCGTGCCTTATCGAGGAGCATCCGGTCAACAGCGCATAAGACCAAGGCTTCGACTTCGCTTCGCGGGCCCAAAGCACGGTGCCGTCGGCAAGTCGCATCGAAAGAACCCAGGCCATCGCCTTGTCGAGCATTGGCCAGAATTTTTTCAGCGCCGCAAAGTCATGAGTGCACAACCAGTGGTGCCACAGACCCGTGCCGACATAGGCGCAGACATTGCTGTCGAGTTTCGGATCTTTGACCGTGCCGTCGAAATTGAAATAGTTCGGCCACGAGCCGTCTTTGTTTTGAGTCTCTTGCAACCATGCATAGGCGCGATGCGCGCTGTCGTGCATGCCCATGACGTCGAGGGCCATCGCCGTCTCGACATGGTTCCATGGGTCGCAGTGGCCGTCGACGAACCACGGGATCATGCCCGAGTCTCGCTGCAGATCGGCGATCGAAGCGGCGGTTTGAGCCAGTTCGGCGCGCGTCAAAGCCCGCTCGACCGAAAGAGTTCTCTGCAGCGAGTTCATTTCTTTGCACCCACAAGTCGCCCGGACGGTTTGGTCGCATAGACGACATAACTTTTGCCGATCATCGGGCTCAACGCCTTGTCGATCGCTCGGGTGATCGTCGGAGCCGAGATGATGTCCCACTCGAGAAATTTTTTATAGATGGCGACGGCCTTGTTGTCTTCGCGTTGAGGGCCTACGGCGCACCGCAACCACCAATAAGGGGAGTGCAAACCGTGGGCCTTGTGCGTCGAGCCGACTTCGAGGCCCACTCGCGAGATTTTTCGGCGCAACTCGCCACCTCGATAGATGCGCACATGCCCGCCCGCCACGAAAGGTGCGTGGTATTCGTCGGAGAGAGCCCAATTGATTTTTTCGGGAAACCATGCGGGAACCGTGGCCGCCAACATGCCACCAGGTCGCAAAACCCGCTCGAATTCGGAGAGCGCAATGTCGTCGTTGTCGATGTGTTCGAGAACCTCGGATGTCACGACGCAGTCGAAGGTCGAGTCGTTGAACGGCAGTCGCGTGGCGTCACCGCGAATCACCCCTGCGAGCGAGTCGGCGTCTAGTTCGCCGGCCTCGTACATCGCGGCGAATGTCGCCCGAGTGCTTGTGACTTCTTGGGCCGCGTAGTCGAGCGCGACCACTCGGGCACCGCGTCGAGCCGCCTCGAAGGCGTGTCGACCAAAGCCCGTGCCGGCATCCAAAAACAGGTCACCCGGCTTGAGGTTCAACCTGTCGAATTGCACGGTCAACATTTCAGGTCTTTCGTTTCGCAAGTTTGGCGAGATTGTGCGGCATCGAGAGCACCTCGCGATATTGGTCGACGGTGAGTTGTGCGCAATGGCGCCAACTCCACCTTTCGGCGACCCGTTGGCGACCTGCTCGACCGATTTTCTGCCTGAGTTCGGCGTCGTCGAGCCCGCGACGAATCGCCCCAGCCAGTGCGTCGGCGTCGGCGGTCGCGCACGACAAAACCGTTTCCCCGTCACGACCCGTTACCTCGGGTAGAGCGCCGCCCGTCGTGGCCACGAGACAGATGCCGGTGCTCATCGCCTCGATCGCTGGCAAACTAAAACCCTCGTAGAGGCTGGGCACTATCGCCAACTCTGACTCGGCGTAGAGCTCGACGATCCTTTCGTCCGAAACCCCCGACACGAAACTGATGCAGTCGCGCAAACCGAGCGAGTCGATCAAATCGGCGCTCGCGCCTTCGCGCGCCTTGCCGATTATCGTCAGGTGAACTTCGCGCTCGGTGCGAAGTTTCGCCAGCGCTTCGAGCAAAAATGACAGACCCTTGAGCGCGACATCGGCCGAAGCCGTGGTTATCAAGTGACCAGGTTTTCGACTGATCGAAGAAATCGGTCTGAACAAATCGGGGTCAACCCCGACAGGCACCAGGCGCATGCGGTCTTTCGAGACGCCCATGTCGGTATGAATGTCGTTGATCGAGTTTTCGCTGACGACGACAACGCGCGGCAACTTGCTCGCGACGCGGCCCTGCATCCAAACGAATGAATACCATCGGCCGATCGCGCGGCGCTTCCACCACGTCTTCGTGTGCGACATCTCGAGCATGCGGTCTCTGGTGATCGGGTGATGCAAAGTGACGATCGTCGGAATAATTTTTTCTATCTTGAGAATCGAAGTGCCGAGACATTGGTTGTCGTGAACCAGGTCGAAGTCGTCGATGCGTTCTCGCAACGCCCGATGGGCACGCATGCTGAAAGTGAGCGGCTCGGCGAATGTGCCCTTGAGAAACATCGCCGCCTCGACGAAATTAGGCCAGGTGTTCAGTTCCCAGTAGGCGGGAAACCGACCCGGGTGATGGTCGTTGAAGATGTCGAGACTCGGCAACTTGTGCATCGTGATGCGAGGATCGATGACCGGGTAAGGCTGCCCGCTGAAGACCTCGACGTGGTGCCCCAGATCGACGAGGGCCTTGGTCAGGTGACGCGAGTAGACGCCCTGTCCACCGACATGTGGCTTGCCGCGATATGTCAGATACGCGAGCCGAATCGGACCGTTGATGTCAAACGGTTTTTTCATCAGAAAATCCTACCCGTGCATTTTTTGCTTCTATCTGGAGACGGTGAGGCGCATGAACCTGCTGATCGGTGAATCGGGCGTGATGAAAAACGGCTCGAGGTTGAAGCCATCGGGCGGACCAGATTGGGGCTCGACACAAATCGCGTGCTCGGGCTGGTCGTAAACGACCCAGTGCGAGCAGTCGCTTTCGACCGTGACGTGAATCGATTCGTCGAAAATTATTCGTGGCGACCGGCGCGATCCGCGAAAGCAGTCGTCATACGGCGGTGGCGGGGGCGCAATCGTTCTTCCCGTGGGGATACCCGCGGCGTCGCGGACATACATTTCTGAAAACTCGGCTTCGAGACGACAGGGACGCGCGAACCACGGGTGCCAACCGACTTGAACCGGCATTCTTGGCGAGCGAGTCTGCACGGTCAGCGAGCAGTTCAATACATCGTCGACGAGCGAGATTGTTTGCGTTACCAAACCTTCGAAAGCGAAACGGTCGCCAAGATCGATTTGCATGCTCACGCTCGTGCTGTTCGCGTCGAGAACCTCGAACGGGCGATCAAGAACCGTGCCGTGAATCGCGTGGGGAGGCATGCTCAGTTCGAGATTGTGGTCGATGCCGTCGAAGCTGAACCTTCCTTCACGAACCCTGCCCGCATACGGCACCATCGGATAAGAACCCCACCGTTGCGGGTTCGTCTCAGAGTTTTTGACGATCAATAATTCGCGACCAAAGGCGATCAGCGATGCAAGACGCCCGCCATTTGTCGGGTCGACCGTGCAACTCGTGTTTTTGCCGACCAAAACGAACGACTCGTTGTTCATACGGCCGTCTTGTTTCGAGTTCGCGCCAGGACGATCACAAATAGCGCGATTACCAAGCCCGCGATGAGCGGGGCATCGCCGATTCTCGAGTAAACGGTTCGACCGGATCGCAGCGGCACATCGACGATCAATGTTCGCCCGACTCCGATTGGCACGCGATTGGAGATTTCTCCCGACGGTTCGATCAGGGCGCTGAAGCCGGTGGTCGCCGCTTGCAACACATACCTGCCGGTTTCGCGAGCGCGCAACGAATTTGCCGCAAGTTGCTGGGTTTGCAGAACGGTGCCCGTGTAACTAGAACCATTCGTCGGGTTGAGCAGCACCTGACCACCTGCTTCGACCCCGCTGTTCGCGCGACCAGAGAAGAACGCCTCCCACGAGATGACCACGGCGACCTTCTTGCCTCTGACCTCGAGAATCGCCGGCTCGGTGCCCGCCACCGCGTCACTAGGGATGCGATTCATCGGGGCGCCGATCGCGCCGAGCAAGTCGCGCAATCCCGCGGGAACATATTCACCAAAGGGAACGCGACGAACTTTGTCGTAACGAGAACTGATTTCGCCGGTGGGTCGAACCACTACTTGGGCGTTTGTAAACCTGCTTGCCCCTGCATCTTCGGTGATGCCAACCACAAACTCGGCGTCCAAGCGTCGCGCTTCGGCAAGAACCTCGTCGTATTCGACGCTCGAAGAAAATTCGGCGACATCGATCACATTCTCCGGCCAGAGCACGGCGTCTGGTCGGTCGCCGAGTTCGATGGTGCTTGTGACGGCCAGGTGGCGGTCGACCGCGTCGCGCGCGCGGGCGTCAATCGCCAGCACGCCCTGAGGTCCGCCGCCCTGCACGATTGCAAAGCGCAGGTTTTCGCCGGAATTTCTGACCGGTGAGATATTCTGCGCGAAAAGTATCAGGCAACCGAGCACCAAAGTCAGACGAAACACGGTAAGTCGCGACTCGCGGCGATCGAGGTAGGCGCGAATGGTCGCCGCGGTTTGAAAGACGAACCAAGTCGTCAAGACCGGACCACCGACGCTTCCGATTTCGGCCAGCCAAGTTTGTGAAACAGCGATCGGAATCGTGGCCAACGGCACGCCACCAAATGGAATAGAGAACCGCAACGCCTCGGCCAAACAATGGGCGATTGGTCGAGACAACGCGGGGATGCCGACCCGACCAGCGACGATCGCGGCGGTGCCGTGAAGTGCGGCGAACAAGAAAACCACGAAAATGAAACCCGGCGCGGTGAGCCACCACATCCACGACATGCCGAGACTGAACCACGGCACCGCAAAAAACATGCCCAACACAAAATGTTCGCGAGCGTCGTTCGCCGCGTTGCAAACCGCGAAGAACGTGACGAGACCGATAATCGCCAGCGGCCACCAACCCCACGGTGGCAGGCTGAAGCCGACGAGCATTCCGCCGACGAGTGCGCCGAGTTTTCGCCCACGGCGAGATTTTGTTGACGCCAACTCGTGCAGCATGCGAAGTTGCTGGTTACCTGAACGGATCGTCGGTGCGGAGCAAGATCTTCAAGTTAAAAATTCTCTCGCGCGCCGGCGGATGAGACGAAACAATCAGGGCGTTTTCGGGTCTGATGTCGCCCGTTTCAGCGTCGTCGACGACATGTTTGAGCGCAGCCAATAGTTCGTTGCCGAAACCCATGCGCACAGCCCGATGGTCAGCCTGAAACTCTGACGCGTGGCCGACGGCGCCGCTCAAGACCTGGGCGACAAGCAAACCGGCGACGAACATCGACGAGGTCACGGTCAGGGCGGAGGCGACCAGCAGTCCGAAAAATTTCAGAGCGGCGAATTTAGAAGAAAATGCGTTGGAGATTCGCTCGGCGTACCCCTGCAACTTGAAGCCCAGCCGCGCCAACAAAAGTATCGGCAGGCTCAACCATTGGGCGATGGTCAACGCGATGGTATGCGAGCCGAGGTGGTGACTCAATTCGTGCGCGAGAACACCCGTCAATTCGTTTTCATCGAGTTCGTTGATCGCATAAGACGAAACGACGACCAGGTGGCCGCCCGAGGCAAAAGCGTTTATCTCGTTGCTGTCGACCACCGCCAGAACGAAACTTTCGCTGTCGACATGATTCGCCTGTGCGACGCGCCGCCACGCCATGTGCAATATCGCCGACTCTTTTGCCGAGGGCTTGCGGGCGCCGAGCAAACGCGCGAGAAACACTCGCTGCATCGACTTCGAGAAGAGAACGATGCCGAGTGCCAACGACGCGAACGCGAACAGCGGATATGAGACATCGGTAAAACGCCAGAACGGAAGCCAAAGAATCGCGATTGCGACGAGCCAAATAGGAATCAGCGCGGCGACCGGCGCCAACGCGCTGATCGCCGCCGAGTCGATTTGGCGCCGCGCTGTGGACACCTATTAAGTAGACCAGCAAATACGGCGAGACGGCAACAGGGTCGCGATTTCGGCGCAACAACTAACCTAAAAATCATGTTGTCGGTCATTCCGAGTCCGTCCGCTGGTTCGCTCGAAATCGGCCCGTTGAAGTTCAACGCCTACGGATTGATGATCGCCCTCGCCGTGGTCGCCGCGGTTTGGTTGTCGAAAAAGCGCTTCGGTGAGCGCGGACTCGGCAAACCCGAAGATGCCGGCTCGATCGCGATGATCGCCGTGCCGATCGGCATCGTCGGTGCGCGTCTGTATCACGTGTTGACCGACTGGGAGAGGTTCGATGGTCGGCTGATCGACACGATAAAAATTTGGCAAGGCGGGCTCGGCGTTTGGGGAGGCATCTCGGCCGGTGTCGTGGCCGGCGTGTTCGTGGCTAAGTCGAAGCAGATACCGATCGCCGCCGGTCTGACCTGCGTCGCGCCGGCGTTGGCGCTCGCGCAGTCGATTGGCCGCTGGGGAAACTGGTTCAACCAGGAACTTTTCGGCAAGCCCACCGATCTGGCATGGGCGCTGCAAGTTTCGGCGGCAAAAGCGCAAGCCGCCGGCTTCGAGGCGGGAACAACTTTTCATCCGACATTTCTCTACGAGTCGATCGGTTGTCTCGCGATCTGCCTGGGTTTGATCAAGGCCGAACGGCGGCGGCGCTACAGAGACGGGACATTGTTCGCGATGTATGTCGCGGCGTACACGTTCTTGCGATTTTTCGTCGAGTCGTTGCGCATCGACACGGCCAAGAGCGTCGGGGGTTTGCGCTTCAATCAATGGACATCGATCGTCGTGTTCGCATGTGCCGTGATCTATCTGGTGGCCTCGAGCAAGAAATCTGAATCACAGCAGGCTTGACCGGCCGACTCTGCCCGCTGAATTCGCTCGTAGAATTGTCGCCGTGACAGAAAAGATTTCGCAGGAAACCGTGATCAAGGTTTCGCGTTTGGCACGCTTGAGTCTGAGCCCTGAGCAAGCCGAGAAAATGACCGCTCAACTCGCCGGCATGCTCGAACATTTTCGCGACATCGACGCGCTAGATCTTGCGGGGGTCGAGCCGATGACCCAGCCGTATCCGATCAAAAATGTTTTGCGTGAGGATGTCGAAGTCGAGTCGTTGAACCGCGAAGAAGTTCTGGGCCAAGCCCCCGCGGCCGAGAGCGGTCGGTTCAGGGTGCCGCCCACAATCGGATTCGATGTTTGATCGATGAAAAAACTGGTTGAAATTGTCGCCGCAGTCGGCGGTGGTTCGTTGACGGCGACAAGTGTCTTAGAAGAACACCTCGACCGAATCAAGGCGCGCGAGGGCGAGATTCACGCCTTCAATCTGGTCACCGCGGAGCAGGCTCGAACAGACGCGGCGAAAATCGACGCCGACATCAAGGCGGGCAAAAGCGCGGGCCCATTGGCCGGCGTGCCGATCGCGCTCAAAGACAACATGTGCACGCGCGGCATTGAAACAACTTGTTCATCGAAGATTCTTCAGGGATGGAAACCCCCATACGACGCGACGGTGGTCGGCAAACTTCGTGCGGCCGGCGCGGTTGTGGTCGGCAAGACGAATCTCGACGAGTTCGCGATGGGTTCGAGCACCGAAAACTCGGCGTTCGGCCCGACGAAAAATCCGCTGGATGTCTCTCGTGTGCCCGGTGGCTCGAGTGGAGGAAGCGCCGCCGCGGTCAGCGCCGGTTTTGCCGCGGCCTCGCTGGGCAGTGACACGGGTGGCAGCATTCGTCAACCGGCCGCGCTCTGTGGCGTGGTCGGTGTCAAGCCGACATACGGCACCGTTTCGCGTTATGGACTAGTTGCATTCGCCAGCAGCCTCGACCAGATCGGGCCGTTCACGCAAGATGTGCGCGACGCCGCCACTTTGCTCGAAGTGATCGCGGGTCACGATCCGCTCGACTCGACTTCGATCCCGCAACCTGCCGCCTCGTTAGTTTCGGTTCTCGACCACGGCGTCAAGGGCATGCGCATCGGTCGTGTCACTGATTTGCCTGAAGGTTGTGAACCTGATGTGCTTGCACGACTCGAAGCAGCGTTTGACGCGATGCGCGACGCCGGCGCGACGATCGTCGATGTCAAGTTGCCCTCTCTGCAATATTGTCTCACCGCCTATTACTTGATCGCGCCCGCGGAGGCGAGCAGCAACCTGGCCCGATACGACGGCGTTCGCTACGGCAACCGAGTCGACGCCCCCGACTTGAATGCGATGTATGCGGCGACCCGAGAGTCTGGTTTTGGCGAAGAGGTCAAGCGACGCATCATGCTCGGCACCTACGCGCTTTCGGCGGGTTACTTCGACGCCTATTACGGCAAGGCGTTGAAAGTGCGCCGTTTGATCGCAGATGATTTCGCCAGCGCCTATGCGAAAGTCGACGCGATCTTGACGCCGACTTCGCCGTCGGTGGCGTTCAAGTTCGGCTCGAAGACCGACAATCCGTTGGCGATGTACTTGTGCGACGTGTTCACGATTCCGACCAATTTGGCCGGTCACCCCGCGATGAGCGTGCCGTTCGGGTTGGGTGCCGACTCGATGCCGGTCGGCATCCAAGTTTTGGCCACGACACTGGGTGAGCAGTCGATGTTCAAAGTCGCGGCAGAACTCGAGCGGGCGTCATGAGCGAAAGTTCGATTCTGCCCAATGGTTGGCAACTCGTGGTCGGCCTCGAGGTTCATGTCGAGTTGGCCACGAAGACGAAAATGTTCAGTGCGAGTGCGAATCGTTTCGGTGACGAGCCGAACACGAACATCGACCCCGTAACGCTGGGATTGCCTGGTGCCTTGCCTGTTCTCAACAAGCATGCGATCGAACTTGCGATGCGAATCGGTCTGGCTTTGAACTGCAAAATTCAACCGTGCACGTTTCATCGCAAAAACTATTTCTATCCCGACTTGCCGAAGGCGTATCAGATCACCCAATACGATCATCCGTTGAATGTCGACGGCTATCTGATGTTGCCGGGCGATGTGCGCATCGGCATCGAGCGTGCCCATCTCGAGGAAGACACCGGCAAATCGACCCACTTTGGCGGGTCTTCCGGTCGCATTCACGGCAGCGACTATTCGTTGCTCGACTACAACCGTGCGGGCGTGCCGCTCGTCGAGATTGTTTCGCGCCCGGACATTCGAACATCAGAGCAAGCTCGGCAGTATGTCGCCGAGTTGCGCGCGATCTTGTTGGCCGTCGGGGCTAGCGACGCCAAAATGGAGGAGGGCTCGATGCGTTGCGACGTCAATGTCTCGGTGCATAAACCGGGCACACCATTTGGCACGCGTTGCGAGATCAAGAATGTGAACTCGATTCGTTCGGTGGGCCGGGCGATCGATTATGAGGCGCGCCGTCAAGTCGATTTGATCGAAGGTGGCGGAGTCGTGCGCCAGGAGACCCGTCACTGGGACGACGCATCTGGTCGCACCGAGACGCTGCGCACCAAAGAAGACGCTGACGACTATAGATATTTCTTAGAGCCAGATTTGGTGCCGCTCGCGCCCGAGCAATCGTGGATCGACCGGGTGCGTCTGGCTTTGCCGCCATTGCCCGCGGCACGACGTGAGATGCTCGCTGAATTGTGTGGCGTCGACAAAAACGGTGAGTCGGCGATCGTCGTGGTCGAGCGCGGTCAAGATGACTATGTTCGCGATGTCGTCGCCAACGGTGGCGACCCGCGACGCTCGATTGTTTATGTGCAACAGGCGTTCGCCGAACTCGGCCCGAAGCCCAAGGTGCCGGCGAAAGACTTGGCGGCGCTGACGATTCTCGAGCGAGACGCAAAAGTAACCTCGACCCAGGCCAAGACTTTGCTCACCGATTTGATCGAAGCCGGCGGTGGAGATGTCGCGGCGATGGCGACCAAGCGCGGTTTTGAGGCGCTCGACACGAGCGCGCTCGAGGCGATGGTCGACGCCGCGATCGCCGCCGAGCCGGGGGCGTGGAAGAAATATTGCGACGGCGAAGAGAAGGCTCTCGGGGCGCTGGTCGGTGCGATCATGAAGGCCTCAAAGGGCAAGGCCGATGGCAAGGCCGTGACCGCTTTGCTTCAGAAAAAAGCCAAAGCCTGACCGGTCACTCGCAGTGCAACCTCTGCTCCGATTTTGGGCAGTAGTCGAGCGTGCAAGCGAGCGACGACGATTTCAGCGTTGGAAAGCTTGATATCGATTTCCCCGTCGTGACCGTAAAAGCGTGAAGCGATCACTTGTCCACGCGCCGAGGTCGCAGTCGGGAAATCGTCAAGTTCTATCTGCTCGGGACGCACGATGACCGTGACTTCGCCGTGCATATTTTGTGACAGCGGAAGTTCTCCCATCGCGCATGAGACCTTGGTGCCGTTTGCATGACCGCGCAGACGAACTGCTTCACCGACGAACTCGGCGACGCTTTGAGTGGCAGGTGATCTATAGAGCTCGACTGGTGTGCCCGTTTGTACGATGCCACGATTCAGCATTACCGCCACATAGTCGGCACACGACAATGCTTCCTGTTGATCGTGCGTAACCCAAAGTGCCGTCGCGCCAGAGCGACGTAAAACTTCTATAATCTCGGCACGCACGTTCATTCGCAAGGCGGCGTCGAGTGATGCAAACGGTTCGTCGAGCAAAACCACCGACGGGTTCGGTGCGAGAGCCCGTGCCAAGGCGACACGTTGTTGCATTCCCCCCGACAATTCTTCGGGGCGTTTATCAGCGCAGTGGGTGAGACCGACAAGATCAAGCAGATATCTGGCCCGTTCGTGCGATTCGCGAGAGCGGCGTTGTTTCAGGCCGAACAATACGTTTTTCGCCACGCTTAGGTGTGGAAACAAGGCTCCCTCTTGTGGAACCAGACCGACACCGCGATTTTCGGCGGCAACCAATGAGACTCCGTCGCGTGCTACATCCCGACCATTTACGACGACACGGCCACGTTCTGGCGTTTCGAAGCCGCAGATCACTCGCAACAAAGTGGTTTTGCCCTCTCCGGAAGGGCCAAGCAACGCGGTGATCGTGCCAGGTTCGACAACGAAACTGACTGCGTCGAGCACCGTGAGTTCGCCAAAGCGATGTGTCACATTTTCAAGTTCGAGAGTCGCCGTCATATGGTTCTCACTCTTGTACCCGGCGATACATCGCGCACCTCTCTATTTAACAGATTTCGCAACGGCCACATGCGAAAGTAAAGCAGTGGGTAGTGCGGCGAGAAACATGAGCGCTACAGCGTATGGGCCGACGGCGCCGAAGTCGCTGACCACGCTGTGTTTCCAAATACTGGTGGCAAGGGTTTCTACCGAAGTCGGACGCAGTATCAGCGTGGTCGGAAGTTCTTTCATTGCTCCCAAAACCGCCAGCGCGCCACCGGCGGCAATGCCGGGAACTGCCAACGGAATAGTTACGCGAAAAATTGTTGCCATCCGCGAGACGCCCAGACTACGAGACACATCTTCCAGAGCAATTCGCGACTGTTCAATCGATGTTCGCACCGCTCCCACGACCAAAGGCAAAAAGATTATTACCTGCCCGAAAATGAGCAACGGCAACTGTTGATAAAGCGGTCGCACGAGGTTGATGCCGAGATAGACGACCGACAGAGCAACGACGACGCCGGGTAGTGAGTGCGTTACGAATACCGAGCCTTCGGTGATATTGGCGAGCGGCCCCTTGAATCGTGCTAAGAGAATTCCGACAGGTAACGCAAGTAGCACGGTCGCGGTTCCGGTCAACAAACCAATCCAGAACGAAGAAATGATTGTCCCGAAAACCTCCGACCAGTCGGTGGTAGCAGTTCCGTTCCGGGCCCACCTGATCGAACTAATCAATGGCACGCCAATTCCAAAACCAAGAGATGTGATCGCGATGATCGATGCCGGGGCGACGACTGTTAGCGGCGCTCGTCGCACCGTCGAGCGTGCAGTCCCTGAACCGATTCTTTGCGAAACTCGCGTGCGAAGGCGTTTCTCAAGCAATATCAGCAGCAACGCCAGAGCAACGAGCATGAGCGCGAGTGTGGCCGCCCGCGTTGGGTTGAATCCTGCGCGATATGCCCCATAGATGACCCAGGTGAATGTCTCGAGTCGCATCGTAGCTACGGCACCGAAATCGCTCACGACATACAAGGCGACAAGCAAGGAACCCGCCCAGATAGCGGGAGCAACTTGCTTCAGCGTCACTTGCAATATTGCGGAGTACGCGCCGACGCCGAGCGACCGGGCGATATCTTCGAGCATCGGGTCTGCGCTGCGCAACATTGCGGCTACAGGCAACATCACATATGGATAGCTAGCGAGGGTCAACACGATGCTTGCTCCGAAAAACCCTTTCATTGTCGGGATCCAAGAGACCCAAGCGAACGCCGAAAGATAAGAGGGAATGGCGAGCGGCATCGCAAGCAGAATCAACAAGACAGGTCGAAACGGAAGTGACGAACGAACCACCAACCAAGCGTTGATTGTGCCGACCATTACGCACAACGTGGTGACAATAAGTGTCAGCAAAATGGTGCGGATCAGCAGTATCGTCGTTCGCGCATCGATGATCTCGCGCACTGCGGCGCCAAAACCTTGCGAGAGGCTGGCGTCCATTAGATAGATCAGCGGCAATAAGGCCACAACCCCAGCGAGCATCGCGGGCGCCACGATCGCGACAGGTGCCCGCAAGACTCGAGACATTATGCTGCGCTCACTTCGTGAGCAAACCTACCCTTTCAAGCAGTTCTTGCGTTTCCTCGATTGTTTTCAGGTCTGCAAGGTCGATCGGCGGAGAATTGAGTTCCATCAGGGAGGGTAGAGATACGAATTGAATCACACCGGGAGTCATCGGATACTCGAATGTCTTGCCCGCAAAATACGACTGACCGGCCACCGAAAGAAGATACCGAACCATAGAAAGTGCGGCCTCAGTCTTCTTGCTAGATGCCAGAACTCCGACGCCTGCAATATTCACGAGACTGCCCGCGTCTTGATCTTTGAAGAAGTGGTTTTTCGCGACCACTTTGTCTGCGCCGATCTTTGAAATCAATTCGTATAAGTAGTAGTGATTGATCAACCCCAACGAAATCTCGCCCGAGTTCACGGCGTCTCTCACCGCACCATTCTTCTCATATGCAATCGGTTTGTTGGCGGCTAGACCCGTCAACCATGCACGCGCACCAGCTTCCCCACGCGTGAGACGCAATGCGGTGACGAACGACTGCCACGAGGCGTTAGATGGTGCATAACCAATTTTTTTCTCGAATTTAGGATCAAGCAGGTCGTCCAAAGACGCCGGTGGCGATGCGACAAGATCTGGGTTGTAAATCAACACGCGTGCGCGACCACTGGTTGCAACCCACTTGCCATTTTTCGATCGGAACTTCGCGTCAACGGCGTCGGTGACATCTGAAGGCAGCGGGCTCAACAACCCGGCGGACTCGACGGCGCCGAGTGCACCGGCATCTTGCGCGAAGAAGATGTCGGCTGGAGATTTGTCGCCTTCGGTCAAAAGTAATGCGGCCAATTCGCCGCTATCACCGTAGCGAACTTCGAGCTTGACACCAGTCTCGTTTGAGAATTGCGTGAACAGGGCTGACATGAGTGTTTCGTTGCGACCGCTATAAATTGTGATCGTCTCGCCATTTGTTTGAACCGCAGTCGTCGAGCCTGCAGTTTCTGTGGTGGTGCCTGAGCAGGCACTGAACATTGCCAATAGCAAAGCAAATGAGGTGACTCTGAGATTCGATCGGTTACAAAGCTTCATAAAGGTCTTTCTTTAATTTGTTAGGTTACCCTAACAATTGTTAGGCTACCCTAACAAATTGAAAAAGAGCACTATCTTTTGGCAGTTTCGTGGAGTTGTAGCGTGTCGGCGTGGCATCACCAAAAGGTACCCCAGTTGAAGTTAAGCCGCGAAGTCGAGACGTAACCGACGGCATTCAAAAGGCGGCATCGCGGGCGATGTTGCGCGCGGTGGGTTTGGGTGACGACGACTGGGTCAAACCGCAGGTGGCGATCGCGTCTTCATGGAATGAAGTGACGCCGTGCAATGTTTCGCTCAAGCGGCTTGCCGCTCGCGCCAAAATTGGTGTGCGCGAGGCAGGTGGTGTCGCCCTCGAGTTCGGCACGATCACCGTCAGCGACGGCATCAGCATGGGCCACGAAGGCATGCGTGCATCGCTCGTAAGTCGTGAGGTGATTTGCGACAGCGTTGAAACCGTGATGCACGCCGAACGCTTCGACGGTTTTGTCGGTTTGGCCGGCTGCGACAAGAGCATTCCGGCGATGCTGATGGCCGCGGCGAGACTCAACCTGCCGAGTGTTTTCGTTTACAACGGTTCGACGCTGCCCGGCGTGCACAACGGCAAGAACATCGACATCACGACCGTGTTCGAAGCGATCGGTGCGTGCGCCGCGGGAAAGATGTCGAACGAGGAACTCGGCGAAATCGAACGAGAGGCATGCCCCGGCGAGGGCGCATGCGGCGGAATGTTCACCGCAAACACGATGTCGAGCATCGCCGAGGCGCTCGGCATGAGTTTGCCGGGCAGCGCATCGCCCCCAGCAATCGACTCGCGACGCGACGACGACGCGCAAAGAGCCGGGGCGGCTGTCGTCAACTTGTTGCAACTCGGCATTTATCCGCGCGACATCATGACCAAAAAGGCTTTCGAAAACGCGATTGCGGTTGTCAACGCCCTCGGCGGCAGCACGAACGCGGTTTTGCATCTTTTGGCGATCGCCAACGAGGCCGATGTGCCGCTATCGCTCGACGACTTCAACCGCATCGCGGCAAAAGTTCCGCATATCGCCGACACGAAACCTGGCGGTAAATATCACATGACCGACATCGACCGCGTCGGCGGCGTGCCGGTGGTGATGAAGCACCTTCTCGACGCGGGTTTGCTGCACGGCGACGTTTTGACCGTGACCGGAAAAACGATGGCTGAAAATTTGGCCGAGATGAATTTGCCCGAGCCCGACGGCGAGGTCATTCACCCGTTGTCGAAAGCGATTCATGCCGAGGGTGGCCTGAATATTTTGCGCGGCTCGCTAGCGCCGAATGGTGCGGTCGTGAAGGTCGCGGGTCTTTCGACCGACCAGATGCACTTCGAGGGTCCGGCGCGTGTCTTTGACGGTGAAGATGGCGCGATGGCGGCGATAATGGCGGGCGATATCAAACCCGGAACCGTGCTCGTGATCAGATACGAGGGGCCGAAAGGCGGCCCGGGCATGCGCGAAATGCTGGCGATCACCGGCGCGCTGAAAGGTGCTGGTCGCGGTGGCGACTGTGCGCTGATCACCGACGGTCGATTCAGCGGCGGCACCTGGGGATTTTGCATCGGTCATGTCGCGCCCGAGGCAACCGATGGTGGACCGATCGCATTCGTCAAAGACGGCGACAAAATTCTGATCGACGTGCCTTCGCTGAAACTAGACCTGCTTGTCGCCGAAACCGAGTTGGCGACCCGCAAAAAAAATTGGAAGCCGAACCCGCCCCGTTACACGAGTGGCGTGCTGGCCAAATTCGCCAAACTGGTGCAAGGCGCCGATCGCGGGGCGATCACCAACAGCCTCGGCTAGTGGCGTTGGGTCGATGAAATTTCGGCGAGTCTTGGACGACCGCCGTCAACGAATCTCGTAGGGCTTGCAGGGGATCAAGGCCTGGTAGGCCAGACCGGCTTCGCGGTCGCCGTGCGCCTCTTTGTATTTAGGGTTCGAGGTCATTTCGATGAACGCGTCCCGGCTCGGATACTCGACGATCACCGCCATGTCCCACTTGTCTGACTCTTCGTCGCCGATCAGCAATCCGTATGGTCGCCCCTGCCAGACCACGCGACCTCCGCGCTCTTGCACCATCTTGACGACGTTCGCGCCGTACTGGTTGTAGGAGTCTTGACCGCTGCCCGTGCCTGTGGTCGACTTTTCGCGAAACTTCAGCAGGTTGATCATGTGTATCGGCCCGGAGATCGGCATCGCCAAAAACTCTTTTATCTGTTCTTTGGTGGGCAAAATATTTTTCATCTGGTTTCTCTTTCTTTTGGTTACGGTTTGACGACGGTCGAAGCGATGAAACGATTAACGACGGTGGCGAACTCTTCGCCCGCATCTTCTTGCAAGAAGTGCGCCGCGTTGGCGATCGTCGTGTGCGCCTGCCCGGCACAGCCAGCAACCTCGCGCTGAAAGTATTTGTCGCCACCCGCCGTCACGGGGTCGCTGTCGCTGAACGCGGTTAGAAAAGGCTTGCTGAAATTTCGCAGCGACTTCCACGCCTCGACGTTGGCAATAGCCGAGGGATCATCTGGGGAAATCGGCACGAGCGTCGGAAACACCCTTGCACCAGATTTGAAAGACTCGTCGGGAAACGGCGCGTCGTAGGCGCGACGCACCTCGTCGGCGAGGGGCTTGATTTTGCAACCGCCCTGCATGATCGCACCGACATTGAACACCGGTGTCTCCTGGCTGTACTTGCGCCAAGCCATGAAGGCGTCGCTCGGCGGCTGTTCACCGGTGTTCAAAAATGTGTTCGCCGCAACCACGCGGGCGAAGCGCTCGGGCATCGCGGCCACGAGGCGCAGACCGATCAAGCCACCCCAGTCTTGACAGACCAAGGTCAAATTGCCGAGTTGGTTGGCGACCAACCACTGCGACATCCAGTCGACATGTCTTTCATATGAATAGTCGGAAGTTTCGGCGGGTTTGTCGCTGCGACCAAAGCCGACCAGATCTGGTGCGACGACCCGATGACCCGCGTCGACGAACTTGCCGATCATCTTGCGATATAGAAACGACCAACTGGGCTCGCCGTGCATGCACAAGATCGTCTCGCCCGTTCGACTCGAACCCGTATCGACGTGGTGCAAGCGAAGTTGGGTCGAGTCGACAGACGAGTGCGCGTTTACGTGGGTGTAATTCGGTGACCACGGCCAGTCGGGCAAGTTCGCGAATCGGTCGTCGGGGGTTTGCAAGATTTTCACGGGAGCCCGATGGTCACAGTACTTGTTGTCGCGCGCCTGACGGAAGTCAGGGGGGCTTGACAGAAAAATTTGGCGCAAAGTTTCACGCCCAACTGACGGCAGTTCGTACTCTCGCGCCATGCATCGCAAACTGTTGCTGACCATGGTGACATTCGTGGTGTTTGCAGGTGCGTTGATGAGCCACAGGGTCTTGGCCGAATTCGCTGGCGGAGGCGTGAGCACGGCCGCGGGTGGCGCCACGCAAACCAGGGCGGTCATGAGATATCTCGACTTGGGCACGGCGCATTCATGTGTCTTGCTCGACGACAGCACCGTCAAATGTTGGGGACTCGGCAGTTCGGGGCAACTCGGCCAATCGGCGACCGCGAGTTTGGGTGACGGTGCGGGCGAGATGGGCGATGCACTTCCGGCGATCGACCTCGGCACGGGTCGCACCGCGACGATGATCGTGGCGGGTGCCTCGCACAGTTGCGCATTGCTCGACAACAACACGGTGAAGTGTTGGGGGCTAGGCACAAACGGACGACTCGGTTACGGCGCGGCGACTTCTCTGGGTAGAACCACGGGGCAAATGGGCGACGCGTTGTCGGCGGTCTCATTGGGCACGGGGCGAACCGCCACGGCTTTGACCGCTGGGTCTGCGCACACTTGTGCTCTGCTCGACAACGGAACAGTCAAATGCTGGGGCTTGAACACCGACGGGCAGTTGGGTTTGGGCGACACAGACGATCGGGGCGACGACGCCGGCGAAATGGGTGACTCGTTGGCGACGGTTGCTCTGGGCACGGGACGCACCGCGATCGCTATTTCGGCCGGTGGCACGCA
>VGAB01000004.1 GCA_016870935.1 Actinomycetota bacterium | reverse complement strand
GGTCGGCGAGCATCATTCCGATGCCACCGTCGCGAATTCCGTCTTCGATCGTCACCACGACGCAGTGGCGGGCGGCGTCGGCGATCATTTTCTCGTCGGCAGGCACGCAACTTCGAACATCGTAAAGCGTGATCTCGATGCCGCGACTTGCCAGGGTGCGCACCGCGGTCTCGGCTGACGCCACCATTTTGCCGATCGCCAATACGCAGACATTCGGTGCAGATGAAGCCTGAAGTTTTCGCGCCTGAAGCCCAGAACCGATCTCATGTTCGCCCACCGAACGAGCCAGACCTTTCGGGTAGCGAATCGCCACGGGGCCAGAATCGGCCAGACCGATCGCATCTTCGAGCATCTGCGCCAGATCTTGCGCGCTCGACGGCGCGAGCAATCGCATGCCCGGCACTTTCGACAACAACGCCATGTCGTAGACGCCGTTGTGGCTCGGCCCGTCGTCGCCAGTGACTCCGGCGCGGTCGAGGCAGAACACGACGGGCAAACGATGAAGCGCTACGTCGTAGACGAGTTGATCCCAGGCGCGATTCAAAAATGTCGAATAGAGCGCGACGACCGGACGCAAACCACCCATCGCCATGCCGGCCGCGGCGGTTACGGCATGCTGCTCGGCGATGCCGACATCGATGAAGCGCTCGGGAAATCGCGATTGAAACGGCAACAAGCCCGTCGGTCCCGGCATCGCCGCTGTGATCGCCACGACGCGCGAATCTTGTTCGGCGATCTTGATGATCGAGTCGGCGAACGCCTGCGTGTAGCCCGTCGGCACTGATTTTGGGGGACCAGTGACGGGGTCGAACACGGGTGCATCGTGCAGATTTTTCTCGTCGTCGTCTTCGGCGGGCGGGTAACCCCGACCCTTTTGCGTGATCACATGAATGACGAGCGGGCCTTCTTCGACGCGCGCGGTCGCCGACTTGAGCGCATGCTCGAGCGCCTTTTGATCGTGACCGTCGATCGGCCCGATGTAGCGAACGCCGAGGGCCTCGAAGAACGCGGTGGGTTGCAGATATTCGCGGACGCCGGCCTTGAACGCCTCGATTCCGCGCTCGGCTTGCGGCCCGACGATCGGCAAATCATAGAGAAACTTCTCGAGTTTGCGTTGGCGTCGAACATAGACGGGGTTGAGTCTGATGTCGGTGAGCGCCCGCGAGAGGATCTGCGTCAGGCGATCTTGTGGTCGGGCCAACTCGCCGGTTTCGTCGAGCGCATCGGGCGCGGTGTTCGTGTTTTGTGGGCTCGTGACATTGGAGATCGTCGGCGCGTACGAGCGACCGTTGTCGTTGAGCACGATGATCACACGACGACCCGAGTGACCGAGGTTGTTCAGCGCCTCGTAGGCCATGCCGCCCGTGAGCGAGCCGTCGCCGATCACCGCGACGATATGCCGATGATCGGGTTTGGTGCTTTGGTCCCTGGCAACCGCGAGACCATAGGCGTAACTCAGCACCGTTGACGCGTGGCTGTTTTCGATGAAGTCATGCACGCTTTCTTCGCGGCTCGGGTAGCCCGAAAGTCCGCCCGCTTGGCGCAGATTGTTGAAGCCAACGCGGCGGCCCGTGACGATCTTGTGCACATAGGCCTGGTGGCCTGTGTCCCACAAAATCGCGTCGCGCGGAGACTCGAACACACGATGAAGAGCCAGGGTCAGTTCAACGGCGCCGAGATTCGAGCCGAGATGTCCGCTGTTCTTGGCCACCGCATCGATGATGAACTCGCGAATCTCGACGGCCAATTCGGCGAGTTGTTCGAAGCTGAGATTTGCGAGATCGCTGGGCTGGCGAATGTCGGAGAGCGCCATAACGCCCTCAACGCTAGTCCCGAGCGGTTGTTTGGGCCTCAACGAGTCTGGCCATCAGTCGGCGGTGGTTGAAGTAGTGCAGTTCGGTGCCGATGAAATATGCCACAGCGAAAGCGAGTATTCCGCCGACGCCATCCATCCAAAAATGGTTGCCGGTGACGATGATGCACAACATGGTCACAGTGGGGTAAATCAGCAACGCGAGTCGCATCCACAATTTTCTGGCGATCGGCCAGAGCGCGAACGCGCACCATGTCGCCCAACCAATGTGCAGCGACGGCATCGCCGCGTATTGATTCGTCAGTTTGCTGCCCGCACCGCTGTCGAAAGCCCACGGCCCGCCAAACTCTTTGATCGTGTCGACGAAGCCGAAATTTTCGGCACCGTTTCGATTGCGAAGTTCGCTCTCGATGCAACTCGCCCCGTAACCCGCGTCGGGGCACGGTGCGTCGAGAAGTCGGGGCGGCATCAACGGAAACAAAGAAAAACCGATGATCGCCAGTGCGGTCATCACTGCGAGCGTGTTTCGCCACTGAGCAAAAACGCCGGGCCGAAACACGTATAGAGCGATGAAGACGCCGAGCGTCACAAAGAAATGGGCGGTGCCGTAGTAGACGTTCATCGTTTTGATGAACCAGACATGCGGCAAGAACCAGTCTTGCAAAGTCTCTTCATGATAAAGACCGATGAACCTTTCGAACTCGATTATGCGAATCGCGTTGGTGAACGAGTGGTTCGGCACCGACACGCCCTCGACGAGAGTCGAACCAAACTGGTTGCGGATCAGGGTGTAGACCGAATAAAAAATCCCGAAGATCAAGACTTCTTTCCACCACACCATTCGATGTTCGAAGTCGACGGGCAGGGCGGGGCGTCGCCCTGTTTTTTTCGGCGTGTTTGTGTCGGCTTCCACGTCTCAAGATTACGACCGCAATAGTTGCGACAGATTGACCACGCCTAGGCTGAGGGGATGCCAAAAACCCAAACCCACGAACCGCTGGTCAGCCCCGATGTTTTAGAGAAGGTTCTGGCGGCGGGTCGCGGCACCGGGGCCGAGTTTTCTGAGGTCTACATTGAAGACAAGCGCTCGACCTCGGCGGGTCTCGACGACGGCAAAGTCGAGCAGGTCACATCGGGTCGCGATCGTGGCGCCGGCATACGGGTGGTCTCCGGCGAGACGACGGGTTTCGCCCACACATCTGATCTTTCAGAAAAGGGTCTGATCGCCGCGGCCAAAGCGGCCGCGCTGGCGGCCAAACAAGGTGGCGGCGGCGTGAACAAGGTTCAACTCGGGTCGTTGACGCGTCACCCCGTCAACGAAGTGAAGATTTCTCCCGATGGCGTCGAAAAGTCGCGGAAAGTCGAATTGCTCAAACGTGTCGACGCGGCGGCTCGTGGCGTCAACCCCGCGATCGTGCAGGTTTCGGCGGGCTACGGCGACTCGCGTCGGCGAATTTTGGTGGCCAACAGCAACGGCGTGTTGAGCGCCGATGAACAGGTGCGCACTCTGTTGCGAGTCAGCGTGGTGGCGACCGGCGACGGCGGAATGCAAACCGGTTACGACTCGCTTGGTCACACGATCGGTTTTGAGATGTTCGACGAGAACGATGTCGAAGAGTTGGCGATTCGCGCCGCCAAACAGGCCGTGACGAAACTTTCTGCTCGGCCCGCACCTTCGGGTTCGATGCCGGTGGTGATCAAGCGCGGCAGTGGCGGAGTGCTTTTTCACGAGGCCTGCGGTCATGGTCTCGAGGCAGACCTCGTCGGCAAGAGCGCCAGCGTCTACCGCGGCAAGATGGGCGAACTCGTCGCTTCGCCGCTCGTGACGCTAATCGATGACGGCACGATGACCGCAGAGTGGGGGGCGATCGGCATCGATGACGAGGGGCATCCATCGCAGCGCAACACGCTGATTCAAGACGGCATCTTGACCGACTACATGTGGGACTACCTGCGCGCGCGCAAAGAAGGTCGCGCGCAAAGCGGCAACGGTCGTCGCCAGAGTTACCAACACTTGCCGATGGTGCGAATGACCAACACCTTCGTGATCAACGGAAAAGAAGATCCCGACGACATCATTCGCGACACCAAGCAGGGCGTCTACATCGCAAAACTTGGCGGCGGTCAGGTCGACACCGCGAGCGGTGATTTTGTTTTCGGCATGACCGAGGCGTACCTGATCGAGAACGGCGAGATTACCGAGCCGTTGCGCGAAGGCAACTTGATCGGCAACGGTCCGGAAGTCTTGAAAGACATCGACCTGTTGGGCAACGATTTCGCGATGGGCAACCCGGGCACCTGCGGCAAAGACGGCCAAGGCGTGCCTGTGGGCGATGGTCAACCGACGCTGCGAGTTAGGTCGATGACAATCGGTGGCACCGCCGCATGAGCGTCGAGGTTCCCGATCTGCAGAAACTTGCCGATCTGGTCGTCGAGCAGGCGAGACCGGGCGAACAGATCGAGGCCTATGTCGCCCGGGGCGGCGAAACATCAGTGCGTGTTTATGAAGGCGAACTCGAACATTTTGTTTCGGCGCAAAGCGAGGGCGTCGGCATTCGCATCATCAAAGAGGGTCGCACCGGTTTCGCATATGCGGGCACGCTCGAGCCCACGGCGATCGACGAGGTGTTGGCCGAGGCGCGCGACAACATTCAGTTCGGCACTGTCGACGAGTGGGCGGGTTTGGCCGAGCCCGACGGCGTGCAGCAGGTGCCACAAAAGTTCTGGGATCAAGAGTTGGCGGATTATCCGACCGACAAGAAGATCGAGATCACAAAAGAACTGGAGAAACTTACGTTGGCCGCCGACCCGCGCGTGCGCGCCGAGCAATCGAATTACGAAGATGGCTGGGGTGAGACGGCTGTTTCAACCACGACGGGCATTCGCGAGAGCGGGCGAGGCAACTCGTGTTATGTCTCGGTTGCGACCCTCGCCGATGACGGCGACGAGGCGTTGACAGGTTTCGGCTTCTCGGTCGGTGACTCGCCGAAAGAGTTCGACCTGGGCAAGGCGGCCCGCGAAGCGGCCGATCGCGCGACCCGTTTGATCGGTGCGACCAAACCCGCCAGCAAAAAAGTGACGATCGTGCTCGACCCGTATGTGACCTCGCAGTTCGTCGGCATTTTGTCGAGCGCGCTGAACGGTGAAAACTTGGCCAAGGGCCGCAGCCTTTTCGCCGATCGTCTGAACGAGCAGGTCGCAAGCGCGAAGTTCACGCTCGTCGACGACCCGACGAACCCCTTGGCGTATACCGCCACAGACATCGACGGCGAGGGTCTGGCGGCGCGACGCAATGTGTTGATCGAAAACGGCGTGCTGAAAAAGTTCGTGCATTCGAGTTACAGCGCGCGACGCATGAACACCAAGAGCACGGGCAACGCGACGCGCGGCGGTTTTGCGGGCGGGCCGGGGGTTGGTTGTCTGGCGATGCAGGTTCAGCCTGGTGCCAAGTCGCAGGCCGAGTTGATCGCCACTATCGACGACGGCGTGCTGATTCAAGATGTGGCCGGCATGCACAGCGGAGTGAACACGATTTCGGGCGACTTTTCGACGGGCGCGTCGGGCATCGTGATAACGAACGGCACGCTTGGCGCGCCGATTCGCGAATTTACAATCGCCTCGACCCTGCAGAAAATGTTGCTGAACATAGTCAGTCTCGGCAACGACATCGACTGGTTGCCGATGCGCGCGGTGGGTCTAACTTTGGTGATCGACGACGTGATGATGAGCGGTTCGTAAAGCCGATGTCGATCTGGCACGCGATCGTGCTTGGCATCGTGCAAGGTTTGACCGAGTTCTTGCCGATCTCATCGAGCGGCCATTTGGAGATCGTGCCGTGGTTGTTCAACTGGAATGATTTCGATTCGCAATCCACAGCCAAGGCTTTCGACACCGCGCTGCATCTCGGCACGCTCGTGGCGGTGCTCGTCTATCTTCGTGCCGAGTTGGGCGGTTATCTGCGCCAAGGTCTACAAGTTGTGGTGCATCGAAAAGCGAACGATGCCCCGACTATCGATCGAGCCACGGGAAGACGCGCCTGGTTTTTGGTCGCCTCGGCGTTGCCGGCTGGCGTGGTTGGCGCGGTGTTCGAAGACTCGATCACCGATCGACTCGGCACACCGGTTCTGATCGCGATGAGCCTGATCGGTTTTGGTCTGCTTTTGGTCTGGGCAGATCGTCGGGCGGGTGCCACGCCGGGTCAGCGCGACGTCGACGGCCTGACTTTGCGCGACGCGTTGCTAATCGGTTCGGCGCAGATTCTCGCGCTTAATCCGGGCACCTCGCGTTCGGGAATAACGATCACCGCGGCGCGTCTCGGGGGTTTTTCTCGCGAGGCGGCGGCGCGCCTTTCATTTTTGATGAGCGTGCCGATCATCGGCGGCGCGGTCGCGTTCAAACTTGCCCAGTTGGCGCGCGACGGCATGCCCGAGGGGTTGTTGGTGCCGATGATCGTGGGCATCGCGAGCAGCGGTGTCGCGGGTTGGTTCGCAATGTGGTCGATGGTGCGACTCGTGCGCACCAAGTCTTTTTCGCCGTATGTCGTGTATCGAGTTTTGTTGGGTTCGGCAGTTTTGCTGATCGTGTTCAGCCAACTAAGACCAGGCTGACCGCGCCTAGGGCGGCGGCATTGGCGATCATCGCCGTGCTGGTCACGGGCACCGCCAAGACGACGGTCGTCTGACGATTCGGTTGGTCGATGACGTCGAAAACCAGGACCCGTTCGAGCGCGATGGTCGAGTCGATGATCACATCGACGTGGTCGCCGGTTCGAATCTCGGGCAGCGGGCCGGCGCTCTGCAGCGCGACAGCCCTGAACCCGACGGGAACCGCGCTGGCCGATGCGCCAAGCGCGATCGGTTGTTTGGCTTCTGGCCGCATTGCGACGGCCGAGACGAGATAAAAGAGACTGCAGATTATTGCGAGAACGATGACGAGAATCTTCTGTCGGGCCGCATCGCGACACAGGTCGTACCAAACTTCGAGGAGATTCTTCTTCATGGCTGCGCCATGTGTGCGGTTTACTCGCTTTTGGCTGGAGTCGCGGTCTTGCCCGTGTTCGTTGGCGGTGTCGGGGCGGTTGGCGAAGATGAACTCGTCGAGCTCGTCGAACCCGATGAACTTTCGGTCGACGAACTTGATGGCGAAGATGCGCCCGCGTCTGTGGTGGTTTTGTTGTTCGTCCCGGTCTGCGTCCCCGCGTTCTTCTCGGTCTTCGTCCCGGTATTCGACTGCGAACTCGAATCGGTCTTGTAGAAGCCCCCACCTTTGAAAGTGATGCCGACGGGCGTGAAAACTTTTTTTACCTTGCGCATTTTGCCGTCGGACGGATGAGGCGCCTCGGTCAACGCCTCTTCGCTGAACGCCTGATAGATCTCGATCGTCTCGCCCGAGTCGATGAACTTGTAGACATAGGTCGGCATAGGGCTTTTGATTCTAGGATGCTTGTGTGGCTGTGCGAACTGCTGTGATTCCTGCGGCGGGGATGGGAACCCGATTTTTGCCGGCCACCCGCGCAACACCGAAAGAATTGCTTCCTATATACGACACGCCGGCGCTGCAGTTCGTCATCGACGAGGCGATCGCGGCAGGTTGCGACCAGGTGATAGTCGTTACCAGCCGAACCAAGCCTTCGATCGAAAACTATGTCGCGACGGCCAGCACCGACAAAGTTTCGGTCAGCGTCGTTTATCAAGATGCGCCGTTGGGTTTGGGTCATGCGGTGGGTTGCGCTCGCCAGGCAGTCGGCAAAGATCCGTTCATCGTGATGCTGCCCGACGAGATAATGGGCGACGCGTCGCTGACCAAGCAGCTCGTCGCCCAATTCGAAGCCACGGGCAAGAGCAGTATCGGTCTGAAACGGGTCGCCCCCGCAGAAGTTTCGAGCTACGGCAATGTCAAGGTTGCCGGTTATTCGGGCGGGGCGGAGTCTTCGGTCGAAATATTGCAGGTCGTCGAAAAACCAAGTTCTGCCGAAGCGGTCAGCGACATCGTGATAATCGGTCGCTATGTGTTTGCACCGACCGTTTTCGACAAACTCGACCAGGTCAAGCCGAGCGCGAATTCTGAGATTCAACTCACCGACGCCCTGGCGATGCTGGCCGCCGAACGCTCGTTGAACGGCATCGTCAGCGATATCACGCGCTATGACACGGGCACGCCGATGGGTCTGTTGCGCGCGGTGATCGAAATCGCCCTGCAGCGCAAAGATATCGGCGCGCCGTTGAACGCTTGGCTTAAAGAAAAGTTCAACAAATAGTTTAAAGTTGGGTTCGATGACCGAGAAGTTTGGTGCGAACATCGATGCAAAAGATGTCGGTCTCGACGCGGCGCGCCTTAAAAAAATCGACGAGCATTTCAATCGCTATGTCGACAGCGGTCGATTGGCCGGTTACGCGGTGGCCGTGGCGCGAAAGGGCAAGGTCGCCCATTTCGGAATGTACGGCCACAAAGATTCCGAAACCGGCACGCCGATCACCGATGACACGATGTACCGCATCTACTCGATGACGAAACCCGTCACCTCGTTGGCGTTGATGATGCTCGTCGAACGGGGACTGTTGCAACTCACCGACCCGGTGAGCAAGTTCATCGAGTCGTTCGGCGAGACGCGGGTTTGGAACACGGGCACGATCTTGAAGCCCTTGACCAACGCGCTCACCGAGCCGATCAGGGTGTGGCACTTGTTGACGCACACGGCGGGCATGACCTACGGCTTCATGTATGCCGATGTCGTCGACGACATGTATCGCCGAGCGGGTTTCGAGGCCGGTGTCGGGTTCAACGAATCGCTCGAGGTGGTCTGCGACAAATTTGCGGCACTTCCTTTGCTTTTTCAGCCCGGCTCGAGTTGGAACTACAGCGTCGCCACCGACATCGTCGGGCGAATAATCGAGGTCGTCGCCAAGATGCCGCTCGACGAGTTCTTTCAAAAAGAGATTTTCGAACCGTTGTCGATGCATGACACGGCTTTTTTCGCCCCGTCAGAAAAGCACGAGCGAATGGCGTCGCTCTACCGCTATGACGAGGCCAAAGACTCGAAACTCAGATTGGGCCGCTTCGGCAACAGTTCGCTGGACAAACCGGTTTTCTTGTCGGGTGGCGGGGGTTTGATTTCGACCGCGGCCGACTATTTCAAGTTCGTCCGCATGCTCGAGGGTCGCGGTCGATCGGGTGACGTTCGTCTGGTCTCGTCGCGCACATTCGACATGATGGTGATCAACCAACTGCCGAACAACGCCGACATCTCGACTTTTGGTCGCCCGCTTGGCGAAGAGATCTTCTACGACGGCATCGGCTTTGGTCTCGGATTCTCGGTGGTCGTAGATCAGGCAAAGACCCGATCGGCCTGCCCGAACGGAACTTTCGGTTGGGGTGGCATGGCCAGCACGGTTTTTTGGGTCGACCCCGTGAACGAAATCAGCGCGATGTTCTTCACGCAATTGATTCCTTCCAGCACGTATCCGATTCGGCAATATCTGCGTTCGCTTGTTTACGCCGCCGTCACCGACTGACGCGCTGACCATTCGCGAAGAAAACGCGCAAACTATTCGCGCGAACTAGACGAGGCGACGAAACCGATCAGGTTCGTCGACCACGAAACCAAATTCATCGACGTTCGCCTCGACCTCGCAGTTTGATGCACCGCTGAAATATCGCCAGGTGTTCGGCGCAACTTTCGTGTATTGCTGCAACTGTTTTGTGATGCCCAAAGTTTCGACATCGACCACGGCCACACTCAGCGTCGCGCTGTGACCCACAAGCAGCGGCAGACGACGAATCGGAATGCAGTTCGTGAACGGCGTATTTACGAAATCGACGTCGGTGCACCCGTCGAGTTCTGTGCGATGTGCGCCGTTGACCTCGCCCCATCGACCATGACTGTCGGTGCCGAGCCACAAATCAGGCTCTTCAAGATCGCGGAACAGCAGGCACTGCTGCACCACCCAACCCGCCGAAAGGCGCAAGACAAATTGTGCGTCGTCGTCGCCGAGCGAGCCCTCGGCCGTCCAACCTTCGTTCTCCCAGCGCAGAGAGACCGAGCAGTCTTGCCCGGTGCCGGGTAGGCCGAGCGATTTCCACGATGCCGCGTGGCCCGACGACGAAAGAGACTGATAAACGGACATGTTCGCGCAACCACAGTATCTGCAGGTATTTTCCGGGCGATACCGTCAGCGATGTGATTTCTTTATCCGAAGCCTCTGAAATCGTGATCGGTGGTTGCTCGAGCCTCGCCCCGATCAAAGTCGACTGTCGTCTGATGTCGGGTCGTGTTGTCGCCCAAGATGTGGTGGCCACCGAGTTCGTGCCCCCGTTCGCAAATACGGCCGTCGATGGTTTTGCCGTGCGCGCCCAAGATGTCGACAAACCCGGCGTCGAACTCGAGGTGCTCGGCGTGATCGGTGCCGGTCATGTCGCCGAGTATCAAATCGGCGCGGGGCAGTCGGCGCGAATCATGACCGGTGCGCCGATGCCACGCGGGGCCGATGCGGTGGTGATGATCGAAGACGCCACGGTGTTGAGCGCGAGCCGTGTGCGTTGCAACAAGGCCGCCAAAATTGGCGACGCGGTGCGCGAGATCGGCGAGGATGTTCGCGCGGGCGACGTCGTGTTCAGGGCGGGCGAGGTGATCAACAGTGCAGGCATCGGCGTGCTCGCGGGCATCAATGCTCGCGAGGTCTCGTCATATCCGAAACTGCGGGTGGCGATGTTGTCGACCGGCGACGAACTGGTGATCGACGGCTCGACGCTGCGACCAGGCCAGATTCGTGAGAGCAATTTGACGATGCTGGCGGCGATGATCGAGGCGACCGGGTGCGAAGTGATAAATCTGGGCATCATCGACGATGATGAAACGAAACTCGAGGCAGTTCTTCGCGACGTCGCCGCTCGCTGCGACGCGATCGTCACGAGCGGCGGGGTCGGGCAGGGCGATTTCGATGTCGTCAAGATCGTCTTGTCGCGCATCGCCGAAATGAAGTGGATGCAGATGGCGATCAAACCGGCGAAACCGTTTGCGTTCGGCAAATTGAAGACCGGCGACCAGCGGGTCGTGCCGATTTTCGGTCTGCCCGGCAACCCGGTCTCGTCGATGATCAGTTTCGAACTTTTGGCTCGACCGGCCCTGCGCAAGATGATGGGTCACACCGTCGACCTTCGGCGACCGACCGTGCGCGCGATCGTCGACGCGCCGATGAAGCGAAAACAAGACGGCAAGATTCACTTCATGCGCGTGTTCGGCAAGTTCGGTGAAGACGGACGACTGCATGTGCGCGACACCGGGCCACAGGGAAGCCATCAACTCGCCGCCACCGCGCAAGCCAACGGCTTGGCGATCGTGCCCGATGGGCAGGGTTTGGGTGTGGGCGCCGAAGTAGAAGTGATGCTTCTCGGGCAATAGGCTCGGCTCGTGGGAGTTCGGTTATGAAGTTGATTGACCCTTTCGGTCGAACCGTTCGCGACCTGCGCATCTCGATAACCGATCGCTGCAACTTTCGCTGCACCTACTGCATGCCCGAAGAGGGCATGGCTTGGCTCGACCGCAAAGAGATTCTGACATTCGAAGAGATCAATCGACTGGCCACGATTTGTGTCGAACGGTTCGACGTCGACAGCATTCGCCTGACGGGTGGCGAACCCACGGTGCGGGCGCATCTGCCCGTGCTGGTGGAAAAACTCTCGCGGCTCAGAGTGCGCGACGGTGCCGACTCGCCGCGTGCAGGCCAGAAAATCGACTTGGCCCTGACGACCAACGGGGCGACGCTGCGTCTTCTCGCCGACGAGTTGAAGAGCGCGGGTCTCGAGCGCATCAACATCAGCCTCGACACCCTGCAGAGCGAAAAATTCTTCAAGATCACCCGACGCGACCACCTGGCGAATGTTCTCGACGGCATCGACGCGGCGATTCAAGCCGGTTTCTCGCCGGTCAAGATCAACGCCGTGATACAGCGCGGCGTCAACGACGACGAGGTTCTGGCGTTGGCCCGATTCGGGCGTGAAAAGCAGGTCGAAGTCAGGTTCATCGAGTTCATGCCGCTAGACGCGCAAGGTGAGTGGCGGGCCGACAGCGTCGTCGGTCAAGACGAGATCGTCGCGCAAATCAACCAGGTTTTTCCGCTTGAGCAGCAGGCTGCGCGCGGCGCCGCCCCCGCCGATAGTTGGCGATACCTCGATGGCGGCGGCACGGTCGGCGTGATTCCGTCGGTGACGAAGCCTTTTTGCGGAGACTGTGATCGGGTGCGCTTGACGGCCGAGGGTCAATTCAGAACCTGCCTGTTTTCGACCACCGAGTTCGATTTGCGGGCGATGTTGCGCGGTGGTGCAACCGACGATGCGATCGCCGACGAGATCAAGCGGGCGGTCGGCACGAAGTGGGCGGGCCACGCCATCGGCAACGTCACTTTCGTTCGACCGAAGAGATCGATGAGCCAGATCGGTGGCTGAACATGTCTGAACTTAATTTCTCGCACCTCGACCCTCTGGGTCGGGCGCGCATGGTCGATGTCACGCCGAAAGAACCGACCCACCGTCGCGCGGTCGCACGGTGCAAAGTTTTCATGAAGCCAGAGACGACCGCGGCGATCGCCAATCGCGAGGTCAAAAAAGGTGATGTGCTCGCGGTCGCCCGCGTCGCGGGTATTCAGGCGTCGAAGCGAACCGCCGAGATGATTCCGTTGTGTCATCCGTTGCTGGTCGGCTCGGTTTACATCAATTTCGAAATCGGCGACGACTTCATCGCCGTCGAGGCGCAAGTCGACACCGTCGACCGAACAGGTGTCGAAATGGAGGCTCTGCACGCGTGCTCGGTCGCCGCTCTGACCATTTACGACATGTGCAAGAGCGCCGATCGGGCGATGGTCATCGGTGATCTCACCCTGTGGGAGAAATCGGGCGGCCGCCAGGGCACTTATCGACGCGAGGCGTGACCTCGGGGCGTTCTGCGGGCGGCACACCTCATCCCTTTATTTTTAGGGCTCTGAGCGGTTTGAGTAGCGATCTGGTGAACCTCTAATAGAATTGGGAGACCCCATGAGCAAGTTGATTCTTTTGATCGTCGGTGCCGCATGGCTGGCAGTTCTTTTGCCGCCGCTGGTGCGCGCCCGCATAAACAGTTCGCCGACGATGTCGGTGAGCAACTTTCGCCGCAACCTTTCGTCGCTGCAAAGCACGAACTTGCGACACCCGCAGGCCCAGTTGCGCGGCATGTCGCGCGAGTTGGCGCCAAGTCAAATGCGTCCGCGTCAAGCGCATCATATTTCGCATCTGACGAGCCCGATTTTGCGACCCGAGGGCACGCGCTCTCATCAGCGACTTTCGGGCAGTTTTTATGCGCGCGAACTGGTGCGTCAACGACGTCAGCACACCGTGGTGGGTTTGGCGACGGCGACCGTGGTTTCGTTGTTCTTGGCGTTCACGACCGGTTCGATCGTGTTGGTCTATGCGTTCACGCTCAGCCTGATCGGTTTGTTGGGTTACTGCTATTGGTTGGTGCAACTTCGCATGCAGCGCGACAGCACCCGCTATATGCGCCAGTTTCGCAACCGCATCTAGGTTGTTGGTCGCCGGTCAAACGGTTGGTTGAGAGGTTTTCGGGGCTGTAGCTCAGTTGGCAGAGCGGTACGTTCGCAATGTACAGGCCAGGGGTTCAATTCCCCTCAGCTCCACAAGTCGAGTGCGGGTTAGGTGGGCGACCAACCCGAGTGGCACAATATTTCAATGCTTAGCGCACCGCATTGGAGGATGTGAACGATGGCGATGACCTGGGAAGAAGCCAACCTCGCGGTCACCGCACCCGGACAGATATTCGAGTTGATCGACGCCGAGGTGCTCGGGGTCAAGACGCGAATTTTCAAGAATGCACCGCAACATTTGGGTCAGGTGTTCGGCGGCGCCCGCGGGCACGGTGAAAAGCCGTTTTTGGTTTACGAGGGTGAAAGTTTCAATTTCACCCAGGCGTCCGATCGCATAGACGCTTTGGCGAACCTGCTCGTCGGTGGTTACGGCATCAAAAAAGGCGACAGGGTCGCGATCGCGATGCGCAATTATCCCGAATGGGTGATGTCGTTCGCCGCGATCATTTCGGCGGGCGGTGTTTCGGTGTCGATGAACTCGTGGTGGGTCGAGGACGAGATGGATTTCGCGCTGCAAGATTCGGGCGCCAAAGTGCTGATCTGCGACCAACAGCGATTCGATATCGCCCATGCCAGTTGCCAGAAACTCGGCGTAAAAGTTTTGGTGGTGCGCGCCGAAAAGCCGTTGCCTCAGGGCGTCGACAAGTGGCAAGACGCGCTCGCGCCGTTTCTCGAGGCCAAGCAAAAATGTCCGGTTGTCGACATTCAACCCGATGACGACGCGACGATTCTTTACACATCGGGCACGACGGGCCGACCCAAGGGTGCGGTGTCGACCCACCGCGCGATCATCTCGGCATTGATGGGTTTCGCCTCGCGCAACTCCGTGCTGAATTTGGCGGGCGTGAAACTCAAAGAGGTCAAAGACCCCGAGGTTCCGCTGTCGTTCATTTTGATCGTGCCGCTGTTCCACGTCACGGGTTGCGTGCCCGTGATGATGAGTTGTTTCATCGCCGGCCTGAAACTGGTGATCATGTACAAATGGGATGTAGAAAAAGCGCTCGAGATCATCGAGCGCGAAAAGATCACGAACTTCGTCGGCGTGCCGACCCAGAGTTGGGATCTCGTCAACTCGCCCGTGTTCGACAAATACGACACATCCAGCCTGCGCGCGGTGGGCGGGGGTGGCGCACCGTCACCGACTTCGTTGGTCGGCAAAGTCAACAACAAAGTCAAAAACGGCAGTCCGCAACTTGGTTATGGCATGACCGAAACGAACGCCTTTGGTCCGGGCATTACTGGCTCCGATTATTTGGCGCACCCGACCAGCACCGGTCGTGCGGTGTTGCCGATGCGGGTCGAGGTTCGCGACGAAAACCTGAAACCCGTGCCCACCGGCGAGGCGGGCGAGATCTGGTTCTTCGGCCCGATGCTGATTCGTGGCTACTGGAATCGCCCCGACGCCACCGCCGAGACGATCGTCGACGGATGGTTGCGATCGGGCGACATCGGTCGATTGGACGCCGAAGGTTTCGTATATGTCGAGGATCGCGTCAAAGACATGATTCTTCGCGCGGGAGAAAACATCTACGGTGCCGAAGTCGAGAGCGCGATCTACGACCATCCGTCGGTGCACGAAGCCGCGGTTTTCGGCGTGCCCCACGAACGACTGGGTGAAGAAGTTGGCGTCGCGATTCTGGCCAAGGCGGGGGCGGTGCTTGATCCCAAAGACCTGTGGAAGTTTTTGGACGGCAAGATCGCCGCGTTCAAGGTGCCGGCACACGTCATCGTGATGAGCGAACCTTTGCCGCGCAACGCCGCGGGCAAATTCTTGAAACGAGAATTGCAGCAACGACTCGCCAAGGGCGAGCTCAGCGCGGTAAGTCGCCAAAGTTAAGAACGCGTGCCACCCACCGACCTAACGAATCAAGCGGGAGTAAGCCTTGACGCGTTGACCATCGGAAACGCCCTGGTCGATGTGTTGGCCACCGTCGACGAGGGTTTTCTCGTGCGCGAGAAGATCGTCAAAGGTTCGATGAATCTTGTCGACATCAAACGCTCGAAGCATCTGCATTCGCTCGTGAATTCGCGCACCGAGGTGAGCGGTGGTTCAGCCGCCAACACCGCCTACGGTCTGGCCAGCCTGCGTGGTCGGGCCGGTTTTATCGGCAAGATTTCGGCCGACCGACTTGGTCAGGCGTTTGCCCGCGACATGTCGTCGGTTGGCGTGAGTTTTTTTCCGGGTGCGAACAGCACGACCGAAGACACGGGTCGCTGCCTGATCGTCGTCACCCCCGACGGAAACCGCACGATGAACACTTTTCTCGGGGCGGCCTCGCTGCTCGAGCCTGCCGATATCTCGAAAGAGGCCGTGCAAAGCGCCGCGGTCGTGTTGCTCGAGGGCTACTTGTTCGACAAAGACGCCGCAAAAGACGCCTTTCGCACGGCGGCCGAATATGCCCATGCGGCGGGTCGCAAGGTCGCGCTCACGTTGTCCGACTCTTTTTGCGTCGATCGCCATCGTGACGACTTTTTGTCGTTGGTGAAGAACGACATCGACGTTTTGTTCGCCAACGAAGACGAATTGAAGTCGCTTTATCAGGTGAGATCGATCAACGACGGGCTGCACAAATTGCGCGAGAATTGCGAATTCGCCGCGGTGACACGCAACGAGCACGGTTCGGTTGTGATCGACGGCGACGAGGTCGTGATCATCGATGCCGAGCCCGTCGACAGCGTTGTCGACGCCACGGGTGCGGGCGACATGTATGCGGCGGGTTTTCTTTATGGATTCGTGCGGGGCAAACCGATCGAGCAGTGCGGCAAGATCGGGTCGATCGTCGCTTCAGAGGTGATCACCCACATGGGCCCCCGACCGATCGTGCAACTCTCTACGGTGGTGCCGAAAGACCTGTTGTAGGTCGAGTCGTCAGTTTTCGTCGGCGGGCAGGTAGGCGAGTTTCAGGTCGCCGAGTTTGACCAGGGTAGAGGCGATCCAACTGCCGAGACTTCCGAAGTTGTCGTCGAGCAATTTGCTCGTGCCGTCTTGCAGCGTCTGCTCGGCCAGTTCGTAATTGCCCTGATACGTGACTTCGATCGCGAAATCGGTTTGTCTGTCGTTCGAGTCGGGGTTTTGTGACGGATGGTTTATCTCGATCGTGATGCCCTCGCGCTCGAGTTGCCCGTGCCCGATTTGCGGGCTCTTCACGGGCACGATCGTCTCGACTTGACTCGCCTCGGGCTGCGTCGAGAGTCGCTGCACCCTGAACACGATCTCCATTTCGATTTCGGGTGATTCGTGAAATGTCTCGTCGGTATACCAGGTGCGATAAACGGCCTGACTCCAACTCGGCCAGGTCAGCGTCACGAGGGCGATCACCCGCGGTGGGCGGCCCTCGCCGGGCAGACCGTAACTCGTCTGCCAAACCAGGTCGCCGAGCAGAACATCGGATTGAAAGTGTTCATCGAACGCCTGACGCTCGAGAAACGAGTTCGAGAACGCGTCGCGCAGGGCGCTTATCGCGTCGCTGAAGACATGGTCCAACATGCGGTGATCACGCTAACAATATGACAAACTAAATGCTCATGGGTCTTGTGCAGGTCGAGCGCCGCGAGGGTGTGGCTATTTTGACGCTGAATAATCCCGCCGAACGCAACACGATGACTCTCGAAATGGTCGCCGACATCACGGCGGCGATGGATGAAATCGAGGGCGATCAGAAAGTCGGCGCGTTGATCGTCACGGGTGCGCCACCCGCGTTCTGCGCCGGGGCGAACCTGGGAAACCTGGCCGAAGCCGACGGCAAGTCGTTGACCAAGATCTACGAGGGTTTTTTGCGCGTCGCCAGAACGCCGTTGCCGACGATCGCCGCAGTCAACGGCGCGGCCGTGGGTGCGGGCATGAACCTCGCGCTTTGTTGCGATGTGCGCATCGCCGCCGAGCGTGCCAAGTTCGACACGCGATTTTTGCAGATCGGTCTTCACCCCGGCGGTGGTCACACTTGGATGTTTCGAAACATCGCCGGCCCGCAAGCCACCATGGCGGCGGTGATTTTCGGCGAGATTCTTGACGGCGCCGAGGCGGCACGAGTTGGTCTGGTCTACAAATGCGTGCCCGACGGCGAGTTGATGTCGGCGGCCCACACGATGGCTCGGCGCGCGGCGAGCGCCCCGCGCGAACTGGCCGTTCTCACCAAGCGCACGATCCAAGAAATGGCCAATGTCCAGACCCACGAGCAGGCGGTGGCCAAAGAACTCGAGCCCCAAGTTTGGACGACCAAGCAACCCTGGTTCGCCGAGCGCCTCGCCGCCCTCCAAGCCAAAATCAAAAAATAAAACTTATTTTTTCGCCATGAGCCATTGGCGGGAGAGGGTGTCGCGGCGTTCGTGCCACTCTTCGGCGGTGATCGCAAAGCGCAGGTGGTCTTCCCAGACGCCGTTGATCTCGAGGAACCGCTCCGACAAACCCTCGTAGCGCAGGTTAAGTTTTTCGACGACGCGCTTGCTGTTGGTGTTGCGCGGAATGATGCAGACCTCGAGCCGATGCAGTTTGAGGTCGTCGAACGCGAACTGCATGATCGCCGCGACACCCTCGGCCACGTACCCGTTGCCGGCGTGCTTGCGATCGATCCAATAGCCGATCGTGCCCATTTGCATCGCGCCACGCACGACATTGTTGATGTTCACCTCGCCGACCAGAAAATTGTTGAAGAACAAGCCGAGCGCATACGCCGTGCCGTTTTGCCGTTCGCGATCGCGTGCCACGCAGCGCCGCTCGAATGCGTCGCGGTCTGTCGCGGGGTCGGCCAGAAACTCGGATCGGCGTGGCTCCCAGACCGTCAGCCAATCGATGTTGCGCAGGCGCACCTCGCTCCATGCCTCGAAATCATGGGCGACGAGGGGCCGAAGCATCACCCGCGCGCCGTAAAGTCGCGGCGGTGCGACTGGCGCACCGGCCGGGTGCATGAACCGTTTCGGCGAAGAAGATGAAAGATGACTCACGAAAACTTTTTTCTCATCTCAGAGATTAGACCATCGAGCAGATTGTGCTGACTGACGACGATTTCAGAAATCTGCAGGCGTCGCAAAATCGCCACGAGCACGCAGCATCCACCGACGATGATGTCGGCGCGATCACGGGGCAGTCCGGGGTTGTGCACGCGATCTGCCAGCGACTCGGTGGCCAGGGTTCGAAAAACATCCTCGACGGCGTCGCGCCCGAGACGCAGAGCGTGCAGCGCATCTGGGTTGAAAACTCGCTGACCGACCTCGACCGCGCCAACCGTGACGATCGTGCCCGCCACGCCAATCACTCGGTCAACCGAGCGAATCAGCGGATAATTGTGCGCCACATCGTCGACCGCATCGGAAACCATCGAAATCGCGTTCGTCAACTCTTCGGGTCGTGGCGGATCACGATGCAACTCCGACTCGGTGACGCTGACGGCGCCAAACGGCAAACTCACCGAAAATTCCAGGCTTTCGGCCCCGACCATCAGCTCGGTCGAGGCGCCGCCGATGTCGACGACCAGCGTGGCTGTTTTCTCGGCGAACGCCCCGGTGGCGCCGAGAAACGACAGCGCACCCTCGGACTCTCCGGAGATCAACTCGGGTTCGATGCCAATAATTTTTTTCGCCGCCGAAAAGAAATCACCGGTATTCCTTGCCGCCCGACACGCCGCAGTGGCGACGGCTCGTGTCGCGATGACATCGTTGCTCGCCATCAAACGCTGATATTCACCGAGACATTGCAAAGTTCGTTCGATCGATTCGGTGCTCAACATGCCGGTCTTGCCGAGGTCTTTGCCGAGTCGAGTGGTGGTCACGACGCGATGCACGGTGGCTCCGTCTTGATCGGCGACCAACAAGTTCGTCGAGTTGCTGCCGATATCGATCGCCGCGAAGTTTTTGCCCACCATCAGAGCAGACTAGTTAGGGTCGCTGATCCTGCCGAAGTCGCTTGTCGACCCATGCGCCGACGACGTCGCTTTTGTTCACCAACCAATTGGCGTAGTGGGCGTGCAAACATTTCACACCGACCCTGGTGCCGGCGACGCCGCCATATGGTCGGGGGCCGACATGGCTCGGCGAAATCGCGCCGTCGCGCTCGTCGGCATATCTCTGGTGGGTCAGACGCAATTCTTCGGGGTCGACCTCTCGTTCGGCTTGGTCAATGCAGCCTGCAGACTCGAGGCGACTCACCGCGACGTTCTCTTTCACGCCGACCAACCAATATCGTGTCGGCATCGGCGTGCCGTCGAACAGCAACGGGGCGTTCTTGACGACGATGATGTCGCCATCTGAACCGCGCAATGCGACCTCAAAGTCGCCTTGGGGCTTGCGACCAAGCAACTCGGTTACGCGCGTGATGTCTTGCAGCGTCGGTCGCGTCATTTGCGGATCATCGCCGGTTCATGCGCCGAGCAACTTTGTCAGCAGGTCGAGATCTTCGGTCGTGTCGAGATCTTGCGCCGAGCCCTCGCAAGCGATCTCTTCGACCAAATCGCGATGAGATTTGAAAAGGGATCGCGCCCCCTCATCGCCCGTCGTCGGCAATAGCGGCCAGATCTCGGCGTGCAATCGCACCGGGTTTCCGCGCACTCCGTTGTAGGTGGCGATCGCCAGCGGGGCGTTCGAGGCGCCAACTTTTCGCCATGCCGACGGGAGAATCGCCGGTTGGTCGGCCAGACCGACCACGACCGATTCGGCGCCAAGTTGCTGGGCTCGAGCGATTCCGCACTGCAGACTCGAAGCCATGCCCAATTGCCAATCGGGGTTGTGCATCACGGCGATGTCTTGCGTCGCGGTATCAGCAGTCGCGATTTGAGCCGACAAGTCGACCGCACCTGTTACTACGACCACGTGCTTAAAATTCGCCTCGATCAAATGTTGCAGCGACCAAGAAAAAATGCTTCGACCGTTGATGACCGTCAACAACTTGTGTTTCGTGCCGGAAAATCTCGAGCCACCGCCTGCAGCAAGCAGAATCGCGGTTGCAGTTTGTCTATTTTTTTGCGCGGCGACCACTGCCAAAGAGAGTACTTGGGGAGATTTTGAGCACGAGGCACAACCGCGTGAGTGTTTCGAGTGTCGGCGAGAAGTGGCCGTTCTCGATTCGATTGACTGTTTTTCTTTCGATGCCGGCGCGTTGGGCGAGTTCGTCCTGACTCAAATCAAGTTTCACTCTCTGCTTGCGCAATTGTTTCGCCACTAATTTTTGTTGCGAGGCACATTTTTTCGCCAGATATTGCTTCGACAATGCCATGCGCCGATTTTAATCGGGCAGGTTTCAGATGCGACTTTGTTTGGATACCCTGTTACACGGCTCAATTAGTTTGACGCCAACCCTCCCCATTATGAACCCCCAAGTTTCGTATTGTCGCAGATCTGCCGTGCTCGGCGTTCGTATCCTCTTGAGCGCGCTGGTGCTTTCGTTCGGGCTCTCTTTTGACCGTGGGCCGTTTTCGGTCGAGCCAGTCGCCGCCAAACCGATGCCGGCGATCGAGTCGGCGTGGGTCGCCAAGCAGGCACAGTTCGCCCTCGAGGCCTTGAGGTCGGCCGACCAAATTAGACAGCGTGAACAACGCGATGTCGCCGCACGATGGCTGAAAAATATCGCGATCATCGTCGCCGAACATCTCGAAATCGACAAAGTCGCGCTAGAGCAAGCCTGGCTCGACGCAGGCATCGAGCGTCAACGGGTGTTGTTCGCGGCGCTCACCCAACTGGGCGTGCCATACAAAACGAATGCCGACGAGCCCGGCGTCGCCCTTGATTGTTCGGCGCTGATCAAATTCGCTTGGAACACCGTCGGTTTGGCGATACCGCGCGGTTCGCAGCAGCAATATTCGTTCAGCGAGCGTGTGCAAAGCGACGAGGTGCAGGTGGGCGACTTGGCCTGGTATCCGGGTCACATCTCGATGTCGCTTGGCGTCGAAAACGTCGTTATTCAAGCGCCGCGCAACGGCCGAAGCGTTGAGGTGCACAAGATCGACGAGACGCGCGTGAAATGGATGCGTTGGGTCGACCCGAATCCGTAACTTCTCGGCAGAAATTATCTGTGAATTGGCCCGCTTGTGTTGGCCAACGAAGGCACGTTGCGACCGACCCGTTTGCCGATGATCTCGGCGCAGATCGAGATCGCAGTTTCTTCGGGTGTTCGCGAACCGATGTCTAGACCGATCGGCGACATCAGTCGCGCCAAGTCGGCTGGCTTCGTGATGCCGACCTCGGCGAGTCGCTCGAGTCGTTTGGCGTGCGTTTTTCGACTTCCCATCACGCCGATGTAACCAACCGCCGTCGCGAGCGCGCCCTGTATCGCCGGCACGTCGAATTTTGGATCATGGGTGAGGATGCAAACGGCGTCGCGCGCGCCGAGGTCGGGGCCTCGTTCTGCGAGCACGGGTGTCGGCCATGTGACGATGACTTCATCGGCCATCGGAAACCTTCGCTTGGTGGCGAACACCTCGCGAGCGTCGCAGACGGTCACGTAATAGCCGAGAACTTTCGCCACGCGGGCGAGCGCGGCGGTGAAATCGACCGCACCAAAGATGATCATCTGCGGTGGCGGCGAAAAAGATTCGACGAAAATCCGCACTGTCGGCGTGCCGACCAGGTCTTCGGGCGTCACCTGGCCAGAGGGTCCGTAATTTCGCACGCTGGTGCGACCCGCCTCGAGTTCGCCGAGTGCGTCGCGCGCGGCGACACGATCGAGTTCTTCGTCACCCAAAGTGCCGAGCGTCGGAAACTTTTTTTGATCGGGCGACACCAGAAGCGTCGAGCCGGTGTTTGGTCCGTCGATCACCGTGAGCAGCACGGTCGGCTTGTTGCCGCGAATTCGTTCGGCGAGCGCTGCGTAGATCATCGTTCGGCAGTCATAAGTTTGAGAGTCAGTTCGATCACCAGTTCAACGGCTGAATGAACAGATGCACGACGCCCCCACAGGTCAAACCGACGGCGAACGCCTCGTCGTCTGAGTAGCCGAACTTGACGAGTCGCCCCTGGCTGTTCGACTGCAAAATCTCGAGCGCCTCGGTGACGACGGCACCCTCGACACACCCGCCCGAAACCGAACCGCAAACCTCGCCGTCTTCGTTCACCGCCATCGCCGCACCCGGGTCGCGCGGGCCGGAACCTTCGATATCGATCACGCGCGCCACGGCGATGCGTTTGTTCTGCGAACGCCAGCGGTCGATGTCGCCCAAAATCTCACGCATGACTGACCGCCCTTCGCGAACTGTTCGACTCGCGCGAAATGACCTCGGTCAATTCGCGCAACGCCTCGAGCGAGTGCCCTTCGACGAAGTCATCAATGTAGGGCATCGCCGCGGCCATGCCACGGGCGAGGGGCGCATAACCAGGGCTGACTTTCAGTGGGTTCACCCAGATCACCCTGAACGCGACCCGTTTGAGGCGCGCCATTTGCGCGGCCAACGCGTGCGGGTCGCCCCGATCCCAGCCGTCGGAGAGGATCACAAAAATCGAACCGCGGGCCATGCCGCCGACGCCCCAGTTGTCGTTGAAATTTTGCAGGCATTCGCCGAGGCGAGTGCCGCCGCTCCAATCTGAGACTTGGGCCGAGGTTCGCGCGAGGGCGCGGTCTGGGTCACGATTGGCGAGTTCTTTGGTGATGCGCGTCAATCGGGTACCGAGAGTGAAAGCCTCGACTCTTTGGCGACCGACCACGGCGGCATGCATGAATCGCAACAAGGCGCGCGCATAAGGCTCCATCGATCCCGAGACGTCGAGCAGAACGACCAGTCGACGAAGCCTCGTGCTCGGTTCGCGCCAGAATCGTTCGATTGGTTCACGGTCGTTCTGCAGCGCCGCGCGCATCGTGCGCCGAATGTCTTGTCGCCTGGCCGAGTGGTTCGTCTGTTGAAGCCGCAGTGATCGTTTCGGTGGGCCCGCCAGCCGCAGACTCGTCATGAACTGTTCGGCCTCGCGCAATTCGCTCTCTGAGTAGGCGGCAAAATCTTTCTCGCGAAGCGTCTCGATGCTTGAAAACCGCAGGGCGATCGTGTTCTCATCTTCGATCGTGTCGGCACCCGACTTGTCGTCTTGTTCATCGTCGCTGTCGACGAGCAGCGTCACAGACTCGGTTTCTTGAATTTGTTCGGCGTCATCGATCTGGATCAACTGCTCCCAAAACACGGCGAACGCACGATCAAATATCGAGGTGTCCTCGTGGCGACGGATCAATGTCGAGTATGCGGCCCAATAGACATCGTCGCGATTGTCGAGACCAACTCGGCTCAACGCCCCGACAAAGACGATCACCGAGTCGAGAGGCACATCGACGCCTGCTCCACGCAGAATGCGGGCGAAAGTCACCGCCATTTTGTGGGCAGGTGACGGTGTCGACATCAGTTGCTGTACAAGCCCCGTTCAAAGGCTTGTTTGACGAGGTTGGCGACACCGTTGTCGCGCACGCGATCGTGGTCTTCGCGATATTTGAGCACGGTGCCAAGGGTGGCCTGCACGACCGACTCGTCTAGTTCGCCCACGCCGAGTCGACCTAGTGCGGTGGCCCAGTCGATCGTCTCGGCGACACCTGGCGGCTTGTACAACTGCATCTTGCGCAACGCCTCGACCGCTCCTGCGACCTGTTTGGCGAGCGTTTCTGCGACCTGGGGCACGCGTCGTTTGACGATTTCGACTTCCCGGTCGAAATTCGGGTGTTCAACCCAGTGGTACAGACATCGTCGCTTCAACGCGTCGTGCACGTCACGGGTGCGATTCGACGTCAACACGACCAACGGAGGCACGGTTGCCTTGTAGGTTCCGAGTTCGGGGATCGTGATCTGAAAGTCGGACAAAACTTCGAGCAAATATGCCTCGAACTCGTCGTCGGCACGATCGATTTCGTCGATCAACAGCACCGGCGAGACACCCGATGTTTGATCGATGGCCTGCAACAGCGCGCGACGAATCAGAAACTTTTCGCTGTAGAGCTGACCCTCGAGTTTGTCGGCACCAAGCACCGTGGCTTCACCCGTGGCCTCGACGGTGCGCAAGTGCAACAACTGACGCGAGTAGTCCCAGTCATACATCGCCTGCGAGGCGTCGATGCCCTCGTAACACTGCAGGCGAATAAGTTCGCTCTGCCTGATCTTTGCGAGAACTTTCGCCAGTTCCGTTTTGCCGACGCCCGCCTCGCCTTCGAGCAACAACGGGCGGTTTAGCGCCACCGCCAAGAAAACCGCGGTGGCCAAGCCGTCGCTGGCCAGATAGTTCTGTTCGTCGAGCGCGCTGCGAACATCGGCGACAGACTGCAAACTCATGCTGTCAGGCTAGAGCGCAAACTGCAGAAGATTACGAGTCGAAACCCAGACCGAGCCTGTCGAGCAGTCGAAGCCACAGGTTTCTTTTGCCGGTGCGGTCTTCGTAGTCGAGCGACCATCGCGTGGCCTGGATGCCGATGAACCTGAACGGCTCGGGCGGAAACGCCCGCGGCTTGGTCTTGACGAAATCTGTTCGGGTCGCGCGCGTTTCGTTGCGCGCGAGCAGGTCGAGCATCACCTCGCCACCGAATCGCGACGCCGCGACGCCAAGGCCCGTGTATCCGAGCGCATAGGCGACGCGCCTGTCGTGGTGCGTCCCCCAAAAAACGCTGTAGCGCGCGCAGGTGTCGATCGCCGCGCCCCACATGTGCGAAAACTTGACGCCTTCGAGTTGCGGAAATGTCGTGAAGAACTGACTCGAGAGCATCGCCCATGTTTCGGGTCGCGATTCGAGTTCTTTGTCCATTTTTCCGCCGAAATAGTAGATCGCGTCGTAACCACCCCAAAGAATTCGGTTGTCGGCGGTCAACCTGAAGTAATGAAACTGATTCGAGCAATCGGCCAAACCTTGGCGACTGCGCCAACCCACGCTCTCGAGTTGTTCTGCGGTCAGGGGCTCGGTGACCAGGCAATAGTCGTAGACGGGCGCGATGTATTTGTGCATCTGTCGCAGCAGCGGCGAGAAGGTGTTCGTCGCCAAAGCGACGTTGTTCGCCTTGATTTTCGCCAACGGAGTCTTGATTTCGATTTTCTTTTTGGTGTCGTTCAGGTCGAGCGCCCGCGTGTCTTCGTAGATTCGCACGCCCATGTTGTGTGCCACGCGCTTCAAACCCCAGGCGAGGCGGGCGGGGTCGACCAGCGCCGACGAGTCTTTCGTCCACATTCCACCCATGAAAACGGGCGAGTGCACTTCGTTGCGCATCGCCTCTCGATCTAGCCACACGACATCGTGCCCCAAATCTCGCAGTTGGTTGAAGTCTTCGCGAAGTTCGTGGATGTAGTTCTCGGTGTGCCAACTGCTCGCTACCTCGATCGCGCCATTTCGCTCGAAGTCACAATCGATGCCGTGTTCGCGAATTGTTTTTTCGATCTCGGCGAAGTTCTCACGACCGAGTTGTTCGAGAATCGCGACCTCGTCGGGAAACCTCTCTTGGGCGTTGGCGATGCCGTGAGTCAGCGAATAGTCCATGAATCCGCCGTTGCGACTGCTCGCACCCGAGCCGATCTCGTGCGATTCGATCAAAACGACGTCGCGGTTCGCGTCGCGTTGCTTGGCGATGATCGCCGTCCATAAACCCGTGAATCCGCCGCCGACCACGCACAAGTCGCAGTCTTCGTCGTGAACTGCGGTGGGGTTCGAGTCGGGTTCGTCGACGTCATCGAGCCAATACGGAAAAGTCTCCGCGTCGGCTATTGCATCGAGGTAACGCTCGCTCGACCGCGGCGTAATTGCCGATCGGTCCATTGCTTCTCACCACCTAACTCGGCTAATTCTACGGGTCGCAGAACTAGCCTTGAACCAATGGATTTGGGGTTGAGCGGTCGCACCGCCGCCGTGGCGGGGGGTTCGGCAGGGCTCGGCTTTGCCACCGCGCAGGCTTTGGCCAACGACGGTGTTCGCGTCGTGATCTGTGGACGAGACGCCAAGCGCGCCGAGGACGCCGCGAAAAAAATCGGCAATTCATGCGTCGGTGTTTCGTGCGATGTGTCGTCTGTCGCGGGCGGCGAAAGTTTCGTCAACCGCGCAGTCGAGATTCTCGGCCGACTCGACATTTTGGTTTTGAACAGCGGGGGTCCGCCGGCCGGCAATTTCGCGGGCACCGATCTAGACGGCTACGACAAGGCGTTGGCAAACGGTCTCATGTCGATGATCGCGATGACGAAACTCGCGGTTCCGCAGATGCAACAGCGCAAGTGGGGAAGGGTCGTGGCGATCACCTCGATCGCCGTGCGACAACCGATCGCGAATCTGATTTTGTCGAACACGGCGCGCGCGGGTTTGACGGGTTTTTTGAAAACCGTGGCTCGAGAAGTCGCCGGCGACGGAGTGACGATCAACACGGTTCAGCCCGGCACCCACGACACCGATCGAATCAGGCAGCTTTACGGGGCGACACCCGACGCCAAGGCACTCGATATTCCCGCGGGTTTCGTCGGCGACCCGAAAGATTTCGGCAATGTCGTCGCATTCTTGTGCGGTGAGTCGGCCAAGTTCATCACCGGCGCGAATCTGCAGGTCGACGGCGGCGCCTATCAAGGCTTGATCTGATGCTGCAGCATGTCGTCGCGATCACCTGGAACGACCAAGTGCCCGCGAATTACGCCGAGACAATCACCAAAGTTCTGCACGAGATGGTCGAACAGATACCGACCGTGCGCAGTTATCACTGCGGTCCAGACTTGGGCGTATCGGCCGCGTCCAACGCAAATTATTTGATCGCCGCGACTTTCGACGATGTCGCGGGTTGGCGGGTCTACGACGAGAGCCCGTTGCACAACGAGATTCGCGCCAAATATTTCAAGCCATATATCGCGACCCGTTCGGCCGCGCAGATCGAGTTTTAGCGCGACCTATTTCGAGGCGTCTTCGAGCGCCCGACGCACCAGAACACTCGCCAAGTGTTTGCGATACTCGGTCGACGCGTTCAGGTCGCTCTGCGGGTCGGCCTCGTTAGATGCCAACGCCGCCGCGTCGCCAACAGAGGCGCCTTTGGCCAAAGCTCCGGCGACGCTGGTCGCCAAAATCGGCGTCGAGCCCATGTTCACGAGCGCGACCCCGGCCTCATTCTTGCGTCGCCATGCGGCCACGCCGACGATCGCCCAGTCTTGGGCTCGACGATTGAACTTTTGAAAGCTCCAACCCGCGCCCTGCATTTTCGGCACACGAATTTCGACCAACATTTCGTCGGCGGCGAGATCGCTTTCGAGGAAACCCTTGAAAAATTTCGCGGCGGCGATTTCGCGCTGCCCCTTCGGTCCTTGCACGACATAAGTCGCGCCAAGGGCGAGGGTCGTCGCGGGCAGATCGCTGGCCGGGTCGGCATGGGCGATCGAGCCACCGATCGTGCCACGGTGTCGCACCTGAGAGTCACCCACATGGGCGGCGGCATGGCTCAGAAGCGGCGCGTGTTCGTGCAGAACCTTCGAGGTCTCGACATCCATGTGTCGGGTCAACGCACCGATTGCGATGTGTTTGCCCGCGTCTTTGATGTATGAGAGATCCTTGACGCGACCGATGTCGATCAGCATCGCCGGTTGGGCGAGGCGCAGTTTCATCAGCGGCAACAAACTGTGACCGCCCGCCAGAAACTTCGCGTCGCTGCCATATTGGCCGACGAGCGAGATCGCCTCGGCGGCCGAAGATGCCCGCTTGTAGTCGAATGCTGCTGGAATCATTTCTTACCTCCACGGGCTGCTTGAATCGTTTTCCACACCGTCTGCGGCGATGCCGGCATCGCCATCGACTTGACGCCCAAACTCGAGAGGGCGTCGATGATCGCGTTGATCACGGTCGGGGCCGCACCGATGGTGCCCGCCTCGCCGATGCCTTTCACCCCGAGTTGGTTGGTTGGCGACGGTGTCGTCGTGTGCGCCGTGGTGATCGGCGGCACATCGCACGCGGCCGGCACGAGATATTCGGCGAGGGTCGAAGTCTTCAGGTTGCCGTCGCTGTCGTAGACGGCCTCCTCGAACAACGCCTGGGCGATGCCTTGCACCACGCCACCGTGCACCTGACCTTCGACGATCAGCGGATTAATTTGATTTCCGCAATCGTCCACCGCGATGTACTTCAGAATTTCCACGGCGCCGGTTTCGGTGTCGACCTCGACCACGCACATGTGCGTGCCGAACGGCCACGAGAAGTTCGGCGGATCATACGAGACCTGGGCCTCGAGGTTGGGTTCGCAACCCTCGGGCAGGTTGTGCGCGGTGAAGGCACCAAAGGCGATTGCCGCGAGCGGCAACGCGCGATCAGGCGAGCCCTTCACGCTGAAAGTTCCGCCCACGAACTGCAGGTCTTCGGCGGCGCATTCAAGTTGGTGCGCGGCGATCGTCTTCGCTTTCTCGATCACTTTGTCGCACGCCATCGCGATCGCCACACCACCCACGGGCAAACTTCGCGAGCCGTAGGTGTCGAGGCCGAGCGCCGAAATGGCGGTGTCGCTGTGCAACACGTCCACATCTTCGGGTGCGACGCCGAGCTTTTCCGCGGCGATCATCGCCCAACTGGTCTCATGTCCTTGACCGTGGGGTGATGTGCCGGTAATTACCTGCACCTTGTTCGTCGGCAGAACGCGAACCGTAGCCGCTTCCCAACCTCCGGCGCTGTAGTTGAGCGACGCCAACACTCGTGACGGCGCCAGACCGCACATTTCGAAATACGAGGTCATTCCGACGCCGAGCAGTTTGGTCGCCCCGGGCACGTTCTGTTTTTTCTGTTGCGCCCGCACGCCCGCGATGTCCGTGAGTTTCGCCGCTTTTTCGGCCGCGCTCAGGTGATCGCCCGAGTCGTAGACCAGGCCGCTGAACGCCGTGTACGGAAACTGCTCTTTCTTGATGTAGTTGCGCTTGCGCAATTCGAACGAATCGATCTTCATCTCGCGCGCCAACGCCTCGATCGCGGATTCGATCGCATAAGTCGCCTCGGGTCGCCCCGCGCCGCGATATGCGTCGGTCGGCGTCAAGTTCGTGAACACCGATGTGCAACTGAAGTCGTAGGCCTTGGGTATGTCGTAGACGCCCGCGTACAAGAATGCGCCGAGAATCGGCACACCCGGTGTCACGAGTTGCAGATAGGCGCCCATGTCGCCGATGATGCGAACTCGAACGGCGGTGATTTTCCCTTTTTCGTCGGCCGCAAGTTCAATGTGCTGAATTTGGCCGCGTCCTTGAATCGTGGCCTGGGCGTTCTCCGACCTTTCTTCGACCCAGCGCACCGGGGCGTTGTGCTTGCGCGCCAGCGCCATGCACAAAAGCTCTTCGGCATACACATTCAGCTTCGAACCGAACCCGCCACCCACGCTCGGGGCGACGACGCGCACTTGATGCTCGGGAATTCCGAGTGTGAGCGCCGTCATCACCTTGAGAATGTGCGGAATCTGCGTCGCCGAATACAGAGTGATGTCGCCACCGAACGGTTGCGGCACCGCGGCGATTGCTCGCGGCTCCATCGCCATCGGTATGAGGCGTTGTTGCACGTATCGTTCTTTGACTTTGTACTTCGCTTTTTTGAAAGCCTCTTCGACGCACCCCGGCGTCTCTTCGACCAACAGCGGCCAGGTGTAGCTCTTGTTGGTGCCGAGGTCTTTGTGAATAATGTTCTTGTCGCTCAGAGCGTCTTCGAGATCGACCACGGCTTGAAGCGCCTCGTATTCGACGTCGATCGCGTCGAGCGCGTCGCGCGAGGCGGTCTCGTTGGTCGCCAACACGGCGGCGACGCCATCACCGACATAGTTGACCTTGTCGATCGCCAGCGGGTAGTGCGCCGGGTTCTTCATGTCGGTGGTTACCGGCCACGCGCAGGGCATCGGCGACGCCCAAGTTGTCTGCAGATCTTTGCCCGTATAGACGGCCACCACACCGGCAATTTTCAGTGCAGCCGAGACATTTATCGACTTGATTTTCGCGTGCGCGAAAGGAGAGCGCAACACCGCAAGATGCAGGGCACCGGGAATGTTCAGGTCGTTGGTGAATTTCGCCTCGCCCGTGAGTAGCGGCGGATCTTCACGGCGCAGCAACCTCGTGCCGATTACATTCGTCGTTTTGTTTTCGGTGATTGTCATTTTGCGCTCCTTTATTTCGAACCGGCGGCGGCCAGCACCGACTTGACGATGTTGTGGTATCCCGTGCAGCGACACAAGTTGCCTTCAAGACCGACGCGAACTTGCTCTTCCGTCGGCTTCGGGTTTTCGTTGAGCAGGCCGATCGCCGCCATCACCATGCCCGGCGTGCAGTAGCCGCATTGCAGACCGTGGTTCTCCATGAACGCGGTTTGCATCGGGTGCATCACGCCGTCTTTGGCCAGGCCTTCGATCGTCGTGAGTTTCGCGCCATCGGCTTGAACCGCGAGAATCGTGCAACTCTTCACCGCCTCGCCGTTCATATGAATCGTGCATGCGCCGCAACTCGACGAGTCGCATCCCACGTTCGTGCCGGTCAGGCCCAACACTTCGCGGATGTAGTGCACCAGCAGTGTTCTCGGCTCTACATCGCTGTGATGTTCTTTGCCGTTGACCGTGATTGAAACCTTCATCTTCAACCCCCAACTTTCGGTTCGGCAAAAGAGCCGAACGACTTCCCCTGAGGGCAATATTGCCCCTGAATCGGGCGCCTTCACAAATCGGGCGCTTTTAGCCTTTAATCCGACTAGTTGTCGATTTTTTGCAGGCTCCGCAGGGCGAAAACAAAGGCCAGGGTGCTCAAGACGAAAATTGCGATCAGCCCGCCGTAGGCGTTTTGCCAACTGAGATAGTCCGCGTCGTTCGCGTTGACCCAGCCCGCACGAGCCAGGCGAAAGATGTTCGTGACCGGGTTGATGCGAGCGGCGGTGTGCAACCAACCCGTCATCACGTTCAACGGCACCTGTGCAGTCGAGAGAAACATCGTCAGGAAAATCGACAACTGCATCACCGCGGCGCCGCGCATGTCTTGAAAACGAAACGCGAGGGCCAGACCCCAACCCGCGCCGATGGTCGAGATGCCGATCGCCGCGACCCACGAACAGACGTAGCTCATCACGCCCGCGGTCGGCCGTGCACCAAGCAGTGTGCCGGCGACGAACACCATCACGGCAACCAGCGTCACTCGAATCCATGTTGCGAGCACGGGGCCGATTATCAGCGAGATCCGCGAGGTCGGCGACATTCTCAGTCGATCGAAGAATCCGTTCTCGAGATCACGAATCAACGAGAAGCCGAGCCCGACACCGCTGAACGCCGAGCCCATCGCCAATCCGAGAGGCATGAACCAGTTCACCGATCGATCGGTGGGGAAGCCCGGCAGTTTCGTCAGGGCAAAAAATGTGCCCGAAAAAGAAATCATGTTGAAGATCGGCATCGCGAGGGCCGGAAAAAATGCCGACGGCAATCGACGGGTGTTGATCAAACCTCGTTTGACGAGTTGCCACGAACTGCGGGCGGTCGTCGAGTGCATGTCTGATGTGGTGAGCGTTGGCGTGCGCGTCGCGATGGTGCTCATGGTGACTAATTCGCCCGCAGTCGCTTTTGCAGTTGTCGATTGGCGACGAACAGCGCGACAACGGCGATCGCCAAAGGCACCAAGATCGCTCGTGCCGTCGCCGAAATGCTGAAGCCCTCGAGCGAGAGCGCGCGCAGACCCTCGACCAGATGTGAAATCGGGTTGATGCCGGCGATCGTCTTGTAGGTGCCGCTCATCGTCTCACGCGGAAAAAACGCGCTCGAGAAGAACAGCAAAATGAACAGCAACGGAAAAGTGCCCTGAACCGCCTCGGCCGAACCCGTCTTGAGCGCGACCGAAGACATCAAAGCACCTACCGCCAGGGCGATCAATGCTCCGCTGATGATCATCGCGATAATTCCCGGCAATCCGGCCGAAACATCGGCGCCAAACGGCAGCAAGACCAATACGAACACCGCGGTTTCGAGTGCGCCGAACAGCGTGCTGCCGGCGAGTCTTCCGAACAAGATCGAAGTTCGCGCGGTTGGCGCCGCCAAGAGACGGTAGAAAAAACCGTTCTCGATATCGGTGGCCAGCGCCGCGGCCCCGGTCACCGAGCCGAACAACACACCTTGGGTGATCGTGCCCGCGAGTTGAAACTGCAGATACGAGTTGACCTTCGGGAACCCGGGGAGCGAGGTCGTTCTTCCAAAACTTGAGTTGCCGAGGAAAGAAAAAAACAGCGGAAAAATCAGGCTGGGCACGACCAGCGCGGGCTGGCGAAACAATTCGAGCGTCGAGCGCTTGGCGAGCGCGATTGTTTGACGAAATGCGACGGCGGCAGAGTGTTCGGCGATCAGCGGCGCTGGGGCGGTGGCGACGCCGGTCACTTCTTGCCCCGTCGTTTTTTCTTTTGCGGTTGTTCGTCGCCGTTGTCGCCGGCCGACGGCGCGTTGTCGGCACCTTCAAGCCGGTGACCCGTCGCCTCGGCGAACACGTCGTCGAGGCTTGGCTCGTTGATCTCGAGATGTTGCACGCGCACGCCCGCCTCGTCGAGTTTGCGCACGACCTCGGTGACTTGAGCGGCGCCGCCGCGCAAACCGACGCCGAGGGCGCCCTCGGCGCCGGGTCGCAAATCTCCGAATGTGCTGAGAACCGCGTTCGCTTTTTCGACCTGATCAGTGTTGGTGTTGATGATCAAAGTCGGCGCACCGACGCTGGCTTTCAGGTCGGCGGGTTTTCCCTCGCGCACGATCTTGCCGTGGTCGATAATCGCGATGCGATCGGCGAGTTGATCGGCCTCCTCGAGATATTGGGTCGTCAACATCACCGTCGTGCCTTCGCGGTTAAGGCGACGAACCTCTTCCCAAAGCGTGAGACGGCTCATCGGGTCGAGGCCCGTGGTCGGTTCATCCAGAAACAAAACCGACGGTTGATGAATCAGAGATAGCGCCAGATCGAGTCGGCGACGCATGCCACCCGAATAGGTCGAAACGCGCCGCGAGGCCGCGGCGGTCAAACCGACGCGCTCCAACAATTCGTTCGAGCGTTGTTTGAGCAGTGAGGCGGGGATGCCGTAGAGAACCGCCTGAAGCGCCAGCAATTCAGCACCCGTCATCAGCGGATCGATTGCGGCGTCCTGCAACGCCACGCCGATGTTGCGGCGAACCTGGTCGGCCTCGGTCACGACATCGAAACCCGCGACTCTTGCCGAACCCGATGTCGGTCGAAGCAGAGTCGTCAGCATTCGCACGGCGGTGCTTTTTCCGGCACCGTTCGGGCCCAGAAAACCAAAAACTTCGCCGGCCTTGATTTCAAGGTTGATGCCTTTCACGGCTTGAACATCACCAAAGTGACGAACCAAGTTTTCGGCGACGATCGGTGACTTACTCACGATTAATTCTTAACACCCTAAGACTGCGTGAACTTAAGCGGAGGCAGTCGAGATCGCCGACCAGACTCGCTCGGGCGTCGTCGGCATGTCGATGTGACGCACACCCAACGGCAAAAGCGCGTCGATCACCGCCGATTGAACAGCCGGCGTCGAGCCGATCGTGCCGGATTCGCCGATTCCTTTTGCGCCGAGCGGGTTCACGAAAGTCGGCGTCTCCATGTGCACCACTTCGATGCTCGGCAGTTCGACCGCCGAGATGAATGTGTAGTCGGCGAAATTCGTCGTGATCGGGTTTCCGTCGTCGTCGTAACGAAACTCTTCGAGCAAGGCCTGGGCCGTACCTTGGGCGATGCCGCCGTGAATCTGCCCGTCCAAAATCAACGGATTCACAACTCGACCGGCGTCGTCGCACGCGATGTGGCGTCGGTGTTTCACTTTTCCTGTTTCGGTGTCGACCTCGACGATCGCGATATGAGCACCGAACGGAAATGTCGCCGAATTTGCGACGAACATGCCTTCTTGGGTGAGTCCGCTTTTCGCGTCGGCAGAAGCGGCGACCTCAGACCACGATTTCGAGATCGAGGGCGTGCCCGCGACATGAAACGCGCCGTTTGACTTGTCGAGCACGACGTCGTTTTCGTTGGCCTCGAGCAATTGCGCGGCGAGTTTTTTCGCTTGATCGACGATTTCAATCGAGACTTTTTGTACCGCCGCGCCACCTTGCTGCAGAGAACGCGAACCCATCGTGCCACCCCCGTTGGGCACCAGGTCTGTATCGCCCCACACGACGTCGATGTCTTCGATCGAAATGCCGGTCTCGCTGCTGGCGATCATCGCCCATGAAGTCACATGTCCCTGACCGTGCGGTGAAGTGCCGGTGAAAACAACCGCCCGACCGTTGGGCAAAACATTTATCTTCGCGTGCTCCTGCATCGGGTCGACACCGCCGGTGATTTCGACATAAACGCTCACACCGATGCCGAGCTGCACCTTGTCGCCTCGCTTGCGGCGCTCGGCTTGCTCGGCCCGCGCCTCGGAATATTTCGCGATCGCCATCGCCTTGTCGAGCGCGGCCGAATAGTCGCCGACGTCGTAGGTGTGGCCGATCCTGGTTTTGTGGGGCTCCGAGAACTTGGGTATCAAATTCATTCGTCGCACCTCGGCGGGATCTTTGCCGATTTCCGCGGCGAAAAGATCCATTGCCCGCTCGATCGCCGCGGTGGCCTCGGGTCGACCCGCGCCGCGATAGGCGACGATCGGGGTCGTGTTCGTCACGACAGAGGTCGTGCGGCATTCGACTTTCTCGATGTCGTATACGCCCTGCGACATCGGGCGGGTCATGAACGGCGCAAGAACCGTGCCGACATCGACCCAGCCGCCCGAATCTTGGATCGCGTTCAATTGATATGCGGTGACTCTGCCCGCCCTCGTGCCACCGATCGTGACATATTGAAGTTGCGCACGACCGTGGCCGAGACCGACCATCGACTCGCTTCGCGTCTCTCGCCAACGAACCGGTTTGCCGACATGCTTGGCGATATTGCCCAGCAGCAATTCTTCGGAGTAGGCGCTGATTTTTGCGCCGAAACCGCCGCCGACATCGGGCGTGATGATCCGTACTTTTTCGGCGTCGACCTTGTTCGCCTTCACGACCTCGGCACGAACACCTTGGGCGTGCTGGGTCGAGATCCATTGGTGCAAGCGCCCGTCGACCCAGACGGCGGCCGAGCCGCGTGCCTCGAGCGGGCAAGGTGCGACACGCTGGTTCATGAAACGGCCTTTTACGACTACTTCGCAGTCTTTGAATAGTTCGTCGCCCGTGTTGTCGGGCATGCCCATCTCCACCGTGCCCATCACGATGTTGCTGCCGCAACCTTCATATATATGTGTCGCGCTGTTCATCGACTGCTCGAGATCGATCAACGGTTCCAGCACCTCGTATTCGACGATCGCGCGTTCGATCGCATCTTCGCCCTGGTCGGCCCTCTCGGTGACGACCGCGGCGACCAATTCTCCCACCCAACGCACCTTGCCGATCGCCAAATGCGCGCGCTTGGCGCCCGGGTTGTATGCGGCGGGCTCTTCTTCGAGACCCAGGTCTTGTGCGGTGAATGCCGCGACGACACCCGGCGCCAATTTGCATTCTGAAAGGTCGATGCGCGTGATTCTTGCGTGCGCGACCGTCGATCGCACGTAGGTGACATGCAACGCGCCGGCAAAAAGCGGCTCGTCGTTCAAGTCTTCGATGTATTTGCCGCCCGAAGTGAGAAACTTCGGGTCTTCTTTGCGTAGAACTCGATTGCCGAGAATGCTTCCAGCCATGGCAAGAATCTATAGCGTTTCAGCCGTCAGGGCTGAAGCGGGTTCATGATTTCGACGCTGCTGTTTCGAATCACCTGGGCGACGCGAACCTGCAAAATATTTGTCACAATCGTGTAGGGCCACCTGTCGGGAAGTTCGGCGCTCGCCGCCGGCATATCGAGCATCGGCACGCGCTTTTCGCTGGGCAACAAATAGCCGAGTTGCGACCTGATCGCCTCCTGCATCCCCTCGGTCGTCTTGAGCGTGTCTACTTCGTCTTGCAAAGCGTCGTTGATGTCCTCGAACGCGGCGAATTGCTCGTTTTTTTCGCCCATCATCGAGCGCTGTTTCGTCCATGTGCGCATCGGAATCACGAACAAGGCGAGCGAGACCGCCGCGACGAACACCGCACCTACCGGCAACAGCGCGAATCTGCCGCGCCGTGCACCGATTGCACGATGATTTGCCGCTGTGTTCACCCGTCCATTCTGGCTTGCGATCAGCGCTTTTTGGTGGAGCGTGCAAACAACGCGGGAAACTTCGCCAGCGAACCCAACTGCTGTTCGATTCGCAAGAGTTGGTTGTACTTTGCGACGCGGTCGCTTCGTGCGGGCGCACCAGTTTTGATCTGGCCGCAATTCGTCGCCACGGCGAGATCGGCGATTGTCGAATCTTCGGTTTCGCCGCTGCGGTGGCTCATCACGCTGGTGTACCCGTTGGCTTTGGCCAGATTCACGGTTGCGAGCGTCTCGGTGAGCGTGCCGATCTGGTTCACTTTCACCAACACGCTGTTGGCGATCTTTTTGTCGATACCGAGTTGCAATCGTCGACGATTCGTGACGAACAAATCGTCACCCACCAACTGCACGCGCGATGCAAGCGCCTGCGATAGCAAGGCCCAGCCATCCCAATCGTTTTCCGCCATGCCGTCTTCGATCGAAACGATGGGGTAGCGGTCGACGAGGTTCGACCACCACGTCACGAGTTCATCGCTCGACAAGACTTTCGATTCGCCCTTGAGGTGGTAGTTCGATTCTTTGTACAGTTCGCTCATCGCGGGGTCGAGCGCAATCGCAATATCTGATCCGGGTTTGAAGCCGGCTCGCGAGATCGCCTCGACCAGAAATTCGATCGCCGATTCATTGTTTGCGAGGTCGGGTGCGAAACCTCCTTCGTCGCCGACGCTCGTCGAAAGACCCTCGGCTTTGAGCAACGACTTGAGCGTGTGATAGGTCTCGACGCCCCATTGCAGAGCCTCGGCGAAACTGCTCGCGCCGATCGGCATGATCATGAACTCCTGCAGGTCGATGTTGTTGTCGGCGTGGACGCCGCCGTTCATCACGTTCATCATCGGCACCGGCATCGTCACCGCCTCGTCGCCACCCAGCGACGCATACAACGGAAGATTTTTGTCGCTGGCGGCGGCGCGGGCGACGGCGAGACTCGCGCCGAGCATCGCGTTCGCACCGAGACGCGACTTGTTCTCGGTGCCGTCGATTTTGATCAAGGTCTCGTCGACGAGCGCTTGGTCGTTGGCGTCGAGATGCCTGATCGCCTTGGCGATCTCGGTGTTGGCGTTCTGCACGGCCTTCAAGACACCCTTGCCCATGTATCTCTTGCCGCCGTCGCGCAGTTCGACCGCCTCGTGTTCGCCGGTCGAGGCGCCCGAAGGCACGATCGCCCGACCGAAGGCACCCGAGTCGAGCGTCACCTCGACTTCGATCGTCGGGTTGCCGCGCGAATCCAATACTTCTCTGGCCGCGACTTTTTCGATCTTCGACATGCGACTCTAGATTATCGCTCGGTCAGTTTTTGTCGGCTTTCTTGACCTCGTCCCAAAGCGCGTCGAGTTGATCGAGCGTGCACTTTTCGAGTTCAAGGTCGCGCTTTCGCGCCAATGCCACGACGGCCTCGAATCGGCGTCGAAACTTTTCGGCTGCCGAGCGCAACGCCGATTCGGCGTCGACACCGATGTGGCGTGAAAAGTTGACCACGCTGAACAGCAGGTCGCCCAATTCGAGTGCGATCTCTTCAGATGCACCCGACGAATCGATCGCTTCGATCAGTTCGCCCAACTCTTCCGCGATCTTTTCCGATGCCCCCGTTTTGTCCGGCCAATCGAAACCCAAGTCGGCCGCGCGCTTCTGCAGTTTCATCGAATACATCAACGATGGGGCCGACTTTGCCACGCCGTCGAAAACAGTTTCGGCATTCGACTCGCCACGCTCCTGTTTTTTGATCGACTCCCAATTCGACGCGACGGCATCGGGCGTCTCGGCGCTGGTATCGCCGAAGACATGCGGATGTCGCCTCACCAACTTGTCGTGAATCGACCTGGCGACATCGGCGATGCTGAACCGACCCTGCTGCTCGGCGATCGTGGCGTGAAATTCGACTTGATAAAGCAGATCGCCCAACTCCTCGATGAATTTTTCGTCACCCGACTCGTCATTCGCGTCCAGATCGGTGATCGCGTCGACCACCTCGTAGGTTTCTTCGATCAGATACCGCACGAGCGAATCGTGGGTTTGTGCCTGGTCCCACGGGCATTGTTCGCGCAAGGTTCTGGCCAAGCCGTGCAGTCGGGCCATCTCGCCGGCGATCGAATCCGCGAGTTTCGGAATGTAAATACTCGTCAGGTGATCAGGCTCGACGACTTGATCCAGTTCTTTCCACGTCGTCGTGACGACCCTTTGGTCTTCCAAACCAAGGTGATGCAGAATCACGACGGTCTCGTCGCCCGTGGCCGATTCGTGGGCCAGTTTGATTTCTGACAAAACCCACTTGGCGTGACATTGCGCGACCAATAGCGGGCCGCTTTCACCCGCGGCGAGTTGAGCGAACCGATGCCCGTCGATCAGGCGAACCCCCGTATCTATCGGATCAATTCGCAGAATTTGCCACGCCACATCCAAAAAGCTCATCGCCGGGATCAACTTCGTGTCGATTTCGTCGTCGTGCAAAAGAAGTTGCACGGTTCGCTCGAGCACGAGGGGAGAGCCCGGCACCGCATAAAGAATCGAGCCGAGTTTTTTGGCCTCTGATTTCAACTCTTCGGCGATGGCCCGATAGACGTCATCGAATTTTTCGTGTTTCTCGTATTCGTCGTCGAAACTGATGGCGTCACCCATCAACGACGCGCTGGGGTGGCGCAGCGTGCGAACATATCGATGTCGCGCGGCATTGATCGCGTCGAGCGTCTGATTGTTTATCGACTCGGGCGCACCCGGACCCAAACCAACGATCGTGATCTGCGCCTTGTTGCGCGTCATCTTTTAGTTGGCGACGACGCCACCGCGGGCGGGGTTCCAAAATCCGTATGCCGAGTCGACCTTGATTTTTGAGGTTGCAACAAAACCGGTGAGCAGGTTGACGCCGGCACTCGTTTGCAGCAGTTTCGAGATGTCGTCGGCCACTTCAACGAACGGTCGAACATAGATGATGTGATAACCAAAACTCGACTTCACCGGGCCGAACGCCACACCCGCCTTGGCCCGAAGCGCGCCTGCAGTGAACTCGCCGTCAAAATTGCTCTGATATTCGGCCAGCGTGATGCAGGCGTTGTCGGCGCCCGTCAATGCTCCACCTGATGTTTCGACATTCGGCTCGATCGAAAATTCGCTGGCCACGCTCGCGAACTCGGCGCCATTGTTGAACTTTTTCAGAGCCTCGGTGGCGGTCGCTTCGGCGTCAACCACCAGATGGCGCAGACACAGAACGCCCAGCGAGGCCGGAGCGGCGGCGTACATCTCGGCGGCTCTTTTCGCAGCAGGCGCTTTGACTCGCTCGAGCGCCAATATGCCCGAATTCAATTCGACGATCAGATCCTTGAGATGTTGCGTGTATGCCGAAGTGTCGTTGTTCTGCACGACTCGCGCCCGCGTCGCGTCGCGATCGGCGGTCGTGATCTCCACGCCGTTTTCTTTGAGAAACTGCTCGGTGGCGGCGCCCTGAATCAGGGCCGACAGCACGCCGCGAACGGTTTCACCGTCGATCTCGCCATTTACGACAGGGGTCTGGCCCGCGTCGCCCAATTCGGTGATCGTGAGTTCAAGTTCGGCGCGAGAAATTTTTCTGCCGTTGATCTCGGCCGCGCTCGTCGACATCGAGCCGCACGACGCGGCGAAAAAAGTTGCGAAGCAAAGCAGCATCGACTTGATCGCCAGGGTTTGCTTGTTTTTCACCGAAATCACATTAGTGGGGCGATCTCGACGAGGTCTTGCATGAAGCCGACCAAAAATGTGGCGGGATCTTGCCCGCGGGGTAGCGCGATGTTCAGTTCTCCGCTCGGCTCGTGATAGGTCGCGTTCGGCGACAAGCGCACAAGTCGCATCGCCTCGCTGGCTTTGAGCACGATCGGTTTGAGGCGTGCTCGATTGTCGGCACAGACGATCTCTCGCAATCCGAGTCGATGGCACTCGGCGCGCAACGAGCCGACGATCAACAACGCCTCGGCCTGCTCGGGTAGTTCTCCGAACCTGTCGAGCCATTCATTTTTGATATCGGCGACATCGGCGTGCGATTTGACGGCGACAAGTCGACGGTAGGCGTCGAGACGAAGCTCTTCTTTGGCGACATAACTGGTCGGCAAAAATGCCGTCACGGGCACGTCAATTTTCAATTCGATCGCGATCTCGGGTTGTTCACCCTTCATTTCGGCCACCGCCTCGGTCACGAGTTGGCAGTAGAGGTCGTATCCCACCGCCGCAATGTGGCCGCTTTGCGCCTCACCGAGCAAGTTGCCCGCGCCACGAATCTCCAGGTCGCGCATCGCGATCTTGAAACCACTGCCGAGTTCGGTCGACTCACCGATCGTGCGCAACCTTTCATAAGCCTCTTCCGAGAGTGCGCGGTCGCGCGGGTGGAACAAGTAGGCGTAGGCGCGCTGTCCGCTTCGGCCAACCCGCCCGCGGAGTTGGTGCAGTTGACCAAGACCCAGCAGGTCGGCTCGTTCGACGACGAGTGTGTTCACGGTCGGCATATCGATGCCGCTTTCGATGATCGTCGTGCAAACGAGCACGTCGTACTTTCCCTCCCAGAAATCCTGCACGGTTTGTTCGAGAATCGCCTCGTCCATTTGACCGTGGGCCACGGCGATGCGCGCCTCGGGCACGAGGTCGCGCAAAGTTCTGGCTCGCTCCTCGATGCTCTTCACCCGATTGTGCACCCAAAAAACTTGCCCGTCGCGCAACAGTTCGCGTCTTATCGCCTCGGTGGCGACCCGGTCGTTTTCTTCGCCGACGAAAGTGAGAATCGGTTGGCGATCCGCGGGCGGCGTGTGCAGCAGCGAGAGATCCCTGATTCCGACCAGGCTCATCTCCAATGTTCGGGGTATCGGCGTCGCGGTGAGCGTGAGCACATCGACATTCGTCTTGAGTTGCTTCATCATTTCTTTGTGTTGCACGCCGAATCGCTGCTCTTCGTCGACGACGAGCAGGCCCAGGTCTTTGAACTTGACGCCCTCCTGCAAGAGTCGGTGCGTGCCGATAACGCAGTCGACCTCGCCCGATTCGAGTTGTTTGACGACTTTTTTCGCGCGTGCGGGCGTCAAGAAACGCGACAGGGTCTCGACACGAATCGGGTATCCCGCGAAGCGCGAGGCGAACGTCGAACCGTGTTGCGAGGCCAAAAGCGTCGTCGGCACGAGCACCGCCACCTGTTTGCCGTCTTGAATGCACTTGAACGCCGCGCGAACCGCGACCTCGGTTTTTCCGAAACCCACGTCGCCGCAAACCAGGCGATCCATCGGCACTTCGCGCTCCATGTCGGTTTTCGTCGCGTCGATGGCGGTGCGTTGGTCGGGCGTCTCGACGAACGGAAACGCCGCCTCCATTTCGTCTTGCCAGGTGGTGTCGGGGGAGAACGCGTGGCCCTTGGCGTTGACGCGTCGTTGGTAGAGCACCACGAGTTCTTGGGCGATCTCGCGCACGGCGCTTCGTACGCGCGCCTTCGAGCGGGCGAAGTCTGATCCGCCCATGCGATTCAGCGTCGGTGTCTCGCCGCCGACATATTGGCGAATCGAATCGATGTGGTCCGTCGGCACGTACAAATTGCCGTTGTTGTATTGCAGGTGCAGATAATCGCGCTCGATGCCGCTCATCGACTGCTTGGTCATGCCCAAATATTTTCCGACCCCGTGCACATGATGCACGACATGATCGCCAGGTTTGAGATCTTCGAAAATGCTCGACGCTCCCCGTTTTGGAGCCTTGACCTGCCGGTGTGTTCGGCGTCGACCCGTCAAATCTGTTTCGGTGATGATCGCGAGTTCGTGCTCGTTGCTCACACAGCCGTTGTGCAGCGGTGCGACCACGATCGAAACGCCCGGGTCGGCGACCGAACTCGCGTTCTGTTGCGGTGTTCGCACGGTGACGCCCTCGAGCGTCAAGACCTCGTTGAACCGTTGCGCCGAGTTCGGCGTGTCCGCGGCGATCACCACCCTGAATTTTTTTGTCACCAATCTGAGAATGCGGCTGGCCAGCGCCTCGGTGTCACCGGTCGCCTGACCCCAGGTCGAAGTAACTATCGTCGCCGAACTCGGCGTGTCGGCGACGGGCGTCAGCGAGATGATCGATCGCGCCTCGACGCCGCCGAGCAACGAGTCGATCTCAGAGTGCAAGCGCGGATATTCCTGCTCGGGGTCGCGCGACCATGTTGACGCCAAAGCCCGAGCCAGGTCGTCTTCTTCGGCGATCAAGTCTCGCGCCCTGTCGCGCATTCTCCGCGGCTCGATCAACACGATGTGCGTGGGCGAGTTGTTGCTGCAGATCGTCGTCAACAGTTCGCCATCTGTTGCCACCCACGGCAGCCAAGACTCCATGCCGTCGAAAGTCATCTGTTGGGCGATGCGATCCCAGTTTTCTTGACCCCACGGTTCTTTGGCGATCAGCGCCCGCGCTTTCTCGGCGACGGCATCGGTGATGATCATCTCGCGGGCGGGGAAAATTCTCACCATCTCGAGGTCGTCGGTGCTGCGCTGGTCGTTGACATTGAAAGAGGTGAGTCGGTCGACCTCGTCGCCCCAAAGGTCGATGCGAATCGGGGCGTCGGCAGTGGACGGATAGACATCCACGATCGAACCACGACGCGCAAACTCACCTCGGTGTTCGACGATTTCTTCCCGTCGGTAGCCGAATTTCACCAAGGTCGCCGACAACGCGTCGGTGTCGAGGCGTGATTGACGATCGATCTCGAGCGGTTCGACCGTCGTGTTGCACAGGTGTTGAAGCAGGGCGCGAACGCCTGTGACGATTACTTTTGGCCGGTCATTCTTGATTCGCCAGAGAACTTCGAGTCGTCGACCCATCGTCTCGCAGTTCGGGCTGACCCGTTCGAACGGCAGGGTCTCCCAAGCGGGAAACAGGGCGATGTCGCGTGCGGGCAAAAAATTGGCCAGGTCGTCGCAGAGTTGCCGGGCAATCAAACCTGTCGGCGCGGCAACGATCACGATCTCGCCCTCGGTTCGTTGGGCCAGTCCGCTTATCAACAATGCCCAAGCGTTGTCGGCACAGACGATCGATGCGTTTTGTGCGCCGAGTGCCGCGCTGAGGGCGGGCTCGAAACTCAGGGTTGACGCCAACGCGCCGAGAGCGGTCATTTTTGCCGACTATCGCGAGTTGATTTCGCGCATCGCCGCCTCGACGCCCTGGTCGACGATCAACTGCACCGCGTCGGCCGCGACCTGCACCGCGATGTCGAGCAGATCGCGCTCACGAGACGGAATCTTCGACAGAACATGCTCGCCACCCAGTTCTTTCGACGGAGGCTTGCCCACGCCGATGCGCACCCGCAGAAAATCCTGCGACTTGAGGTGTTGCGAGATGGATTGCAATCCGTAGTGCCCCGCCATTCCGCCGCTCGTTTTTATGCGAACGACGCCCGGCTCGAGGTCGAGTTCGTCGTGCACGACGACGATTTTTTGTGGATCATCGATCGCGAAACGACGGGCGAGCGGACCGACCGCGCTTCCCGACTCGTTCATGAAAGTCGTCGGCTTGGCCAACAACAGGTGTCTCGACATCGCCGTGACCTCGGCCGTCAGCGCGCGGTCGCGCCCCGACTTCAGGTTCGCACCGAATCGTTTCGCCAGTTCATCGATCGCTTCAAAGCCGACATTGTGACGGGTTCGCGAATATTCGCCGCCGGGGTTGCCCAACCCGACCAACAGAAAATCGAAGGCCGCACCGCGACGCTCAGGTCGCTTCGAGCGACCGAACAGCGCCATTTATTGTTACGCCGAAGGTTTGGCTTTGCCCGCGGGCGCTGCACCCTTGGCAGGTGCGGCGGCCTCTGCTGGCGCGGCACCTTCGACAGGTGCTGCACCTTCGGCAGGCACGGCGGCGGCGTCGCCCTCGACCGCGGCGACAACCGGCGCAACTTCTTCGATCTTGGTGGTGAGCACCGTGACGACCACGAGGTCTGGGTCGCCGACCGCGTTTACACCGGTCGGCAGGGCAATCTCGGAGAGTCTGATCACGTCTTGCATGCCCATGTTGGTGATGTCGATCAAGATTTCGTTCGGAATATTGTTCGCAGTCGCGCGAATCTGAATCGTGTTGACCGTCGCGTCAACCAAACCGCCTTCGGCAAGAACCGCCTTAGCCGTGCCTTTGAGGTGCACCGGAATGTCCATCGTGATCAGTTCGGTGAGCGAAATTTGCAGGAAGTCGACATGACGCACGACACGCTTCACGGGGTCGCGCTGCAGTTCTTTGATGATCGCCGGATATTTGTCGTCACCGACCTGAAGTTCGAGGATCGTGTTGGCACCGGCCGGTCCCGCGAGCGCAACGCGCAAATCGCGCCGATCGACCGTGACTTTGACCGGGGTCATGCCGTGACCGTAAACGACGGCCGGAATCTGGTCGGCCGATACGAGTCGGCGGGCTTCGGCGCTACCAACCGCGCGACCGACTTTTGTCTTGAGTGATGTAGGCATGAAAACTCCGGATGTCTTTAAGTCTCTTCAGAACGCCGAGCAAATGACGGCTTTTTAGTCTAAGGGTCAAAGCCTCGTGTTGCCACCAGCCTCGTGTTGCCACCGGCCTCGTATTACGACTGGTTCTCGCCCCCGAATAGATCGCTGACGCTGGTGTCTTCGAACACCGCCGACAGGGCGTCGGCCAGAATCTTGGCAACCGAGAGAATCTCGAACTTGGCGAGCCGCTTTTCGGGCGCCATCGGCAGCGTGTTGGTCAGCACGACACGGGAGATTCGCGACTTGCTCAGGCGATCGACCGCCGATCCCGAGAGCACGCCGTGCGTCGCCATCGCCCAAACTTCTTTCGCACCCCGCGCGTAGAGCAACTCGGCGGCGCTACAAATCGTGCCGCCGGTGTCGATCATGTCGTCGGCGAGAATGCAAAGCCGACCTTCGACTTCGCCGATCACTTCTTTCGCCTCGGCCACATTCGCCGTGTTCTTTGGTCGACGCTTGTTGATGAAAGCGACGTCGGCGCTCATGTCGGTGAGGTGCTGGGCGAATCGCTCGGCGACTTTCACGCGTCCCGCGTCCGGCGAGACGATCACCAAGCCTTCGCGGGCGTTGTCGCGAACATATTGTTCGAGCACCGGAATCGCCGTGAGGTGGTCGACGGGCCCCTCGAAGAATCCTTGAATTTGCCCGCTGTGCAAATCGATCGACACCATGCGCTTCGAGCCCGCGGCCTTGAACATGTCGGCGATCAGGCGGGCGGTGATCGGTTCGCGACCTTCGGCTTTGCGATCTTGTCGCGCGTATCCATAAAACGGACAAACCGCCGTCACTCGTTTCGCCGACGCGCGATACGCCGTGTCGATCATTATCAACTGCTCCATTATCGAGTCGTTGATGCTGCGACCGTCGTGGCTGCAGTGGGTTTGCATGATGAAAACATCGCCACCTCTGATGCTTTCGCCGAATCGCGGCCGCAATTCTCCGTTGGCGAACTCGACGATGTTGGCGTCGCCAAGTTGAACATTCAGGTGTTGCGCCACCTCTTGGGCGAGTGCGGGGTGGGTTCGACCCGAATAGATCGCCATCCGTTTGGTGGTTACTTTGTCGATCGTTTTATTCACTGTGAGCCATCATAGAACGAACCGGTGGTCGCCTCGTCAGCCACGGTCGAGTTCGGCGCGAGATTCGCGAACGGACCAACCGTCGCATTTTTGCCGATCGTCGAATCTCTGGCGATGGTGTTGTCGACGCGCGAGTTTTGCCCGACTCGGGTGTTGACGAGGCGGCTGTTCGGCCCGATCTCGCAACCGTCACCGATGATCGTTTCTCCCTGCAGAATCGTGCCGGGCAGAAGCGTCACGTCTTTGCCGATTTTGACCGTGACGTCGATGAATGTCTGCTGCGGGTCGAACATCGTCACCCCCGACATGAGCCAAGAGTTGTTGGTGCGACTGCGCAGTTCGCGTTCGGCCATCGCCAACTGCCAGCGATCGTTGACCCCACTCACCTCGCTCGCCACCGCCGTGTGCGAACCGACGCGGTGACCCATGCCCGCCAAGACTTCGACGACGTCGGTCAGGTAATACTCCGATTGCGAGTTCTTGTTCGAGATTCGGCGCAGGGCGGGGCCCAAAAGGTCGCGCCTGAACGCGTAGATGCTCGTGTTCACTTCGCTGATTGTTCTGATCTCGGGCGTCGCGTCGCGCTCTTCGACGACTTTCAAGATTCGATCGTCTTTTGCCCGCACGATGCGACCGTAGCCAGTCGGCGAGTCGAGGTATGCGGTCAACAAAGTGGCCGCGTTGTTCGAGTTCTGGTGCTCGTTGACCAGGGTCGAGATCGTCGAGGCTTTGAGCAGGGGAGTATCGCCCGGCATCACGATCACCGTCGACGTGTCCGAGATTTCGCTGCTCGCGCCGACCTGCAGATCTATCGCCGAAAGACCGACGATCGTCGCGTCACCCGTGCCGCGCTGCACTTTTTGTTCGACGAACGAGACCTTCGCCCACTTCGGCGCTTTTTTGGCGACGACACTGGTCACTTGTTTTGCGCCGTGGCCGACGACCACCGTGGTTTTGTCGACCGCGAGGTCTTTGAGCGCGGTGATCACATGAATCACCATTTCCTGACCGCACAACAGGTGCAATGGTTTCGGTCGCGAGGATTGCATTCTCGTGCCCTCGCCCGCGGCGAGGATGATTGCGTAAACCGGCACGGTTATGTTCTACACGATCGCCTCGCGTCGAGATTGCGACCGCAACCCGCGCCGCTACCCGAGCCCGCTGCAACATTCGCCACCCGAGCTGCGACGAATTGAAGTTCCGGGGAGAGGACTCGAACCCCTATAAACGGGACCAAAACCCGTTGTCCTGCCATTGAACGACCCCGGAGTGGGCTTCGGCCGACGCTTCTACGGTAGCCAAGTTTGAGTGTCGTTTGCCCGTGGCTTCGGCTATCGTATTTCAAGTTATGGGTTCACTTGTCAAGCGCCGTCGCAAGCGAATGCGCAAAAAGAAGCACAAGAAGATGCTTCGCCGCACCCGTCATCAACGCAACAAATAGCTCGGCTGCGCCTCGCGCCGTTTCTACGCGTCATCAACGCAACAAATAGCTCGGCTGCGCCTCGCGCCGTTTCTACGCGTCATCAACGCAACAAATAGCCGCTCGGCGCTAACCCTCGCGTTCGATCAGCGACTTCAATTTCGCAACGATCCCGTCGACCATCAGCAGGCTACCTTTCACGGTTAAGTGACGCCCGTCGTAATAAAGCGCGTCACCATTCAGGGTCTGTCTGCAGTTTTGCCCGTCGCACAAAACTGTGGCTGGATCGAATACGGCGACATTTGCATACTTTTTGAACAAGTCCGCCTCAGCGGCGACGATCATGTTCCGAGTGTCCGAGTTGTCTAACGAGATTTCCTCGTCAAACAATTTCTGCAGCAATATCGGCTCGCGCATCGCAGATAGCGGTGGCTGCTGAACTATCAAAACTTTGCGCATAGAAAAACTGTTCTCGATACGTGATCGAAGTCCGGCAATCCAAAGTTGAAGTGCTTCGTCTGCTGAGCGCGCGGGGTTGCCGTCAAAATCGACGATCACCTTGCCCAGCCCAGACTCGCTTACGTATAGGTCGCTCATGTTTGCGATTATCAAAAGGTCAGGGCTGAGCTTTTCGATGTAGTCGCTGATCTGCGCGAAATTACTATCGCAATTTTCACGATATTTGTAGGCACGAGCCGTCACCGGGCAGCTGTTGGCGTAGTAAACCGAAAAGTTAAACTCATTTGACTTGGCGACTGAAGCAATTGCGTCGCTGATTGAACCTGCGGCAGAGTCACCAACGAGAAGAATTCGTTTAGCGAGTGGTCCAAATGAATAGTCGTCGCACTTGCTGTTTTCAAGATCAACAATTAAATCGACTCGACAAACTTTCGTGTCCGCATAGGAAATGTCAGACGAATCGCTGCGGAGTTCGGTGAGGCCGAGGCCGGTGTCGCTTAGTTTTTGTGTGGCGATTGAGAAAACTAGCGGTGCGAGTACGCAAACTGCACCGAGTTGCAGCGCGCGCTTGCCGTGAATCAGAGAGTTGTGTCGAATTGGGTTTTCAATCTTGAGTAACGAAAAAATTGCGAACAAGACTGAGATGAGTGCTGCACTAATCGGTGCAATGACCTCGGACGTGGGAAAAACGCGGTGGGCAAAAACAATCAGTGGCCAATGCCAGAGATACCACGAGTAAGAAATGTCGCCGATTGCAGTTAACGGTCGTGCGCTAAGCAGTGTTGTAAAAAGATTGCTTTGAGTGCCAAGGTAAATCAGTGCGGTGGTCGCAAGCACGGGGATTAATGCGGCAGAACCCGGAAACGGCGTGTACGAGTCGAACGAAATCGCAGACCAGGTAATCGCAGCTACAGAAATTGCCGAGAGCGGTGCGGCTATCGATTTGACGGCAATTCGGGTGCTTGGCGCGAGTGCAATTAGCGAGCCTGCGAGGAACTCCCACATTCGCCAAGGCGTGCCGAAAAAAGCAAATAGTTCGGGCTTGGGCAAGATTTGTTCACCGATAGAAAGCAAATATGAAATAACAAAAGAGATAGTCGAAATAACGATCAAGATTGCAACCGATAGACGCGAATTGATACGAATCTTGAGTTTGTTCAGAGCCAGCAAAAGCACGGGGAAAAAGATGTAAAACTGCTCTTCGACGGCCAAACTCCAAAGATGTCGCAATGGGTTTTCAGCAAGCGCCCAATAACTGTCTTGTAGATAAAAGTAAAAGTTTGCAGCGAAAAAACTTGAAGCGCGAGCAGTTTGCGCAACTTGTTGTTGCTCACCAAAAGGAGAGAGGGCAGAAATTGATAGCAATACGGTGCCGATGATTGCAAACGCAACTGCTGGCAAAATACGCTTAATTCGTCTTTCGTAAAAACTCTTCAAACTGATTGTGCCAGTCGCATTTGTTTCGCGCAGCAGCAACTGTGTGATGACGAAGCCTGAAATCACAAAGAAAATGTCTACGCCGATGTAACCGCCCGGTAGAGCAACGCCAGTGTGATAGATAACGACCAGCAGAACTGCGATTCCGCGCAGGCCTTGAATGTCACTGCGGAAATATTCGGCTTGGGTTGGTTGGGTCTGCATGTGAAGAATCTTTAGTTGGTGTGGGTGGTGATGACTGTGGCGTCGGTAAGTTGCGCCGCGAGGTCGGCGAACTCGCCGTCTAGCCACCAGGTCGAACCGCTTCCCGCCAGGGTGGGTTCTGCGCCGGCATGTT
>VGAB01000003.1 GCA_016870935.1 Actinomycetota bacterium | reverse complement strand
TCACCAATCGGCGTTATCCAGTGGCTCACGTAGTGAATCGCGCCGGTGGTCAGGCGCAGATTTTCGCGTCGACAGAGTTGAATCATGTTCAACGACGAGTCATGGATCTCTTTTCTGGCCCGTGAAAACTTGGCGGCCGCCTCGGCGTCACCGAACGAAACTGTTTTGTCCGTTTTGATGTCGCGGGCGAGCAACACCCCGGCCTCCTCGAAGCACTCTCTGATCGCCGCCACCCAATAGGCCAAGCCGCCATCGGGAATCTGCAGCAACGCGCTGGCCTGCGCGTCGTCGAGGCCGTCGCAATACTCGCCGAGTTCAGACCCGCCGTCTGTCGAATCGACACGGCCACCAGGAAACACATACATTCCGCCGGCAAACGCCGCGGTGTGGCTGCGTTGCACCATGAAAACTTCGAACCCAGACGACGCGTCCAGATCGCGAATCAGCATCACCGTGGCGGCGGGACGAAGGGCGCTCTTGTCGTCTTTGGAGCCGGCATCGGGGGCGCCAATATTTGTCACGACACGAGAATAGACAGCGCTTCAGATGCAAATCGCATCGAATCAGCGATGCATATTTCGCGCCGAGCCGATAGTTTCAAAGCAATGAATCGCGTGTCGGTCGACACTGCGGGTCGACCACCGTCGGTGGATTCGCTCGCACGGGAGCTCGCGCTCCGCCATTCGTTGCCACATGCGTTGCTGGTTGATTTCGCGCGTCAAGCGATCGCCGAAAGCAACCCCGGTGATGTCAGGCAAACTGCCGATCGCCTCGCCACCGCGTTCGGCGAAAGTTTGTTGCGCGATGTGATCAATGCGACGGGGGTTCTGCTTCACACGAATCTCGGTCGGGCACCCGTCGAGCAGCGGCTCTCGGGTCGGGCCTCGAACCTGGAGTTGAACATGCAAACAGGCGAGCGGGGCTCGCGGCAAGAAACGGTCGGCAGACTCTTGTCGCTTTTGTGCGGCGCCGAGTCGGCGCTGGTGGTCAACAACAACGCCGCCGCGGTGCTTCTGGTCGTCGCCGCTTTGGCCAATTCGCGCGATGTCGCCGTATCGCGGGGCGAGAGCGTCGAGATCGGCGGAAACTTTCGCATCCCCGAGGTGACCGAACAGTCGGGTGCCCGTTTGATCGATGTGGGCACGACCAATCGCACGAGATTGCGCGACTACAAAAAGGCGATCGACAAGCGTGGCAACGACATCGCGCTCGTCTTGAAGGTGCATCCGTCGAATTATCGTGTTTCGGGTTTCGTCGAAGACACGCCTGTGCGCGAACTCGCCGAGTTGCCCGTGCCCGTCGCGGTCGATATCGGTTCGGGTCTGATCGACAACACCTGCCCGTGGTTGAACACCAGACCACCGAGTTGGTTGGCCAACGAACCCGCGGCGCGCCAGACGATAAGCGATGGCGCAGCCTTGGTGATGTTCAGCGGCGACAAACTTTTTGGCGGGCCCCAATGCGGCGTCATCGCCGGTCGAAAAGAATTGGTCGAGGCCTGTGCCACGCACCCGTTGGCGCGGGCTCTGCGACCAGGGTCGACGACGATGTTCGCCCTGCAGTCACTGTGCCTGGCCTATTTGAACAAGACCGCGACCACGGAGATCGCGTTCTGGAGGATGGCCGAGATTTCGGTCGAAGAGTTGCGCGTCCGCGCCGAGGCGATGGTCGCAGCAACCAAAAATACAGAAATATCTGAGATCGATTCGCTGCCTGGTGCGGGGTCGGCGCCGGGTGCGACCATCAAGTCGGTGGGTGTCGTGGTGCGCGGTGATCATCTCTTTGAGTTGCGCAAGAACTCGACGCCGATCATCGCCCGCGTGAAAGACGGTCGCACTTTTCTCGATCTGCGCACCATTCAACCCGAAGACGACGCAATCGTGGTTCGGGCGCTGAACTCGTTGAAAGTCTGAACGGTCATGACGGTCGTCGCCACGGCGGGTCATGTCGACCACGGAAAGTCATCGCTCGTATTGGCGCTCACGGGCATCGACCCTGATCGCTGGGAGGAAGAGAAGCGACGCGGCATGACCATTGACCTGGGTTTCGCCCACACCCGATTGCCGTCGGGTCGCGTGGTGAGTTTCATCGACGTACCCGGTCATATTCGGTTCTTGCGCAACATGTTGGCCGGCGTTGGCTCGATCGACGGAACCATTCTGGTGGTCGACGGCAAAGAAGGCTGGATGCCCCAAACCGAGGAACACTTTCAGATCCTCAAACTGTTGGGCATCAAGCGCGGTGTGATCGCACTGACGAAAACCGACCTGATCGATCCCGCCCTCGAACAACTTCGCCGCCAAGAAATCAGATCCAAGACGAGCAACTCGTTTTTGGCCGAAGCACCGATCGTCGGGGTATCCGTCGTGGATCGCAGGGGACTCGCCGAACTCGGTTCGGTGCTCGACGAGCTCGTCGGCGCATCGTCGTCGCAAATCGATGGAAACTCGAGGCATCGACCACGATTGTGGGTCGATCGCTCGTTCTCGGCAAAGGGCGCCGGAACCGTCGTCACGGGAACTCTGACCTTTGGCGCGTTGAATGTCGGCGATGAGCTCGTGGTTGCGCGCACAAAACAGCGCGTGCGCGTGCGCGAGATTCAAGAGCACGACAGCAAGGTCGAAGAGATCGCCGCGGGTCACCGTTGCGCCTTGAACCTGATCGGCGTCGCCCACGACGAGATACTCAGGGGAGATGCACTGACAAGACCGGAGCAGTGGCGGTACACCAGTTTGTTCGACGCTTCACTGACTGTTGTTCCGACCTTGCGTCATCGCGTCACCCGTCGCGGAAGCTACGCCGTCTACATCGGCTCGGGCGAGTTTTCGGCCAAGGTTCGAATCATCGGCGCACGTGAACTGAACGCCGGCCAAACTGGTGCGGTTCGTGTCGCGTTGCAGGCCGATATCCCGATTCTGCCGGGGGATCGTTTCATTCTCCGCGAGTCGGGGCGACAAGAAACGATTGGCGGTGGCGAAGTTTTAGATATCGCGCCGAAGTTGCGACTGTCAAAGGCGAAACCCGATCGGTCGATTTCTCGGGTCGTTCGCGAGCACAAGTGGATAACCGTCGAAGAACTGGAAGCCCTGACCGGTCAAGTGAGCGAGCCAATGGTGGGCAACTGGTTGACGACGCCAGAACTTTTGGACGCGACCCGCAAAGATTTGGCAGTCAGACTCGTCAAGACATCCGAACCACTCGAACTTGCGCGCCTGAAACCCAACGAGCAGGCGGTTATCGCAACATTGCCGAATGTCGTGGTTGAAATGGGATTCGCACGAGTCAAAGACGCGACTTCAATCGTCGAGCACCCATACGTCGCGTTGTTTTTGAAATCAGGTGTCACCCCGCCCGACACTAAGAGTTTGGATCGAAACATCGTGCGGCAACTGGTGCAGCGCGGGGTGCTCGTGGACGTCGACGGAACGGTGTTTCACATCGCCGCACTCGAGACCGCCCGAAAAAAAATCGTCGAGATGCTCGCCCACAACCCGGGCGGCTTCACCGTCTCGCAGTTCCGCGAAAGTTTGGCGATCACGCGCAAACACGCCGTGCCGTTGTTGGAGGCGCTCGATCGTCGCGCGATCACCAAACGCGACGGTGACCTGCGCAGGGCCGGCGCCAGACTGAACGGATGAGCGGCTCGACGAGCCACTATTCGTAGTCAGTCGGCTTTGGGTTTTCGCATTTCGCGATAGTCGCGCGCCGCACCTTCGAGCGGTTCGACCTCGAGCGTGACTCCGTCGATCGCCGCCACCCGAAGTTCTTGGCCGTCGGCGATCGGTGTCGCACGGTTCGTTCGCGCGCGCCACTCGGCGTCGTGAATACGCACCACTCCGAGCGGGTTGATCGCACCGACGGCTCGACCCGTGCTTCCGATCATCCATTCGCGCCCGATCGTCGGGGTCGCGAACCTGGTGCGAACCATCGATGGCATGCCGACGACGAAAGCCAGCGAGATTGCAATTATCCCCGAGATCAGCGTCAACCACGAGAGTCGAATTGGGCCGCCGTCGCTGGATCGAAAAAGAGTAAGGCTGGCGAGCGTGAACAGCGTGAGTCCTGCGCCGGTGAAAAATCGCGGGATTCCGACTTGAACATCGATCGCCAAAACCAGCATCGCCACGATCATCAACGCCAAACTCAGACCGCGCACGGGCAAAGTCGACAAGCCGTGGCTTCCGAGAATCACGCAAACCGCCCCGACGACGCCGACTATTCCGACCCCGGCGGTGAAAAATTCGAATATCAACAGCGCCAATCCGATCGCGAACAACAAGTAGGTGACCGGTGGGCTCGCCGCGGTATGCATCAACCTTTCGGTCAGACCAAGTTTGAAGAATCTCGTGGTCGCGGCCTCGCGGATCAATTCGTCGCCCGAGTCTGACTTGACGTCGACCGTCGTCGTCAGAACCTTGCCCTTGATCGTCAGGCCGTTCATCGCCAGCAACATGTTTCGCAGAACGGGCACGCCCTCGTCGTCGGTCGTCAGTTTCAACGCGCCCAGTTCTTTGGCGCGAGTCGCATCGAGAGTCGACAGGCGCAGGGTGTCGGTCGCCTGGCCGAAACTCAATTCTCCCGACTCAAGTTCGACGAGTTTGCCCGTCATCCCGATGCGTGTTCCGTCGGCCATCGCCGAGACGTCGGCAACCGCCAAAAGTTGGGCCGCACTGCCGTATGCCTTCGCGGTGTTCGGGCCGACCCAGACGGCCACGGGAATCTTCGAGCCGATAATTTTTTCGAAAAGTTTTTCGAGACGCTGGGTCGACACGACGCCGCCCGACGAGTTGACCTGCAGAATCACGGCCTGCGAGGTTGACGACTCGGCGCGATCGATCGCCCGTTCGATGTCGTGCGCGACTATCTCGTCGATCAGTCCATTGACCTCGACCACGTCTACCGGGGGCAGGTCGTTCGTGCCACCTTCGGCGCTCAACTGTGCCGTCGAGTTCAGCCCTGTCGCCAGACCGAATGTAAGAAGTGCGAACACAAGTTTTTTTCGCAAGCGATACTCCACGAAGTCAAAAATCTGGCGAGGGTGTTTACGCTAACATTTGCGCGTGCATATTTTGGTCGCGACCGACGCTCAGTGGGTGCTCGACGAGGTTCGGGCCGCGCTCGGCACTCCTGAGACATCTTTCGCTGTCTGTACAGACGGCCGTGATGTCGCAAAGGTGATCAAGCAACGCACGCCCGATCTGGCCGTTCTAGATCTGCAGTGCGGCTCGATGGGGGCGATGGCCGTGACAATGGACCTGCGTCTCGACCACAGCGACGGTCGTCTGCCGCTCGTGCCGGTTCTGATGTTGCTCGACCGGGTCGCCGATGTTCATCTAGCGCGCCGTAGTTTTGCGCAGGGCTGGTTGGTCAAACCGCTTGACTCGTTGCGCCTGCGTCGCGCGGCCGACGCGCTCGTGGCGGGCGAGACCTGGCACGAGGGCGTGCCGCAAGAGGTCTGAAAATTATTTTCGGTTCGCGACGATAGTTTCTGCGATTTGCAGCGCGTTGAGCGCGGCGCCCTTGCGCAGATTGTCGTTGGAGACGAACAAAATCAGACCTTTGTTGCCGTCCAGCGAATGGTCCTGTCGAATTCGGCCGACGAAACTCGGGTCTTTACCCGCGGCGATCAGCGGATTGGGCACATCCACGACGCTCACGCCCGTCGCCGTCGACAAGATCTTGTAGGCCTGCTCGACGGTGATGTCTTTTTCGAATTCGACGGTAAGTGATAGCGAGTGCCCCGTGAACACGGGCACGCGCACGCAGGTGCCCGAGACCTTGAGATTCGGAATATGCAGAATCTTGCGCGTCTCGTTGCGCAGCTTCTTCTCTTCGTCGGTTTCGAGCATGCCGTCGTCGACCAGCGTGCCGGCAAACGGAATCACGTTGTTCGAGATCGTCCGCGGAAACTTTTTTGCCGGCGGGTAGTCGATCGCCTCGCCGTCGTAGGTGAGTTCGTCGGCGTTCGGCGCGCCAAGTTTGATCTGTTCATGCAACTCGGCGACACCCGAGACCCCCATGCCGCTGACGGCCTGGTAGGTGCTGGCGACCATGCGCACGAGCGAAGCGGCGTCGTGCAACGGCTTGAGAACGGGCATCGCCGCCATCGTCGTGCAGTTGGGATTAGAGATGATCCCGAGTTTGGCCTGCGCGATATCTTCGGGATTCACCTCGGAGACCACCAGCGGCACATCGGGGTTCATGCGCCATGCCGACGAATTGTCGATGACGATCGTGCCTTTGGCGGCGTATTTTTCGGCGATCGCCCGCGAAGTGGTGGCACCAGCGGAGAAAATCGCGATGTCGAGGCCGCTCGTGTCGGCCGTCGACGCGTCTTCGACCGTGATCTTCTGCCCGTTCCAGTCGATCACCGAGCCCGCCGATTTTGCCGAGGCGAAAAACCTGACGCTGCTCGCGGGAAACTTTCGTTCGATCAGAAGCGTTCGCATCACGCTGCCGACCATTCCTGTGGCGCCGACGATGCCGATTGAAACTTTTTTTGTCACGCGTTCAGGATACTTGGGCGACCAGCCACCAATGGCTCGGATTAATTCGGTTCGTCGGCAAGAGATCGAATTCAGATTTGGCCGTCACGGTCAGGCTGCGTTTTGCAGAGTGAAAGATTTGGATTTTGTCGAGCTTGTTTGCGAACTCGGCCAAAACGATGTCGGGCTTGAGCCGATTCGCCTGCCAGCCCAGCCGCGTCGACCAGCGCCATCGCGACAACGAACCACCAACCACCGGCATTCGCCACATCGAGCGAACCAAAAAACCGAGCGGAACCAACAGCACATCTCCCTTGACCCAGGTGCGAAAGTTCAACACGACGACGCCGCCCGGCTTGGTCACCCGAATCGCCTCGCCGACCAGACTCAGTGCGTCGCGAGTTTCACAGTGTTGCAGGGTGATGTAAGAAAAAGCCATGTCGGCAGAATTGTCGGTGATCGACAGAGATTTGCCATCGGCGACATGCGAGGTGACGAGCCTGTCGATGCGCCCGAACTTGGCCACAGTTTGGCGACAGCGCTCTAAAAACGCCGAGTCGACGTCGCAGGCCGTGACTTTTCTGAATCGTTGGGTGAACGCGGCCGTCATTCGACCGATGCCGCTGCCGATCTCGACCAGAGACGAGGTCTCGGTCGGGAACTCTTCGAGTCGCAGCAGGCGCATGAACAGTCGCACCTCTTTGTCGCCCGTTTCGACGAATTCTTTCAGGGTCAAATCGTCGCCGGTCTCGTTGTTGAACACCCATCCTGTTTTGCGCACGACATCGTCCGCGCTCAATTCGTTGTCGGTCAGGTCTCCGGCACCGAGCCACGGCAGGTGAAACGGGTGATGCGTGCTTCTGCCGAGCGCGCGACGCGACTTCATATGCGAAAAAACTACTTGCGTTCGGGCAACGGGGCCGAGTAGTCAGAGCCGCTGTCGAGATCAAAAGCAGTGTGCAAGGCCCTCACCGCTTTTTCGAGCATCGGCGCGGCGACGACAACGGAGATTCGAATCGTGCTGGTCGAGATCATTTCGATGTTGACCTTGTTGTCGGCCAAGACTCTGAACATTTTCGCGGCGATACCGGGGCTCGACTTCATGCCCGCACCGACGAGCGAGATCTTGGCGATGTTCGTGTCATGGGTGACGCCTTTGGCCCCGACCTGTTTGGAGATTCGCTCGACGATCGGTTGAGCAGCGGCGATGTCTGTCTTGGGCAGCGTGAAAGAGATGTCGGTCGTGCCGGCAGTCGAGGTGTTCTGCACGATCATGTCGACGTTCACATTCGCCTCGGCGAGCGGCTCGAAAAGCGCGGCCGAAACACCGGGCTGGTCGGGCACGCCCAGCACCGTGATCTTCGCGTCGCTCGCGTCGTGCACAACACCGGAGATGATCGGTTCTTCCATATTTTTTTCTCCTTTTCGTTCTTCGCTGGTAACCCAGGTTCCTGGCTCCCAAGTGAAACTTGATCGAACATGAATCGGCACGTCATGGTTGCGGGCGAACTCGACGCTGCGCAACGCCAGAACTTTGCTGCCCGCCCCCGCCATCTCGAGCATCTCGTCGAATTCGAGATGCTGAAGTTTCTTGGCCTGCGGAACAATGCGCGGATCGGCGGTGAAGACTCCCGTGACATCGGTATAAATTTCGCAAACATCGGCTTTCAACGCCGCGGCCAGGGCGACGGCGGTTGTGTCGCTGCCGCCTCTACCCAGCGTCGTGATTTCTTTTGCCGTGCTGACGCCCTGAAAACCAGCGACCACGGCCACTTTGCCTTCGCCGACGGCCTCTCTGACCCGATCACCTTTGATTTCGAGGATCTTCGCCCGACCGTGAACCGTGTCGGTGATGATGCCGACCTGGCTTCCGGTGAAACTCATCGCCTCGACCGACAGGTCTTGCAACGCCATGCACAACAGCGACATGCTGATGCGTTCGCCGGTGGTCAGCAACATGTCCATCTCTCGTCCCGACGGCGCCGACGAGACCTGACGCGCGAGATCCAGAAGGTTGTCGGTCGCCTTGCCCATCGCCGAAACGACGATCACCAACTTGTGACCCTCGGCTTTCGTTTTGGCGATATGTCTCGCCACATTGCGCATTCGTTCGGGGTCGGCAACAGACGTGCCGCCATATTTTTGAACGATCAAAGCCACGGTCTTCAACGCTAGCGGTGCGGTTGTCGCCGAGCTGTAGCATTTTCACCTCATGGGCACCGAGAAGCGCAATCGCAAAAAAGAGAATCGTCGCCTCCGACAGGATGCTCTCGAAAAACAATTTCAGCGTCAAAAAGTTCGTCGTCGCGCGACGCGCATCGCGCTCGCCGCGTCGGTCGTCGTCGCGATCGTCGGCGTGATTTATCTGACCAGCGACGACTCGATCGACACGACGGCAACGACCATCGCCGCAGAAACCGAGTCGAGCACGGTCGCCCCCGCGTCCGCGGGGTCGTTCACCTTCGGTGCGGGCGAGTGCGCGCCCGACGACGGCTCTGGCGAACAGGTGCGAAAGTTCACCGAGGCTCCGAAACTTTGCATCGACCCATCGAAGACTTACAAGGCGTTGATCACCACCAACAAAGGTGACCTGGAAGTCTTGCTCGATGCCGCAAGAGCCCCGGGCACCGTCAACAACTTCGTGAATTTGGCGCGTGCAAAGTATTTCGACGACACGGTCTGTCATCGCGCGATCCCGACATTCGTCGTGCAGTGCGGCGACCCGACGGCGACAGGTAGCGGCGGACCCGGGTACTCGATCGCCGACGAGTTGCCCCAAGCCCAGGAATACAAAATCGGTTCTTTGGCGATGGCCAACTCGGGCCCGAACACAAACGGCAGCCAATTCTTTTTCATAACGGGCGAGCAAGGCGCGTCGTTGCCGCCGAGTTATTCGTTGTTCGGGCAGATCTCCTCGGGCGTCGACACGACGCTGGTCGCCCTCGACAAAGCGGGCAACCCCGACCCGGCGTCAAACGGCGTGCCACCAGCCCAAGAATTGCGAATTCTAAAGGTCACGATCACCCAGGGGTGATCAGCCGCCTCGCGATTCGCGCGGCTTTGTTAAACGAGAAGCGAGTCGCGCAAGGACGAAATCGATTTCTCGTCGACGCCGATTTTGCGTAGATACTCGATCACCGAACCATGCTTCGTTTTCAGGTCCGAAATGATCACCGCCATGGCTCGCGGGTCTGACGCGGCAAATCGCGGCGGCATGTTGGCATACGCGTCGGCCAATGCCGGTTGGTTGATCTTTGCCCACTCGATCAGGCGTTTCATGCCGTCCACCGTTTTGCCGTAGTCGGCGTTGATCACCTCGTCTGGCACCTCCAAGATCGAAAGCACGAAGGCCGCGAGAACACCGGTGCGATCTTTGCCTGCGGCGCAATGAAAAACCGCCGGCAAAACTTTTTGTGTGGCGAGGAGGTTGATCGCGTCGGCGAACTTTGGCGCGGCATTGTCGAGCATTTCCCGATATGCCCAAACCAGAAACTCGACGACATCCTCGATCTCGGGGGTGTCGCCGTCGTTCCAAGTGGCGTCGATGATCGGCAGGTGATGGAAGTTCACCGGAAACTCGCCAACAGGAAAAGTTCCACGGGTCTGCAACTCGTTGGTGGTGCGCAGGTCGACTACGGTCCGCACGCCGAGGTCGACGACTTTCTGGGCGTCGCTCTTGGTGAGTCGATAGAGACCGTCGGCCCGAAACAGGGTTCTCCAGCGCGTCGTCTTGCCGCTCGATGTCGGGTACCCGCCGAGATCCCTGAAGTTGTGAACCGCCTCGAGAGAGATCAGGCGTTGTGGATCGTCGGTCAATATTGAAACCGATCGCGCATTCACCGCCCAGACGCTACCTGCGCAAGATGAATGACAGGTTATGCGTCGACCACGGTTTGGGAAACTAACCCGACACAACTAATGTCGCACGGATGAAACTTGTCGGCGTAATTGGCTCAGGCATCATGGGTGCGGGAATCGCCGAGGTCGTCGCCCGCGCCGATGTCGACGTCGTGGTTCGTTCGCGTTCGCAGGCCACCGCCGAGGCGACAAGAAACCAGATTCAGGCCAGCCTCCAAAAACAGGTCGTCAAAGGCAAGTTGACCCAGGCGTTGCAGGACGAGGCGATGAAGCACATCTGCGTGGCTAGCGAACTCTCAGAATTGAAGAATTGTGATCTGATAATCGAGTCTGCAGTGGAAGATTTGGCGACGAAAAAAGATTTGTTTGAAAAACTCGATGCGATCGTCAACCCCGAGTGCATTATCGCTACCAATACCAGCACCTTGCCGGTGATCGAACTCGCGAGGTCGACCAAGCGACCCGATCGTGTCTGCGGAATTCATTTTTTCAATCCCGCCACGATCATGCCGTTGGTCGAGGTCGTCAGACCGATCACGGCGAGCGACGAGACGATCGCGATGGCCAACGAGTTCGTCAAGACTTGCGGCAAAGAAGCGGTGCAGGTCGTGGACCGCGCAGGCTTCATCGTCAACGCGCTCTTGTTTCCGTATCTCAACAACGCGATCGCGATGTTCGAGGCTGGTACCGCCTCGATGCAAGACATCGACACCGCCATGAAAGGTGGTTGCAATTTTCCGATGGGGCCGTTCGCACTTCTGGATTTGGTGGGGCTCGACACGTCGGTGGCGATTCTCGAGGCGTTGCACGCCGAGTTCAAGCGGCCAGAACTCGAGCCGAGACCGATGTTGAGAAAGTTGGTCAGCGAGGGCAAGCTCGGGCGCAAGACAAAACAGGGTTTTTTCAACTACTAGTTTTATCTTCGATGCAATTCAGCGATTCGCCTGCACGACTGGGTGAATCGAAATGGGAATTTCCACCGTCGAAGGATTGGCCGCACAACGACGTGGTCGGACGCGGTGCCGATCTCGAGCCCGAGACCTTGATCGCGGCGTACTCGCGCGGACTTTTTCCGATGGTTTCGAGCGACGACCCGGACGCCGAATCAAACCTGGTCTGGTGGTCGCCGATGCGGCGCGGTGTTGTTCCGCTCGATGGGTTGCGCGTTAGCCGCTCGATGCGTCGAAGCGCCAAGAAATTCGCCGTTCGTGTCGACACCGATTTCGCCGGGGTGATGCGCAACTGTGCCGCACCGCACCGCGACAACGGTTGGATCACCGCAGAGTTCATCGAGGCATATGCGCGCCTGCATCAACTTGGTTGGGCGCACAGCATCGAGGTGATCGACGAGAACGGTTTTCTTGCGGGCGGCCTCTACGGGGTGAAAGTTGGCGGGCTGTTCGCCGGTGAGTCGATGTTTCACTTGGTGCGTGACGCCTCGAAGGTGGCCCTGATGGCGTTGGTTGAATTGATGGTCGAAAATCGGATGAGCCTTTTGGATGTGCAGTGGGTGACGCCTCACCTCGAGAGCCTTGGTGCGGTTGCGCTGTCGCGCGATGAATATCTCGGCAAACTCAAGCTGGCGATGACTCAATAGTCTCGCGCCTAGCCTTTATTGGCGGTGGACGAAACGATCAAGCCCAAGCGTCGCGACGAACCCTGGGTGATGCGCACCTACTCGGGGCACTCGAGCGCCGTCGCATCCAACGAGTTGTATCGAACGAATCTCGCCAAAGGTCAAACCGGTCTTTCAATCGCGTTCGATTTGCCGACCCAAACCGGATACGACCCCGACCATGTCTTGGCGCGCGGCGAAGTCGGCAAAGTCGGGGTTCCGGTCGCCCACATCGGCGACATGAGGGTGCTGCTCGAAAATATTCCGCCACGCGAAATGAACACCTCGATGACTATCAACGCGACGGCGGCCTGGATGCTCGCGCTCTATGTGGCGAACGCGCAGGAACAGGGCGTCGCGACGACCGAGTTGCGCGGCACCACCCAAAACGACATTCTCAAAGAGTATTTGTCGCGCGGAACTTTTATTTTTCCGCCGCAACCCTCGAAGCGTTTGATCGTCGACATGATCGCGTGGTGTGCGAAAAACGCCCCGAAATGGAACCCGGTCAATATTTGTTCGTATCACCTGCAGGAAGTCGGAGCGACACCGGTGCAGGAGATCGCCTTCGCCCTGGCGAATGCGATCGACATTCTGGATGCGGTCAAAGCAAGCGGCCAAATTTCAGAGGGCGAATTTCCGCAGGTTTTCGCCTCGATGTCTTTTTTCGTAAATGCCGGCATTCGTTTTGTCGAGGAGATCTGCAAGATGCGGGCCTTCGTCGAACTATGGGGACGAATCGGACGCGAACGATATTCGATAACCGACGACCGCGCGCTGCGTTTTCGTTACGGGGTGCAGGTCAATTCGCTCGGGTTGACCGAGGCGCAACCAGAGAACAACGTGCAACGAATCGTTCTCGAGATGTTGGCCGTCACCCTTTCGAAAGATGCGCGTGCCCGCAGCGTGCAGTTGCCCGCGTGGAACGAGGCCCTCGGATTGCCGCGCCCCTGGGATCAGCAGTGGTCTTTGCGAATGCAACAGGTGCTGGCGTTCGAGACCGATCTGCTCGAATACGAGGATATTTTCGAGGGCTCTCGTGTGATCGAGTCGCGAACGAAAGAACTCGTCGACCAGGCATATGCCGAAATGAACGAGATTCTCGACCTGGGTGGCGCCTTCGAATCGGTAGAACTCTTGAAAGGTCGCCTCGTGCAGTCGATGTCGGGTCGAACGAGTCGCATCGAGAAAGGCGAGCAGAAGGTGATCGGCGTGAACGCCTTCACCGAGACGGCCGATTCACCGCTTGGTGGAAGCGAAAATATCCTCAAAGTCGACCCGAAAATCGAAAAGCAAATGATCAAAGCGATAAAGACGTGGCGCCAGTCGCGCGACCAAGGCGCGGTAGATCGTGCGCTCTCGGCGCTGAGCACGGCGGCCAAAGGCAAGACAAATCTGATTCCGCCCTCGATCGAACTGGCAAAGGCGGGCGGCACCACCGGTGAGTGGGCCGAGGCGCTGCGCGATGTGTTCGGCGAGTTTCGCGCTCCCACGGGCGTCGGTGCGGCTTCAGGTCGACAGGGAAAGTTGCTCGAACAGGTCGCGGAGTTCGTCAAGAAAATTCCGGGCGGTCCGCCACGGTTGCTTGTGGCAAAACCGGGGCTCGACGGTCACTCGAGTGGCGCCGAGCAGATCGCCGTCGCCGCGCGCGACTCGGGCATGGAGGTCGTATACAGCGGCATTCGTCTGACGCCCGAACAGATTGCGGCTTCGGCGCGAGACGAAGATCCCGACGTGGTCGGTTTGTCGATTCTTTCGGGATCGCATCTCGATCTGGTGCCCGAGGTAGTCGCGCAACTGCGCAAGTTGAAAGTCGGCGCACCTGTCGTCGTGGGTGGGATCATTCCAGAAACTGATCAAGCGAAATTGAAAAAGGCGGGCGTCAGCGCCGTTTACACGCCGAAAGATTTCGACATCGCGCGCATCATGCGCGACATCGCCGAATTGGCGATCAAGCACCGAAAAAACTAATTCAGGGTTTCATCGTCGTCGACGGTGCGACGGGAACAAATCCATTCGCGGGTGGAAACACCAGCTCTTGGCCAGCCTCGACCCGATCTGGATCAGTGATGCCGTTCATGACCATCAACAGACTCATGTCGAGACGGTTGTTTTCGGCGATGCTGAAAAGCGTGTCACCTCGCTGCACCACATATCGAATTGGCGGAACATAGACGGTCGTCGTTGTGACGACAGTCGTCTCGGCTGCGATAATTGTCGTCGGTGGTGGTTCTTCGACGCCACGGCGGGCGAAAAAAAATGAAAGCAAACCCGTGGAGATGGTGATCGCCAACAAGTATTTTTGCAATCGACCAGTCAAGAACATGCGTCATGATTTTAGGCGTGTGTCGAACTCAAGGCTGTCGATCGTCAACCTCTAAAGTAAGACCATGAAGGTGCTCGCCGCGGTCGACAAGTTTCGCGGCACGGCCACCGCGGCTCAGGTCGCCACCGCGATCGGGCACGCCTGTTGGCAATTGGGTCACGATTGCATCGAGCGTCCGCTCGCCGACGGGGGAGAAGGAACGCTCGATGCGTTGGGCGGACCGAATCGCTCGACCACCGTCGACGGACCGCTCGGCAAACCAGTGCAAGCCGCGTGGCGTTTGCACAGGGGCACGGCGATCATCGAGATGGCGCTCGCCTCGGGCCTTTTGTTGGCCGGAGGTCGACAAAAAAACAATCCGATTGACGCGACGACAACGGGCACCGGTCAACTCATCGACGCCGCGTTGAACCTGGGGGCGTCGCGGATCATCGTTTGCCTTGGCGGTTCGGCCACCACCGACGGGGGTCTCGGGGCCGTGCAAGCGATCGGGTCGCGGGCGCGATTGAAAGGCGTCGACTTTGTCGTCGCCTGCGATGTGACGACGCCGTTCGTGGATGCGGCAAAAGTTTTCGCGCCGCAAAAAGGTGCGTCAAATGCGCAGGTCAATTTTCTGACGACCCGGTTGCAGCGCCTGGTGCAGGTTTACTCGGACGAATATGGGGTCGATGTATCGACGATCGCCGGCGCCGGCGCCGCGGGAGGTTTGGCGGGCGGCTTGGCCGCGCTTGGCGCGCGACTGGTGCCGGGCTTCGATCTCGTCGCCGAAGAAGTTCTGTTGGACGAGCTTCTTGTCGAAACAGACTTCATCATCACGGGCGAGGGTTTCATGGATAGCGAGAGTTTCAACGGCAAGGTCGTCGGGTCGATGGCCGAACTGGCTGCCGACAAAAACTTACATATTTCCGCGATCTGCGGTGATATTCATGCCGAAGTAAAAAATCGTCTTGATGCCGTCAGCCTCGTCGAAAAATTCGGACGAGAGGCGGCGATGTCGCAACCTTTGCATTGCATCGAGCACGCCGCGCTGCAGATTTTGCGCGACCGAGCCGCGAGATGATTTAGCCGGTTGTGGTCGGCGCGACCGTCGGAACCACGACGGCTGCACCCGCGCCAAGCGGTTTTCCGGCGATGTCGGTGCCGAGCAAAATCAAAACGCTCGCCTCGCCAAGTTTGCCGCTTTCGGTAGGTATCGGCTGCGGCATCGCCGCGATACCGACTCCGCCGAGTTCGTTGGCGATCACCGCGGCCGCACTTTCGCTGCCGAGCAGGTAGTAAACAACAGTCACGGTTTGTTTGGGCGTGATTTCGCTCTTGTTGTTCGCCGGCTGAACGATGTAGCCGCGACCTTGAAGCTCGGTTGTCATCTGGCCGGCGCTACCCGAGATACCTGATGCGTTGGTCACCTGCACTTTGAACGCGGTTTTCACCAGCGTCGTCTCGACGGGAATTTCGGCGATGGTGGTTTGAGTCGGGTCGACGGTCGCTTCGGTCGGGGCGGCAACGGTTTGACCCGACTGATCGTTGCGAATATCGCGCAAGATGAAAAATCCGAGCAACACTGCGAGCACGGCGATGATTATCGAGAGTGTCGAGTTGATGTTCGTCGTGCCACCGACGGGTCGACGATCAACCGGGGCGCGACGCGGGCGGGACGGATCTTGGTTCATACTCATCTAATTTACATCACTTTTGAATTGAGCCGAGGGTGGGGATTGAACCCACGACCTACCGCTTACAAGGCGGTTGCTCTGCCACTGAGCTACCCCGGCGTGTTGTTTGCGCGTTCAGTTTATGGTCGGATTTTGATTTGAAATAATCAGTTCGAAGCACGCCTCGCCCTGACAATTTCATAAGTGGCGAGTGCCGCCGCCACCGAAACATTCAGCGAGGAGAGTGCTCCGAGCATCGGGATGTTCACCAACAGATCGCATCTTTCACGGGCGAGCCGAGAGATTCCCGCACCCTCGGCGCCGAGCACCAAACAAATCGGCTGCTTGGCGGCATCGCGAATCTCGAAGATATTTTTCTCGGCCCCGTCGTCCAAGCCGACGACGAAGACCCCGGCTCGTTTCATTTCGGCGAGCGCGTTTGGCAGCCCACCGACCACGCACATCTTCAGATATTCAATGGCGCCCGCCGAAGCCTTGGCCACCGTCGGGGTGATGTGCACCGCACGGTGGCGCGGAAGAACGACGGCGTCGACTCCGGCTCCGTCGCAACTGCGCAGAATCGCCCCAAGGTTGCCCGGGTCGGTGACTCCGTCGATCGCAACCAACAAAAGTGGGGCGTCGCCCGAGTCTGCGAGCAATTCGGCCAGGAGAGTCTCTTCGACCGCTTCGGCCTTGGCCAGCACCCCTTGTGGCGCCTCGCTGCGCGCCTCGCGATCGAGTTCGCGGCGCGAGACGTTGAGCACCTTGACGCGCTGGTCGTTCGCCAATTCCAAGATGTCGTCGATCACCGCGCTGCTTTCGATGTCGTTGGCCATCCAGATTTCGCGCACGCGTCGACGTTGCCCGAGCAACAACTCGCGCACCGCCTGTCGACCCTCTATCTGTTCGCCACCTAATCCGAGGGTTTTCTGCGACGCCCGATGGCGCACGCTCGCATGCCTGTTCTTTGTTCGGTTGTCGCGTTGATTGCGTCGTGGTTTTTTCGACATGCGAAGAAAATCAGTTTTTGGTCGAGACGATCGCGACCGCCCAGCAAGCGATGCCCTCGCCGCGTCCGAGGGCGCCGAGTTCTTCGGCGCGACGACCTTTGACCGTGACCGGTGCCCCCGTAGCCGCCGAGAGGTTCTTTTGCATTTCATCTCTATGACTCGAAATTTTGGGCCGCTCGCAGACGACGCTGCAGTCGATGTTCCCGATTTGAAAGTTGTGGTCAGTCGCCATTTTGGCGACCAGGCGCAGCAGTTCGATCGAGTTCATGTCTTTGTACTTTGGCTCGGTATCGGGAAAGTGTTCGCCGATGTTCCCCAAACCGCACGCACCAAGAATCGACTCAGCCGCCGCGTGCGCCACGACATCCGCGTCGCTGTGACCGACGAGTCCTCGCTCGCCGACGAAGTGAACCCCGCCCAAAACAAGCTTTCGCGAAGTTTCTTCGGCACCGACGAAACGGTGGATGTCGAAACCCTGACCAACCCTGAACTGCGGCGCCATCAGTAAATCTTTACACTTCTCCGCGGGAAATTGCGCGCGCCCAGTTCAAATCGTCGGGTGTGGTTATCTTGCGGTTGAGCGCATCGCCGTCTACGACCACGACTTTAAAACCGTGGCTTTCGAGCAAGGTTGCATCGTCGGTGCCCTCCGGATTTTTGGCGTGCGCGATGCGCAACGCCCGGGCGCGAAAAGCCTGGGGCGTCTGTACCGCGACGAGTTCTCGTCGGTTCGGGGTGGAGACGACATTTCTTTTCTCGTCGATGACCTTGATCGTGTCGACCACAGGGAGAGCCGGCACGGCACCGTCGGCACCCGCGCAGACGGCACCGATGACCTCATCGAACAAAAATTGCGAGGCGAACGGTCGGGCGGCGTCATGCACGCAGATGATCGTGGCGTCCTCTGGCACGGCAGCCAGCCCGTTGCGAACCGAGGCGCTTCGGGTCGCACCGCCAGCCACACCACCTTCTTTGGCCGCGTGCTCGGCGGGCAAGACGACCACCACCCCGTCGCTGGAATTACGGGCTGTTTCAACCGCCCAGTCCACGATGCGGCGCTCGTTAATTAGTGAAAACTGTTTGGGGCTGCCGAACCGCGAACCCGTGCCCGCGGCGACCACAATCGTCCAGATTTTCTCCCCAAATCTTTGTTTTGAGGGGGTGTTCACGTCTCTTCAGGGTAGTACCGTCAAGTTGCAATGGGACACGATGAACTTCTCAGGGCCAGCGAGTTCTTCGCTGAAACGTCCGACGCCGTGTTGGCGACGATCACGAGTCAGGGCGAGGTTCGCAATCTGCAACGCGGTGACGTGTTGTTCAAAGAGGGTGAGAAGCCCGAATCGATGTTCATTGTCTTGTCGGGGCGAGTCGCGATCGCGATCGGAAACCGACCGATGGACAGTCGCGAAAGCGTTCTCGCGTTGATGGAGCGTGGAGACCTGTTCGGCGAACTAGGTCTGCTGGATGGCGGCGAGCGCAGCGCGATGGCGCGTGCGATAGAGACGTCGTCGGTATTGCAGATTCCCTACAAGATCGTGCGTGAGCAGATGCAGTCGAACCCGACGATGCTGTGGGGCGTGACGAAACTTTTGGCAAAACGCCTGCGCACCATGGACGAAGTTTTGTCAGACAGCGTCTTTTTGGATGTCACCGGTCGAACCGCCAAACGGTTGCTCGAACTGTCGGGAGGCAAAGACGAGTTTGTTTTGCCGATCACCCAGGAAGAGTTGGCGGGCATGGTCGGGGCATCACGCGAGCGGGTGAACAAAGCGATCGCAAGTTTTATTCGACTGGGTTGGATCGAACAACACGACCGCCGTTATCGAATTTTGATGCGCGCCAAAATGGAGTTTCGCGCCTCTTAATCTCAGATCAGCCGAGCAACCAGGCTTTCGTCTTGTCGAATGCGTCGGCCGCATCTTGTGCGCGGTGCGACGGTCTGCTCGAATCATGGGCGAAGGCGTGCTCGGCCTCGGGATAGATCACCGTGCGCACCCCGAGTTTTTTCAACTCTTCGACATCTGGCGCGGGGGTGTAGTGATCTTTCGCCCCGATGATCGCCAAGACTCGATCGGCATGACCCGAGCGCAAACATGAAAGCGGCTCGGCTTGGGTCGCACTTTGCCACGCCTGCGGAACCTTGATCATGCCGTAAAACGAGACGATTTTTTTGAATCGACTCGAGCGTGCCGATTTGAAGCAATACATTCCGCCCATGCAGAATCCCATCAGACCAACCTCAGGCGTGCCAAGCGCATCGGCCGCCTCGCACAGATCCCGAAGATGGTCATCATCGTCAAGTTTCGGCACCGCGGCGAACCTCGGTTCGATTTCCGGCCCCAAGTTCTGACCAGGGAAAGGTTCGACTGCCGCCACCGCGAATTGCCAGTCGAGGGCGAGCCTTTTGACCATCTCGTCGTAAATGGGTCGAAGACTGAAAATATCGGGTGCGATCACGAGACCCATTTGCGGATTCTTGACTGATTTGTCGATTTCACAGGTCGTGCCCGACGGCAAGGTGATTCGCATTGCCCAAGTATGCCAAAACCGCAACAAATTTCTCGTGGTGAGAGTCGCGGTGAGAGTCGATGTCGCAAGGTCGGTGAGTCACGGTTTCCACGATTTCGGGCATGACCCAAAACCAAGCACAGACATGCAATTCAGCCCAGCAATCGCGACAAGCCCAGCCGCAACCAAACCAGCCGCAACTCGTCTGGAGCGTCGGGCTAAGGCAGAGAACAAATAGTCCTGTGGCCAAGTTGATCAAAGAATGGGAACTAATCAGCACGCGTCGCCGCGAAATCGACATCGTCAACTCGTGGCAACTGCCCGGTGACAAAGTCGAAAACCTCGACCAGGTCTTGACTCGCGCAGGTTTCAACACCGCACGCGACGATTCGAAGGGCGACAGTTATCTTTGGCTTCTGGTCAAGCAGGCGTCCACCGACGAGTTGGCGGCGCGCATTGTGTTGCAAAGAATCCTGCCACCATTGGTCGCGATCGCGCGTCGTCGGGGCCGAATCATGCAGGGCGGCATTGACGCCGCCCTGTCCGATGTCTTGCCGAGCGCATGGAAAGTGATCAGGCAGTATCCGTGGCACAGGCGACCGAACAAGGTCGCCTCGAACCTGGTGCTCGACAGCGAATATTTCGCTTTTGTCCAGGGCAACCGCTCGAAAAAAATCAAAGTGTTCGCCGTCGAGCCGAAGATTCTCAGCGAGATGATCGCGGCGCCAGAGTGCGACGACTTTCAACAAACCGTGACGCTCGAAAGCCTCTTGTCGATCGCGATCGAACAAGGTATCGACCCGAGACATGTCGACATTTTGCGCGCCGTCGCTCGCGGTGAAACCTCGGCGATGATCGCCAAACACTACGGAATCGCCGAACGCACTGCCCGCGCCTGGAGGGCGCAAGCGATCAACGAGTTGCGTGAACGAACGCCGTCCGCGGTGTGAGTTTGGTGGTGCGCAAGCGCAAACTGTTGGTCACCACAAAGATGCTCGACATCGCCATCGCCAAGCCCGCCCACATCGGATTCATCAAACCGAGCGCGGCCAACGGGATCGCGGCGGTGTTGTAGGCGAAGGCCCAAAATACATTCGTCGTAATCGTGCGCAAAGTCGCGCGCGACAACAAGATCGCGTCGGTGACGAGACGCAGATCGCCGCTGATGATCGTCAAGTCGCTGGCGTTCATCGCCACATCGGTACCGGTGCCCATGGCGATGCCAACATCGGCTTGAGCCAACGCGGCGGCATCGTTGACGCCGTCGCCAACCATCGCCACCGCGTAGCCGCGTTTTTGCAGGTCGGCGACGACTTTGACTTTTTCGTCGGGCAACACGCCCGCGATCACATGTTGTTCGTCGTTTTCAATGCCGACTTGGGTCGCAACGGCCGCCGCTGTCGCGTCGTTGTCGCCCGTGAGCAGCACCGATCGCAACCCGAGTTTTTTAAGTTGTTCGATCGCCTGGGCGCTGGTCGACTTGGGTTGGTCCGCCACGACGCAGACACCCTTGACCAAACCGTCGATCACGACCAGCACGGCGGTGTTGCCGGCACCGCGGGCTCTGTTGAGAGCGTCTCGCAGTTGACCTGGAATCACTATCAACGAATCTTTGAATAGCGACTCACGACCGACCATCACCCGCCTTGATTCGACAACGCCTGTCGTGCCCATGCCCGGCGAAGAGACAAACTCGGTGACTTTGGGCAGTGCGCCCGACAACTTGCGCGCTTCAGCCGTGATTGCGCGCGCTACCGGGTGCTCGCTCGCATTTTCGAGCGCACCCGCGAGTTTGAGCACGTCGTTACGATCGGATCCCTGCGCGACCACGACATCGAGCAACTGCATCGAGCCGGTCGTGATCGTGCCCGTCTTGTCGAAAACAACGGTGTCGATTCGTCGCGTGCTCTGCAATACATCCACGCCCTTTATCACAATGCCCATTTGGGCGGCTCGACCGCTTCCAACCATCAGCGCCGTGGGGGTCGCCAGGCCGAGTGCGCACGGGCAGGCGATGATCAAGACGGCCACAGCCGCAGTGAAGGCGTTGTTCAAAGAGTCGTCGAACACCGACCATGCGACGAAAGTTGCGATGGCGATACCGATCACCGTGGGAACAAAAATTGAACTCACTCGGTCGGCGAGTTTCTGAACAGGTGCCTTGGTGGTTTGCGCATCGCGTACAAGCCGAGAAATTTGGGCGAATGTGGTTTCGCTGCCCACTCGGGTCGCGCGCACGATCAGCCGACCAGTGAGGTTGACCGTTGTGCCGACCACGGTCGAGCCGACAGTGACATCGGCCGGAACGCTTTCACCCGTCAGCATCGACACATCGATCGATGAGGCACCTTCGACGACCGTGCCGTCGGCGGCGACGATCTCGCCTGGTCGCACGAGCATCAGGTCACCCACGATGACTTCTGTGGCCTCGACGACAATTTCTTTCTCGTCTCGAATCACCGTGGCGGTGCGCGCGTTCAAAGCGAGCAGAGATCTGAGGGCGTTGCTGGCGCGATTCTTGGCCCGCGCCTCGAAGTGCCGACCGGCGAGCAGAAAAACCGTGACCACCGCGGCGACCTCGAAGTAGATGTGCGCGGTTTTGTCGCCGATAACTGCCCACGCCGACCACGCGGTTGCAGCCACGACGCCGATCGAAATAAGCGTGTCCATGGTGGTCGCGCGATGCCGGGCATTCATCAATGCGGCCCGATGAAACGGCCACGCCCCCCAGGTGACAATCGGTGCACTGAGCGCCATCACCAGCCACTGCCAATTCGCAAAGTGCAGGCTCATCGACATTGAAATAGCCGCGACGGGTATGGCCAAAACCGCCGAGACAGTCAGTCGCGTGCGCAACATCGCCACTTTTTGCTCGGTTTCGGCATCGAGCATCTCGAGCGTCGTGTCCTTGGCGAGTCTCGCGCCGTAGCCGATTTTCTCTATCTCGCGAATCAGCGTCGCCGAGTCGACGACTTGATCCGTGAGTACGACTCGCGCTGATTCGGTCGCGAAGTTGACGCTCGCCGTAACGCCATCTAGTTGATTGAGACGTTTTTCAATTGTCATCGCGCATGCGTTGCATGACATGCCCGTCAAACTCAGGTCGATCTGCGTCTCCATGAGATGAGCGCCCATTTGCCGTCAATTCTCGCACCTGGATGATTATTTTGCACTCGGGGGCGAACTTCTCAGGCCCACCTCGATTGGCCGAATCGGTAACCGACGCTTCGCACGGTTTCGATCAGGTTGGCGTGCTCTTCGCCAAGTTTCGCCCGCAGGCGACGGATGTGAACATCGACCGTGCGCGCACCGCCGTAATACTCGTAACCCCAGACTCGAGACAGCAAAACTTCTCGACTGAAAACTTTTCCGGGGTTTTGCGCCAAGAACTTCAGCAGCTCGTACTCCATATAGGTGAGGTCGAGCGGCTTGCCGCCGAACGACGCCTGATATGTCTCGGTGTTGAGGACCAGATCGCTGTATTCAATGAGCGACTCGCGCGAAATGGCGAGATCGGCGTAGAAGAGATGCCTGAGTCGCGAGTCGAGCTCGCGCGGGTGGACTGGCGCGAGACAAAAATCGTCGAACAAGTCGTCGCGCATTTCGAGATCGGGAAGTTGGGCACCCGTCACGAGCACGATCACCCGACCGACGGGGTTCTCGCGTCTTCGCAAAGCCCGACAAATCGCCCAGCCCGACTCTGGATCTTGGCTGCAGTCGACGATCGCCCCCGCCCAACCCTGGCCGGGCTCTAGTTTCTCGAGTGCGTCGCCGGATCTGACGGCTTTCCACGAGTAGCCCGAAAGATCGAGCGTTCGCGCGACATCAATCGGCGCTGGATCGGGGAAGACCGCGAGCATTCGATCGGGTTGCTGGTCGGACATCGGGCTCAGAGCGACCGCAGGTATCGGTTGAGTTCGTATTGGCTGATGTGCGTTTTGTATCCGCGCCATTCGGCTCGTTTGTTGCGCAGGAACCATTCGAAAATATGTTCGCCCAATGTTTCGGCGACCAATTCTGAACGCTCCATGACGCGCAAAGCGTCGGACATCGACTGCGGCAACTGTTCGATGCCCAGTTTGGCGAGCATGTCGTCGCCCATCTCGAAGAGATTCGAGTCGGCCTCGGCGGGCAACTCGTATTGCTCTTTGATGCCGCGCAAACCCGCGGCGAGAATCACCGAGAAGGCGAGATACGGGTTGCAGGCGGGGTCGGGCGAGCGGTATTCGATTCGCGTCGCCTGGTCGCTGTTTCGTTTTTGAACCGGCACTCGAACCAGACCGCTGCGATTGTTTCGGGCCCACGAAATATGAATCGGCGCCTCGAAGCCGGGAACCAGTCGTTTGTAACTGTTCACATTCTGGTTGGTCACGGCCGTAATTTCGGCGGCGTGTCGCAACAGACCGGCGATGAAGTGTTTGGCCGTCGTCGAAAGATTGTATTGATCGTCGCCGTCGTAAAACGCGTTCTGCTCGTCTTTGAAGAGGTTCAGGTGCAGGTGCATGCCCGAGCCCTGCACACCTTCGAGCGGCTTGGGCATGAACGTCGCGTGCACTTTGTGCAACGCCGCGATCTCTTTGACCACCAGACGAAAAGTCATGACACTGTCGGCCATCGTCAACGCGTCGGTCTGGCGAAGATCGATTTCGTGCTGGCTCGGCGAATCTTCGTGGAAGCTGTATTCGACCGGAATGCTCATCGTTTCGAGCGTGCGGATCGTCTCTTTGCGCAACGAACTCGTGATGTCGCTGCTGGTCAGGTCGAAGAAGCTTCCCTCGTCGAGTGGAATCGGTCGGGAGTCGATCGTGGGCGGGTCGAAGTAGAAGTATTCGATGTCGGGAGCGACGTAAAACTGGAAGCCCATTGCGCGCGCGGCGTTCAGGTTGCGCCGCAAAACCTGGCGAGGGTCGCCGTCGAACGCGGTGCCGTCAAGTTTTGCGATGTCACAAAAGACCCGTGCCTCGGCGCCTTTGGGATCGACCCACGGCAGTACTTCGAAAGTGTTCGCATCGGGCAGGGCCAGAACGTCGCTTTCTTGCACGCGACTGAAGCCGTCGATGGCGGAGCCGTCGAAAATCATTCCGTCGTCGAGGGCGTTTTCCATTTCGGCCGGGCTGATCGCAAAACTCTTCAAGTTGCCGAGCACATCGGTGAACCAAAGTCGAACCAGCCGAATGCCGCGCTCTTCGACGGTGCGCAAAACATATTCGCGTTGCTGTTCGATCATCTCAACACCTTTCTTACCGACCCCCAGGATCGGCGCAAATACAGTCTGCCGCCGCGACGCCGAGATTCGCTCGGGCCACGGCGGCAGACCTATGGGTTATGGGGGGAACCGTGTCTATTTCTTCTTCGACTTCTTTCCTTTTTTCGCGGAGCTCTTCTTGCCTGCGCTCTTTTTTGGCGACGATTGTCCGCAAACAGTTTCAAGAATCAACTGCGTGACGACATACGGGTCCATGTTGGCGTTCGGTCGACGGTCTTCGGCGTAGCCCTTTTGATCGCGGGCCACCTGCCACGGAATTCGCACCGAGGCGCCGCGGTTCGAGACGCCGTAACTGAACTGGTTGTAGGGGGCGGTTTCGTGTTTGCCCGTCAATCGACTCTCGATGTCATGGCCGTAGTTGCTGACATGCTCGTTGATGCGCGTGCCGAGCGCCTTGCACGCGTCGTCGATCGCTTTGTAGTTCGAACGCATCGCTTTGGTCGAGAAATTCGTGTGGCATCCCGCGCCGTTCCAGTCACCTTTTTGCGGTTTGGCGTCGAGCGAGATGACCACGTCGTAGTCTTCGGCGATTCGATGCAGCAGCCAACGGGCGACATGAAGTTCGTCGCTGACGCCGAGGGCGTCAAGCGGACCAACTTGAAACTCCCATTGCCCGGGCATCACCTCGGCGTTGGTGCCCGAGATGTGAAGCCCCGCCTCGAGACACATTTCGGTGTGGATTTCCACGATTTCGCGACCCATGACACGGCCCGCACCGACACCGCAATAATACGGACCTTGCGGCCCGGGCTCGCCTGAGAGTTCAGGAAAACCGAACGGGCGTCCGTTGAGACGCATCATCGTGTATTCCTGTTCGATTCCGTAGATCATTTTTTCATCCGAATATCGCTCGGCGGTTTCGGCGCACAACGCGCGGGTGTTGGTCGGATGTGGCTTGCCGGTGGAGGCAACCAAAACTTCGCACATCACGAGAATATTTTTTCCGCCACGAATCGGATCTTTGCAACTGAAGACCGGTTTCAAGATGCAGTCTGACGCCTCGCCCGTGGCTTGGCTGGTGGACGAGCCGTCGAAACCCCAGATCGGCGGGTTCTTCGTTCCGTTTTCGAGGATCTTTGTTTTTGATCGCAGCGTCGGCGTCGGGGTGACGCCGTCGATCCAGATGTATTCGGCTTGAAATGGCATTGCTTTTCCTCCCATTGATAACTCGCCCCACGGCGAGTTTGTGACCTTGCAAGTTTTGCCGAAAGGCGTTTCTATGCCGTTGCCCGTTTGTAAACGGCGTGTGAAGTTTTCGGCTGGGTAGCCTGCGAGCGTGGCCGATTTTGCCGAAGTTCGCGTGGGTCTTGCCCAGATCAACCCGACGGTAGGCGCATTGCGCGCGAACGCCGACAAAATATTGGATTTTTACAACCAGGCGGCGGGCAAAGGCTGTGATGTCGTGGCTTTCCCCGAACTCTCGATAACCGGCTACCCGCCCGAGGACCTCGTATTAAAGGACGGCTTCGTCGCCGACAACCAGCAGGTTCTCGCCGATCTGGCGAAGAAGACAACCCAGACCATCGCCGTGATCGGCTTCGTCGAGGCCGGCAAGGCGGAGAACGAACTGCACAATTCGGCGGCGGTTTGTCAGAACGGCAAGGTGCTCGGCGTCTATCGCAAACATCTTTTGCCGAATTACGACGTGTTCGATGAACGCCGCTATTTCACCCCCGGCACCGAGAACCCGTTGTTCTCGATCAAGGGCGCCCAAGTGGGCGTGACGATTTGCGAGGACATCTGGAGTCGAAGTGGTCCGGTCGCAGTGCAGTCGACTCTCGGCGCGGTCCTGAACCTGAACATCAACGGTTCGCCGTTTCACGCCGGAAAAATCGGCGAGCGGCGCGAGATGCTCGGCTCGCGGGCGCGCGAGGGCGAGTGCGTCGTGGCGTACGTCAATCAAGTCGGTGGCCAGGACGAACTTGTTTTCGACGGCGGCTCGATGGTCTTGGCCGCCGACGGCACCGTGGTGGCGAGCGCCGCCCAATTCGTCGAGGAGTTGTTGATTTGCGATCTGCGATTGCCGAAATCGAAATCGGCACCTGCTCCGCAACAAGCACGCGGTGAAATCGCCGAGCCGTTGGGCGAAAATGCGCAAGTCTTCTCGGCATTGGTGCTCGGCACCCGCGATTATGTCCACAAAAATGGTTTCACCGACGTCGTGCTCGGGTTGTCGGGCGGCATCGACTCGGCATTGGTTGCCGTCATCGCCACCCAAGCCCTCGGCTCGGAGCACGTGCACGGCGTGGCGATGCCCTCGCGATATTCATCGGCCGGCTCGATTTCTGACGCCTCGCTGTTGGCGAAGAACCTCGGCATCGATCTGCAGACGATTTCGATCGAGCCCGCGTTCAGCGCCTATTTGAGCGCGTTGCAAGAGAGTTTCTCAGGTCGCAAACCAGACCTCACCGAGGAGAACCTACAGAGCAGGGTTCGTGGCACGACCCTGATGGCGCTGTCGAACAAGTTCAATTGGATGGTCTTGACGACCGGCAACAAGAGCGAGATCGCCGTCGGATACTTCACCTTGTACGGCGATTCGGTGGGTGGCTACGCCGTGATCAAAGACCTGTTCAAGTTGAAGGTCTACGAAATCTGCGAGTTCATCAATCGACAGCACGGTCGCGAGCTGATTCCCCGATCGATAATCAACAAACCGCCGTCGGCCGAGTTGCGACCCGATCAGCGCGATGATCAGAGCCTGCCACCCTACGAAGTTTTGGATCCGATACTTGAGTTGTATGTCGAGCAGGACAAAACAGCCCAAGAGATAATCGCAAAGGGTTTCGATTCGTCGCTCGTCAAGCGCATCGCGCGACTGGTCGACATCAACGAATACAAACGGCGACAGGGCGTGCCGGGAGTTCGCATCACGACAAAGGCATTCGGCAAAGATCGCCGCCTGCCGATCACCAACAAATATTCGGGCTAGTCGCGAACTCGAGTCAGGCGTGAACCAGGCCACCGCGACGGTGGTACATATATATGAATAGGGTCGCCACGGCGGCGCTGGCGGCGCCGATCAATGCCGGCATTGCGATGCCACCACTCGACTCATAGGCGCGGGTGGCGACGAGGCTCATCACGCTGCGACCGAGCGTGCCCGCCCCGATGACGAAACCGAGACCACTGCCGGGTCGGCTCGGCACTAGATGGGTCGCCAGAGGCAACATGCTGACCACCGCGAATTCGAATCCGAGAATGTAAACCAGCAAGGCGACCAGACCAAGGGTCAGGTTTTGTGAAACTACCCAAAGCGCCAGGCCGCCCGGCACCATGAGCAGGCAACCGACGGCGATGCTCACTTCTTTTCCCCACTTGTCGGTCTTGTTGGCACTTGAGATCGACGCGTAGAGTTCGACGACGCCGAAACTGAAACCGACGGCGGCGATCCCGATCGCGCCGAAACCGAACTCGTCGTCGAGCCATGCGCCAAAAGTTATGAAGATGCATTGACTCGCGCACATCGTCGCAAACATCGTCGCCACGACCAACCATCCGCGGCCACGCAACCGAACATCTTTGTCAATCGAACGCGACGAAACCTCGTGTGCTTCGGTGGGAATTCTGGCGGTTAGAAATGTCGATGAGATGGCGACCCCGATCGCCCCCGCCAAAAAACCGGCGCGCCAATCGACCAACGCCGTGATCACGCCCATCGTCGAAACCCCCAGCAAAAGGCCCAATGCCCACGAAATTTCGGTGATGCCGATGTATCGGCCGCGCTTTTCGTATGGGACATGGTCGGAGATCCAGCCAGACATACCCAGGTCGAAGAAGTTTTTCAAGACGCTGATCAGCGTCACGCCGAGGGTGAAAAGAAAAATGTTTGGCGACACCGCCGAAAGCAGTGCGCCCGACGAAATACCGACCAGGCCGATGAGCATCGCCATTCTCCGTGAAAGTTGGTCGACGAATCTGCCAACTATTGGTGAAAGCAGGCCGGAGAGTTCAGAAATCGTCAGCGCAATACCGATCTCCGAAAGCGAGATATCGAAACCCTTGGCGATGATCGCGATGAATGGCGGGGTGAATCGATAGCAGGCGTTGGTCGTCAGGCGGGTCGCCGTCAGCAGCGTGACATTCTTTTTGACCAGCGGTGAAAACGAGTCGTCAAGCCACCGGTCAAGCACGAGGCTCAACGCTACAACTATCGCTCAGAGCGAGTCGGCCGAGTCGAGTTCGCCGATCACCGCCACCATTCGGCCGGCGCGAACGAAATTATTTCCGTCGATTTCGAACCAACTCCCGCCGAGGTTCTCGAGTCGGGTGTCGTTCACACGAAGTTCGCGCCGCAGTGTTCGAATCACGCCACTGTGGCTGATAACAAGTGCCTGACCACCGCGGCATTTGTCGGCGATCTCGATGAATGCCGCGGTCATTCGACCCACGACACTCGAGTTCGGTTCGAAACCCTCGGGTTGTCGTCTTGAATTCAGGTAACCGGGCCAGCCCGCCTCGATCTCCGCGTAGGTGAGACCCTGCCAGGGTCCGATGCTCGATTCTTTCAACCGCTCGTCGACATGCAACTGGTCGTGATCAAGATGGGCGGCGATGATCTCGGCGGTATGCCGTGCGCGTTGCAGGGTGCTTGTGGCGATGAGATCAAAACTGCCGAGTTTTGTCGCCGCGAGTTTGGCCTGAGCGATGCCTTGATCGGTCAGCTTGATGTCGGCTTGTCCTTGCCATCGACCTTCGGCGTTCCATTCGCTTTGACCGTGTCGCAAGACAAGCAGTCGCGTCGTCGCCCCCGCGTTGTTTTGACCTTCGGACACTCAAGGCAGGGTAGTGGCTTGGATACGCTGACGACATGGCAAGACTTCGGCTCTTCGCCTCGGCGCGAGAAGTCGCGGGCACGGCTTGCGAAGATATCGACGGTCGCACCGTCGACGAAGTTTTGCAGAGGGCGGCCGAGCGATTCGGCGCCGATTTTGTCGCCGTCATGTCGACTTGCCGAGTGTGGCTGAACGGCGAGGAAGCGCTCGGCAGCAGTGCTGTGGCCGATAGCGACGAAGTCGCGTTGCTCCCGCCCGTGTCGGGTGGTTGAGATAAATTTGCAGGGCAGCCATGGTTGAGATCGCCGATCCAAGTTCGATGTCGATGGTCGAATTGCGCAACACCCGCGCCGAACTGCAGCAACAAGAAGACGTGATTTCTTTTGTTCGTCGCATGGCCCAGGGTCGGTGCGACCTGGCGCGGGGTGAACAGCGGCGTCGATCCGACGGCACGCCCGCATCGGGAATCAGCGTGAGCGATATCAAAAGCGCGTTTGGTCAGGAGCACGGCGGCGGATCTTCGCGGCCGCCGCGGGAGACGAACATCTCGGCCGACCATGAACTGGTCGTGGAACTAGAAAAACTTTGCGAGCGGGTCGGGTTCGGTGAGTTGCGCACCCTCGATGACTCGGCGCTCGACGCGGCGGTGATCGAAATAGAGAAGTTCGAGGCGGCGCGATCGCTGGAACGAAAGAGTTTGTTCGCCAAAATCGACGCGTTGACCGCCGAGTTGGTGCGCCGCTACAAAGATGGCGGGGCGAACATCGACTCGCTTCTGACCGATTGACGGAGTCGTAGTTTTTAGAGTTTTTTAGAATTTTTTAGATCCAACAGTCGCGTCTCGGCCAGAGGCAAAAGCCGACTTGAGCGATAGTTTTTATTGGCAAATGCAGCGCGTCGCCGTAATCTCGATGCACACTTCGCCGCTGGCCCAGCCTGGGGTCGGCGACGGCGGGGGCATGAATGTTTATGTGAGAGAACTCGTCTCGGCGATGGCCCAAACAAATCAGATTCAATGCACGACATACACGCGAGCGTGGCGACCCGGCCTGCCGAAAGTCGTCGAAGTCGAACCGAACCATCGAATCGTGCACATCGAGGCGGGTCGTTTCGATCTGGCCAAAGACGAGTTGCTCGACGTCGTGGAGCTGTTCACCCAACGGGTCGCCGAGCACATCGGCGAATCCGGTGGTGCCGACGTGCTGCACGCCAATTATTGGTTGTCAGGTCTCGTCGGTCATCGACTCAAGCATCAGTTGGGTCTGCCCTTGGTCACGACCTTTCACACTTTGGCCCGGGTCAAGACGCTCGGTGGCGACACCGAGTCGGTCGTGCGCGAGCGGGCCGAATTAGAAATCATCGGATGTGCCGACGCGATATGCGTGAGTTGTCCCGAAGAAGAGAGTCAATTTCGCGAGTTGTATGGGCAGTCGCCCGGAGTGTTGACGGTGGCTTCTCCCGGCGTTGCGACCGCATTTTTCTCGCCCGGTGATCGTCGGGGTGCGAGGCGCGCACTTGGTTGGCCCGACAAACCGTTGATGCTCTTTGTCGGGCGAATCCAACCGCTCAAGGGCGTTGACATCGCGGTTCAGACACTCGCAAAAATCCACGACAAGCGAACCCAGTTGATGATCGTCGGCGGTGCCAGCGGAACTTTCGGTTCGAGCGAGTCGAACCATGTGCGCAAGTTGATCTTCGAACTGGGTCTCGAGTCGCGGGTTCATTTCATCGACCCGCAACCGCATCACCTGCTTTCGACCTATTACCGCGCGGCGGATGTCGTCTTGGTGCCGTCGCGCAGCGAGAGTTTCGGCCTGGTCGCGCTCGAAGCGGCGGCTTGCGGTGTTCCGGTGGTGGCAAGCGGGGTCGGCGGGTTGCTCAGTCTGATCGAACATGGTCGAACCGGTTACCTGGTCAAGAACAGAAACGCAGATTCTTTCGCGCTGTTCACCAACAAGTTGCTGGGCGATCCTTTGCTGAGTTTGACGATGGGCAACCGCGCCGCGGATCGGGCGAAAAACTATTCGTGGGCGGCGACGGCCGAGAGCGTGATCGGCGTCTATAACGCCCTTCACTCGGGGCAACTCGTCGCTTGCACCTGATCTTGTGAGCGATCTATTCGACGAGGCGGCGCTTGCCCGCATCGAGCGTCAAATCGACGAGTGGTTGGGTCGGGCGAAGACCCATCATGCCAACATCCTCGCGGTTGATCGCTCCGAAGAAGACGAGTTTCGTTGGTATGTACGAATGGCGGGTGACGAAAAGGATTTCACGACGATTTGGTTCACGCTCGGTCAGAGAACCCTGCGTTACGAGACATATGTGATGCCCGCCCCCGAGCAGAACGCCGAATTGCTCTATGAGACGGTGCTTCGGCGAAACGAAAAGTTGGTCGGCGCGCATTTTTCGATCGGTCTTGAAGACGCCATATATCTGCGTGGAGAGATCGGTTTGTCGGCCCTCAACGAAGTCGAGTTGGATCGCATAATCGGCACGCTGTATTCGACGGTCGAGCTGGTGTTCTGGTCGTTGCTTGAAATCGGTTATGCCAAGGCCGCGGCGTTGCGCACACAACGAAACAGCACCCGAACTACCTAGCGTTCGGGGAAGTCGTCAGGTGGTTCGGGTGCGTCTAACTAGCCTGAACATCGTGGTTGGCAAATGAGCAGCATCAACTCCGGTCGGTTGAGCATCGTCGGTGGCGGAAACATGGGTTCGGCGATGGCCCGCGGCTTGTTGGCCGGGGGTTTGCTCCCCTCGAACCTGGTGATCGTCGAAAGTGATTCGTCCAAACACGCCGAACTGAAAACTGTGTTCGCCGATTCAGAGGTAACCGAGAAACTTTCTTCATGTGAATCGGTCGTCGTGGCGGTGAAGCCCGCCCAAGTTTTGGAGGTGTGTCGATCTGCGAGTCAAGCCGGCGCAAAAAGAATTTTGTCCGTCGCGGCCGGGGTGAAAATCGCGGCGATCGAAAGTGCGACCGACGGTTCGGTGGCCGTGATTCGGGCGATGCCGAACACGCCCGCGTTGATCGGGCAAGGTGCGTCGGCGATGGCGGTGAATTCGAAGTGTTCCGACGACGACGCGAGATGGGCGCGAGAGGTGCTGTTGAGCGTCGGCACGGTTGTCGATGTGAAAGAAGATCTTCTCGACGCCGTCACGGGCTTGTCGGGAAGCGGGCCGGCATATATTTTTCTTTTGGCCGAGGCGCTGATCAAAGCGGGGATCGACCAGGGTCTTTCTGCCGAAGTGGCCAACGAACTGACCAGACAGTTGTTGGTCGGCTCGGCGCTTCTGCTCGCCGAAAGCCCTGAGTCGCCGGCCCAGTTGCGCGAGAAAGTCACCTCACCAAACGGCACGACCGCCGCGGGAATTGCCGAGTTGGTTGGTAAACAATTCGCGCAGATTATCGGCTCGGCTGTGGATGCCGCAACCAAAAGAAGCAGGGAACTCGGAAAATAAATTTCGAAATTTTCTTCTCGGTCGGGTTTTATATCCCCGATTTATGTCTAAAGTAAGAAACGGAAATGTCGCAAGATCACCGGGCGGGGTAACCCCCCAACTGGGAGTCGCGCTCGCAAGAGCTGCGCCGTTTGAGCCGGTGCCTTCGGGGGGTTGGCACCGGCTCTTACGTTTTTCTGTAGCGTGAATTCGCCATGGCGGAAAAATTTTCGACAATCTCGTTCCTTTCCGATTACGGAACGCGCGATGAATTCGTCGGCGTGGTCAAGAGCGTTATCCACGACATCGCGCCGCATGTGCGAGTCGTCGATCTGAATCACGAGATCGAACCGTTCGACATTCGTGGGGGTTCTCTCTCGTTGGCCAGGTGCGTGTCATATGTCGGCGGAGGAATCGTGCTCGCGGTTGTCGACCCGGGCGTGGGTTCATCTCGTCGTGCGGTGGCGATCGAGGTTGCCGGAGGCAAGGGTGTGTTCGTCGGCCCCGACAACGGGTTGCTGGCGATGGCGATCGCGCTCGCCGGTGGCGCCGAACGCGCGGTCTGTTTGACCAACAGCGAATATCACCTGGCGAGACCTGGGGAGACTTTCGCGGGTCGTGATATTTTTGCCCCCGTCGCGGCGCATCTTTGCAACGGCGTCGATTTGAGCCAACTCGGCGAACCGATTGATCCCGCCTTGTTGTTGCCTGGTGTGGTGCCCTTGCCTCGCGAAGAGAACGGGGCGCTGCACGGCGAGATCACCTGGGTGGATCGATTCGGTAATTGTCAGTTGAATATCGGCCCCGATGAGGTGACCACGATGGGCGAAGTTTTGCGGGTCGAAATCGGCTCGGCGGTCAACCTTGCCAAACCAGGCAACGAAAGAGTGGTGCGTTCATTGAAGATCGTCAAAAGTTATGACGCGATCGGCAGCGGGCTCGGACTGGTGGTCGATTCATACGGAATGCTCTCGATTTGTGTCGCCCGTGGTTCGGCCGCCGCCGAGTTGTCGGTTGGCTCGGGCGACTTGGTGGTTTTGTCGCGCGTCGAACCCGACGGCAAGGTTCAATCTGTTACGACTTCGGTGCGGATTGGTCGATCAGGTTAAAGTTTCGCCTGTGCGTCCGGCCACCACTTTGACGATCGCTCTGTTGTTGGCCGTCATTTTTTTGGCCGGGATCGTTTCAATCGTCGGGCGATAATCGTCTTTGACCGCGGGTCGAATTGCTCGCGACCAGAAATCCGAGAAACAGAATCACGAGGCCGGTCAAAAGCGTGACGGCGAACGCGCGATCTTTGCCCAGTCTCCCGCCCAACGATCCGCTGGCCGACAAAACCAGGGTGCCGGCCGCGATCAAGACATTGCCGATCGCGAGGCGGCGCGGCGAATAGACAATGCGGGGGCTTGGTGTCATGAAACTAGGTGACTTCGCCCTGACTACGCGCCATGTCGACCAAAGCGCACCAATGATGATCACCAACGCAGGAATACCCGAACCGATCGCCGCCATCACGCGCGGCAAGACGCCGAACAACTCGCGAGCAGCCGGGAACTCGCCTGGTTGTATCGATCGCCTTGTCGGCGCGACCCAGATCACGCCGACGCTGAAAGCGCTCAACACGACCAACAATTCGCGGAGCCGATCGGCAATTCTCGGATTCGTCAACAGATAGACCGTGCCGAGGGCAAGCCAGGCGACATTTAAAACCGCGCCGGCTAGAAAGAAAATTCGAAATGCGGGCATTGACCAGGTTGTTGATTCGGCCCACCAGAGTGCCGCCGACCCGACGGCAAAGAGAATCATGGCCACAGTCCAGGCCAGTTCCTGCGGTTGACCGCGTCGATGCCAACGATCAAAAGTGCTCAAGGCGAATGCGCACGCGAACAGCGTCGCCCCCGCGGCTAGAGCCGAGTTGAGGTCGTTGGCTGCGCCGAATACCTGAGAAATGAGCACCACCGCACGATAACGGCGTGCCAAAAATCGCAGGCATTGAGCAAGTTATCTCTCGGCTCGCGAGTTTGTGAAATTCTGCACTAGGGCATATCGTGATCCCATGACCCAACTTCAACGACGCAGAATTCCAGACGCGGCGGTTGCTCGACTTCCGGTGTACCTGCAGATTCTGAACAATCTCTTGGCGACAAAAGTTTCGAGATTCTCCAGCGACGAACTCGCCGCTTTGGCGGGCGTGAACGCCGCAAAGGTCAGAAAAGATCTTTCATATTTGGGAAGTTACGGAACCAGGGGTGTCGGCTACGAGGTCACTTATTTGATTCATCAAATCAAACGCGAACTTGGTCTGATGCGTGAATGGAACGTCGTCGTCGTCGGCGCGGGCAACCTGGGTTGCGCTCTCGCAAAATTCGGCGGGTTCACCCCGCGTGGTTTTCCGGTCGTCGGCATTTGCGACAACGACCCAAAAAAGATTGGTCAGGCAGTCGGCCAACTCACGGTATTCGACGTGCGCAATTTGCAAAAAGTCGTCAGTGAATTCGATGTCACAATTGGCGCAATCACAACTTCGACGACTTCGGCCCAGGCGGCCGCCGACGCGCTCGTCGACGCCGGAATCACCTCGATTTTGAATTTTGCGCCGATTGTCTTGGCGACCCCGAGCAGTGTTTCGGTGAGAAATGTAGATCTTGGTGTTGAACTTCAGATTCTCAGTTATTACGAACAGATGAGATCTGAGCAACATGCGCCAGTTGGCTAATTTGCGTTTGTGGGCGGCCCTCGGGGCGCTCGCCATCGCGACTTTGCTGCTTGTCCTGGCCACTTGCGACGATTGTTTCGGACGGGGCGGCAGTCAGGCTGCGGCAGCGACCGAAGTCGAAAAAAATATCGAGACGACAGCGGTGATCGTCGGATTTTCGTCTTCTGAAAACTGGCGCCTGCAAGACGGCAAAACGATCGGCGAAGCATCGGCATCCCTCGACGACGGTCGAATAATTTTGGTCGCCTCCGATACGCCAGGCGAGAACACTTGCCCCGACCCGAGCATCCGAAGGTCGTGTATTTTTCTGGCCAACCTGTTCGGTGACTCGGTGATGTGGTTCGCAATGACTGAGGCGAACGGCGAAAAACCCGATCGAGTGCTCGAAATCGCGGGTCTTGTAGACATGCTTGACTCGGGAAGTCGCGGGGTTTTGGCAAACGGTTGGGTGGTGCCGCTCGCCAACGGCGTGAAAAAGTCGTGCGGAGAAGAGTCGGGAACGCTTCGCGATTTCATCAACACCTACGGCTCCGACAAAAGCATGAGCAAGTTGAACCTGATCACCGACCAGGTCGACGAGGTGGTCTGTACGGGCTGAAAGTCAGGCGTTCGGAAAAGCCCGAACGATTGTTGCGGCCGCTTTATATGCGGCTTCGGCCGGCCCGATCTCGTCGGGTCGCAGCAAGTTGGCCATGATTCGCAAAACCCACTCCATCAAGGTGCGACTTTGAATTCCGACCCTCGAGAGTTCGCGCATCAGTGCGGGTTTGCCGATGATTCGCGCGAACAGCCGCGCGACTTTGAAGTATTGACCGTATTCGTCCTCGATCATTTTTTCGTATCGCTTGAGCGCCATCGCATCACCCGAAGCCAACGCATCGTGCATCACCTCGGCCGCGAAGCGAGCGGTTTCGTAGGCGTAGTCGATGCCTTCGCCGTTGAACGGATTGACGCTTCCCGCCGCGTCGCCGATGACGATGTGTGTCGGCCCGAGTTTCGGCCCGACCGAACCGCCCATCGGAATTTTTCCGCTGGTGGCTTTGCATTCGGGTTTGCTCGGGTCGATCTCCCAGCGGTCGGCCACCATGTGGGCGTATGAATCGAGAATGTGCGAGGTGTTGACTTCCTTGAAATTTTTGAATGTCGACAAAAGACCGACACCGATGTTGATCGTGCCGTCACCCACGGGAAATATCCATCCGTAGCCGGGCATCGAGTTTCCGTCACGATCCTTGACATCAAGCGCCGACTCGATCCATGGTTCTTGGTGGCGGGGGCTCTGCCAATAGGTGCGGATTGCGGTGCCGTATGGCCATGAGCGCTCGCGCGCCGTGCCCATGCTTCGACCGAAGCGCGAGTTGGCGCCATCGGCGACGATCACATAGTCGGCGTTGATCGCCACGGTCGAGTTGTCGCGCTTGTTCGTGACCATCGCCCCGCGCACGCAACCCTTCTCGAAGATTGGCGCGACAGCCTCGTGTTCTTCGAAAAGTTTCGCCCCGGCGGTTTGCGCGTTGCGAGCCACCATCATGTCGAGTTCGCGACGACGCACGACATACCCGTATCGCGGATAAATCGGGTGGGTGGGCCACTGCAGTTCGAGGGCTTTGCCGTGGGCGGTTGCGCGGAGTCCCTCGTAGCGGTGGAACCTCGAGAGTTGTTCGGTCAGCCCCATGTCGCCAAGTTGTTTAACGGCCCGAGGCGTGAGACCGTCGCCGCAAGTTTTCTCACGCGGAAAGCTCTTGCGCTCGACGATAGTCACGTCGTGCCCGAGTTTGGCCAACCAATAACCGGCGGCTGATCCGGCGGGACCACCACCGATGACGAGAACTTCCGTGCGAAGTATTTTTGTTACTTCGCTTGTGAGATCGAGGGGTTTGATCTCAGTTTCTATTTATTTTCCCGACGCCCGTGGCTCGGTGCCGACCCGCGCCGGTGGTTTGGGAAGAGCCGCAAAAGTTTCGGCGAGGTTGTCATAGTTGACCGCGCCGCCCTCGAGCCCCAAAAATATTTCTGATTCGGGCGAACACCATGTCTCGTATTCGTCCTTCCATTCTTCGCTCTGCGGATCAGCGCCGCCGATGACATATCGCTCGTGGCAAACCACACCGAGAATCTCGGCGTCGGTCAAACCCCCGCCGTATTTTTCACCCTGCTGTGGCATCGGGTTGCCGTTGTATGAAAGTGGGGCGTGGGCACCACCTTCGCGATTTGGATCGCCGTAAGTTTGAATGTTGGCGGAGATAAACGGTTGCGAGCCGGTGTAGACGAAATTCAACATGTCTTCAATTTTCGGGAAAGTTTTCAGCACCTCGCCCTGGTACAGCGCACGCCCTGCTCCGCCCGACCCGTTGGCACCATGGCACCCGGCGCATGAGCCGTAAACGCCGGCACCTACCGCGAGCGGCCCCTCGACGGTTTTTTCTTGTGGTTTGATCGACAGCGCGTAGAGCAAAGCCCAGAACGGCAACAGGCTCAAGGTCGCCATCGCCCAGAACGGAATTTTTTTTCGCGAATTGGCGGCAACGACGTAACTCGGGTCTGGTGGCGGCGGGGGCGGTGCGCTGGCAGCCTGAAGAATTTGCGCCGCGGGCGCACTTTTCGTTTCTGATTTGGCGGGGAGATTCGAATCGCCCGCAGATGAGTCTGAGGGCGAGGGGTTGCCAGCGAGTTTGTTGCGAGCTTCTTGTGCTCGCTTCAGTAGGTGCTCTGGTATGCCTGCCACAATTCTCCTTGATCAGATAAAGATGGCTTTAAATCTGGCGCTAAATAGGTTAGACGCAACCAGCCCCAGAACTTTAAGTTCACGAGCGCACAACCAATTTCGCAGAACAACACAGTTAACGATGGTTGTGTTTTAGCGCGCGAATGTGACCAACGAGTCATGTTGAAGTCAGTCGCGAATGCCCTCGTTATTGGCTGCCCGACTAGGCTAAAAACAGTTTTCGAGGAAAGGCAAGCCCTCAAATAATGCTCGCGATAGACATTCTCAGATGGCCAGGTGTCAATCAGGCTTTCTTGTTCTCGCTCGTTTTGACCACGGCAATGAGTCTGGTCGTGATACCGGTCGGCAAGCGTCGCAAATTCGACAGGAAGGCGACTTGGGGTGAGGCGATGATCGCCTCCGCCTACATTTTCTTGGTCCTGTTTCTGGCCTTCGGGGTTGTTCCGCATCAATTCATCGACCATGCAGACAAAGAACTTGGCTGGCGAAAAGACAAACTCGTCTACGGGCCTTTCGACATCCTCAAATCTGACACCGTTGGTGGAAGCTTCCCGATAACGATCAGCTACGAGGCGATCCGCGACATAGTTGTCGTCGGCATACATTTCTTTTACATCGGTCTGATGATCTATCTGTTCGCGTGGTGGCAGAAACGCGATGTGGTCGTCACCAAAGAAGTTGTGGCGTCAAGTTACGGTCGTCCATTGGTGAAGAAGAGCTGAGCCATGGCGAAGACCGACGCAAATCCGCCGATGATGCCGTTCACCGACGATTACCAACTCGTCGAGGTGGATGCCGAGTATTTGAACAAGGCGGTAAAACCGAAACAGTTCATCCATATCGATCAATCCGAGTGCATCATGTGCGAAGGCTGCGTCGATATCTGCCCGTGGAAGTGCATTCACATGGTCAACCTCGAAGCGATCAGCGAGTCGAGCGGCACCGAACTTCCGGGTGCTGACCCTTCAGATCAAGTCGTGTTCATCATCGACGACGACGTGTGCACTCGATGCGCGCTTTGCGTCGACCGTTGCCCGACGGGCGTGATAATTCTGGGCAAGGTCGGAGCCGCACCCGCAACCGGAGACACCCACATGCGAACGAACAATCACGGCTATTCGTACGGCATGAGATTCTAGGAAGGTAGGAGAGATGGCAAAAGTTCTCGAGCAAAAGACTCGCCCGACTATCAAGCAGCGCATCACGAAAACCAACGAATCGATTCAAGGCAGCCAGGCCTGGAACTCGATATTCAGGCCGGGTTCGATCTTCCGCAAGGGTTATTCGGATTCGCCCCGCAACCGCTCTTATGTCGTGATGAACTCGGTGCTCTATCACCTGCATCCCGTCAAAGTGAAGCGTCACGCGGTCAAGGTGAGCTACACGCTTTGCCTGGGTGGGCTGAGTTTCTTCCTGTTTATTCTTTTGACGATTACCGGCATCTTCTTGATGTTCTTTTATCGTCCAACCGCGACCAATGCCTGGCAAGACATCCAGTCGTTGCACACCTCGGTGACGTTCGGTTTGATGGTGCGCAACATGCATCGCTGGGCGGCGCACCTGATGGTTCTTACGGTGTTCTTGCACATGGCGCGAGTTTTCTACCACGGCGCATACAAGGCACCGCGCGAGTTCAACTGGGTTATCGGCGTGATCCTTCTGACCTTGACGCTTTTGCTTTCGTTCACCGGTTATCTGTTGCCGTGGGACCAACTCGCACTTTGGGCGGTAACCGTCGGCACCAACATGATGGGTTACTCGCCGGTGATCGGGTCGCAGGTTCGATTCGTGTTGCTCGGCGGCGTTGAAATCGGCCCCGAAACCCTGCTGCGTTGGTATGTGCTGCATGTTTTGTTGTTCCCGTTCGTGACGGTCATCTTTCTCGCGATCCATTTCTGGCGCGTGCGCAAAGACGGCGGAATCTCAGGACCACTCTGATGGCCGGCATTCCAGAACATCTTTTGAAGCGGGCCCAAGAGGCGCGAGAGAAAGCGGCCAAAGGCGCAGCCGCACCCGCGGCGGCAGCGAGCGCCGACGGTGAATCACGAATCTCCGGCGACCTTCTTGATCGAAGCAAGGGGGCGGTGGCAGTCGCCGAAAAGCCGGGTGCCGCGGTCGTCTCGGCTGCACCGGGCGGCAGTGTTCCGTTCGGTGCCGGACCAGGCGGTCACACCCAGCGGTTGTTGACCGTGGTCAAGTCTGGTTCGATTCAAGATGTCAAAGCCGTGCCAGTCGACAAGGTTCATACTTGGCCGCATCTGTTGGGTATCGAATTCGTCGCCGCGCTCGCATGCACCGCTTTCACGTTCATGTTTTCGTGGTTCGTCAACGCGCCGCTGTTGCAGGCGGCGAACTTCAACCAAACACCGAATCCATCCAAGGCACCTTGGTATTTCCTCGGTTTGCAAGAGTTGTTGACGATGTTTCACCCGATGATCGCCGGGGTGACGATTCCGGGCATGGGTTTGATCATTTTGATTCTTGCGCCGTATCTCGATCGCAACGAATCGAATCGACCCGAAGATCGCAAAGTCATGACCAGTTTGATGACGGTTCACCTCATGTTTTGGGCGATTCTCGTGATCATTGGTTCGTTTTTCCGTGGTCCTGGCTTCAACTTCGTGTTCCCGTGGCGCGAAGGCATCTTCTTCGAGTTGTGATCGGATAAAGGTCTCATGAGTTCAACGACGATCATCACAGTCGCGATCGCAGTGCTTGCCGTTCTGGGTTTGGGTGTCGTGCTTACGGCAACTCGTCGCTCGGACATGAGCGGAGTCGGGGCGCTTTCGCGCGAAACCCGAAAACGAGATCGCGACGCCAAGAAATCGGCGCGAAAAATCGGCAAAGAAGTCGAGGCGGCGGCGAGTCGCAGCACGGCGGTGGCCGTGATGCCGCCCGCAGAAATCGAGCCCTGGGTTGTGCCCGATCCCGAGGCCATCGACGAGTCGCGTCGGGCATTCTTGAATCGCGCCAACACGACACTAATGAGCGCAAGCCTCGGTGGTTTTGCCGCTGCGCTGATCGCATTTTTGTGGAAGGGCGCCGAAGGCGGCTTTGGTTCGAAAATCAACGCAGGCAAACTCGAAGACGTCATCGGCCAGATTCGCGCGAACAAAGGTTTCTTGTATTTGCCCGAAGCGCGTTCGTGGGTGACCGAATATCCGAAGGAAGCAATTTCAAAAGCCGACGCGGTTTACGCGGGGCAAGGTCCTGTTTATTCGGGAATCACGTCCGGCATCGTCGCTCTCTACCAGAAGTGTCCGCATCTGGGTTGTCGAGTGCCCGAGTGCAAGACATCGCAATGGTTCGAGTGTCCTTGCCATGGTTCGCAGTACAACCGCGTGGGCGAGAAGAAGGGTGGTCCGGCGCCGCGAGGCATGGATCGTTTCGGAGTCTCGGTCAACAACGGCATGGTCGTCATCGACACCGGCACCGTTTTCGCCGGTCCGCCGATCGGCGTAAACACGACGGGTCAAGAGGCCGAAGGGCCGCACTGCGTGGGTGGAACGGGCGGTCACTGAGTGAAAGTTTCGGTACTCGTCGCCGACACGACCACCACGGTCGCATGGGTGATTCTTCTCGTCTCTGTTCTCGGATGGGTGATTTATGGTCTGGGCAATCTGCGCTCATCAAAACGCGAGATCGGGTCGGAGATCAAACTTGCCGCGAACCGTAAGCCTTACTACGACGACGATCGCCTCGAGGGTGAAAAGATTCAACGAACCCAATTGATCGGTTTGGCTTGTCTCGCCGTCACGACCATCGCTTTGCCCCTCTATTGGATTCTCGAACCAGGTCGAATGGTCGGCGCCGAAAAAGAGTTTCAGCATCAGTTCGAAGATTGGGGCACGGGCCTGTTCGCCACGACCGCCGACGGTGGCTACAACTGCGCCGGTTGCCACGGCGGAATGAAGGGTGGCGGTGGCGTCGCGTCATACGCGATCTCCGATCCGAAAACCGGTCAGGTCAAGCAGGTCAACTGGAAGGCACCCGCGATCAACACGGTGTTCTATCGCTACAGCGAGGAAGAAGTTCGTTTCATTCTTGATTACGGTCGACCGTTTTCACCGATGTCCGCCTGGGGTTTGGTCGGCGGCGGCCCGATGAACGAGCAGCAGATTCAGACCGTCATCGAATATTTGAAGAGCATCCAGATTCCGCGCGACGATCAAGGCAAGTTGCCCGACGAGAAACAAAAAGAAATTCAGTCCGAAGCCGAGCGGCTCGTCAAAGCGGGCACATATTCGTCGTTGGGTGAGGCATTGTTCAACTTAGACCTGGGCAGCGGAAATTATTCTTGCGCCCGTTGCCACACCAAGGGCTGGTCCTACGGCGAACCCGAGATCACCGGCGGTGGAGCTTTTGGTCCGAACTTGACCGGTGGTTCCGCGGTGCGGCAGTTTCCACAACGCGATGAGATGATCGAATTCATCAAGGGTGGAAGCGAATTCGGCAAGAAGTATGGCCAGCAAGGCCAAGGCTCGGGCCGAATGCCGGCTTTTGGTTTGGTTTTGACCGACGAACAAATCGGTGCCGTCATCGATTATGTGAGAGGTTTGTAAATGCTGGCGCTGCTCGCAGTGAATTTTGAGCCGCAGTTGCGCGGAATCATCATCGTCGCCATTTCTGTCGGCGTGTTGATCGGCGGCACATATCTGGTGGTCGGCACCAACCTCGGCGCTCGCCTCGGGTTCTTGGTTGTTTTGGCGGGGCTTTTCGGCTGGATGGCGATCATGGGCGGAATTTGGTGGGTTTACGGAATCGGCTTGACGGGTCGTGCGCCGGCCTGGCAGCCCGCCGAGCCGACGACAATCGTTCGTAGTCCAGATTTGTTGGACGACGCCGAAATTTTGCTGACACCGATTCAGCCGTCGGGCAACGCGTCGGGCGACGCGTTTACCGCGTCGACGGCGTTGCAGGGCGAGGGTTGGCTGCTGTTGGAAGAATCCGACCCGCGTCGCGGCCAGGCGGTTGCATCATCTGACGAAATCATCCAGAAAGAAGCCGAAGAGTTTGCGCTTGGCGAATATGTTTCGATCGCGGTCTACGACCGGGGCGGTGAACGATGGCCGAAGATCAACGAGTCGCTCGATTTCCTCGCGTTTTTTCACGAGCCGCACTATTCGTTGGTCGAAGTCGCTCCGATAGTGCCGCAACGCACCGAGCCGGGTCGAGCGCCGGCCCGACCCGTGATCGACGAGACCCAACCCCATCGATACGTATATATGTTGCGAGACTTGGGAACCAAGCGCCAGCCGAGCGTGTTCATCACCATTGGTTCGACGATAATTTTCTTGTTGCTTTGCCGCCTGCTGCACGTTCGCGATCTGCGTTTGCGCGAAAATGTCGCCGGCGATACAGGTGCCCGCTCGCCAGTTAAGAGCTGACTCGTGGGCCAGTACCTGCCGATCGTCGTGCTGGCAATATTGGCCATTCTGTTCGGCGTCGGTTCGCTGATCGCCTCGAAACTCTTGGCGCCTCGACGACCCAACACCGCCAAAGAAGCACCTTATGAGTGCGGAATAGTGCCGAGCCTCGAGGCCCCCGAGCGGTTTCCCGTGAGTTTTTATGTCGTGGCGATGTTGTTCATAATGTTCGACATCGAGATAATTTTTGCGTACCCGTACGCGGTGGCGAGCAAATCGCTCGGCGCCTATGGTTTTTGGGAACTGGCGGCTTTCAGCGCGGTGTTTTTTGTGGCTTTCGTTTATGTGGTCGCCCGCGGCGCTCTGGATTGGGGCCCCGTCAAGAAATCTCGCCGTCTGGTGAGTCGCGACGGCGACATTCTCTCTGAATCGCGTTCGATGTCGACGACCATTCGTCGCGTGGGTCTGGAAGGTCGCGAAACGAGAGAGAAAGTTTCGGTCTGATGGGTTTGGTGCAAAATGTCGCCGACGATGGTCTGGGTGGTTTCGAGCACAACTTTCTGACGGGTCGCATCGAAGAACTCGTCAAGTGGTCTCGTTCGCGCTCGAGTTGGGGCGTGACATTCGGGCTCGCGTGTTGCGCGATTGAAATGATGTCGACGGGTGGCGCCCACTACGACCTGGCGCGTTTCGGCATGGAAGTTTTTCGGGCATCACCGCGACAAGCCGACATCATGATCGTGGCCGGTCGGGTGAGCCAAAAGATGGCGCCAGTTTTGCGTCAGGTATACGACCAGATGATGGAACCAAAATGGGTCATCTCGATGGGTGTTTGTGCGAGCAGCGGCGGAATGTTCAACAATTATGCGATCATCCAGGGTGTCGACCAGATAGTCCCCGTTGATGTCTACGCGCCGGGGTGCCCACCGACACCCGAAACACTGATTCACGCGATCGAGACTTTGCACCAGTTGATCGAGGACGGCGAGATAATGCGTCGACGCCAATCGACCGGCGCGGGGGCGCAGGTTCAAATGCAAGAGATTCCTGCCGGAACGACGACCGCGGTCGCCATCGCCACGCGTTAAAACATGAAAACTTTCAGCGGGGGCGTAGTAGACGACGTGAGGTTCGTCGCCAAGGCCGATTATCTGAAACAGCTCGCTGCGCTTCGCGACGAGGGTTTTGAAATGTGCGTGGATCTGACGGCGGTGGACTACCTCACCCATCCGGGCAGGGCTCTGCCCGCCGAAGTCGTCGATTCAATCGTGCTCGAGAGATTCGAAGTGGTGGTCAACCTGCTCTCGCTTTCGCAGCGTCGTCGCGTGCGTCTCAGGGTGCAAGTGGCCGAGTCGGACGCGTCGATTGGCTCTGCGTTCGATCTTTATCCGGGCACCGAGGCGATGGAACGCGAGGTGTTCGACATGTTCGGGATTCGTTTCGATGGGCACCCGGATTTGACCCGAATCCTGATGCCCGAGGATTGGCAGGGTCATCCGCTGCGCAAGGACTACGCCCAAGGAAGCATCCCCGTGCAATTCAAGGGGGCCGCCTCATGACCACCACCGAGAATCAGACGAAACCAGGCGAGGCCGAGGTCGCGGCGGCCGAAACGAGCGAGGGCCGCCAAGAACTTCAATTGCGCAAGGACATTTCGACCAAAGAGATGATGCGCGGTTCGGGCGCGGTGCTTCGAATGAGCGAGTCGGAGGTCGCATCGCTCGCCGGAGTTCAAAGCGAAGATCAGACGATGATCATCAACATGGGCCCGCAACATCCGAGCACCCATGGTGTTTTGCGTTTGATGCTCGAGCTCAAGGGCGAGACGGTTCTGCGATGCAAACCCGTGATCGGTTATCTGCACACGGGAATGGAAAAAACCGGCGAGTCGTTGTCGTTTATGCAGGGCGCCACGAATGTCACCCGCATGGACTACGCGTCGCCGCTGAACAACGAACTCGTTTTCGCGATGACGACCGAGAAGTTGCTGGGTATCGACCAAGACATCCCCGAGCGCGCTGTATGGATTCGTATGCTGCTCTCCGAATTGAACCGCATCAGCAGTCACCTTTTGTTTTTGGCGACCAACGGCATGGACATCGGTGCCGTGTCGATGATGCTTTACGGTTTGCGCGAGCGCGAAGAGGTGCTTCGATTCTTCCAAAAAGTCACGGGCTTGCGGATGAACCACAACTTCATTCGACCCGGCGGAGTCGCCGCCGATTTGCCGGCGGGTTGGCGCGACGAGGTCTTGAAACTTCTCGAGTCGCTGCCCGAGCGTTTGGCCGAGTACGAGATATTGATGACTGGTCAGCCGATTTGGCGCGAACGCCTGCAAGGTGTTGGCGTTATCACGCGCGACGAGGCGATCGCGCTCTCGGCCACCGGACCAATTCTGCGCAGCACCGGTCTTTCATGGGATCTGCGTCGCGACATGCCGTATCTGCGATATGACAAAGTTGAATTCGACGTGATCGTCGGAAGTTTTGGTGACGCCTTCGATCGCTACTCGATTCGCCTCAATGAAATTCGCGAGTCGATGAAGATCGTGCGACAGGTTCTCGACGCGATGCCCCAGGGCGATTATCGAATTCAGGACAAAAAAGTCACCCCGCCACCCCGTGGTCGCATCGACGAATCTATGGAGGCGTTGATTCACCACTTCAAGATTTTCACCGAGGGTTTCAAGGTTCCGGTGGGCGAGGCCTATGTGGCGATCGAGAGCCCGCGCGGCGAGATCGCCTGCTACATCGCCAGCGACGGCTCTTCCACCCCGTATCGCATGCACGTGCGGGCGCCGAGTTTCGTCAACATCCAGTCCATGCCACCGATGATGCGCGGCGGTCTGGTCGCCGACGCCGTCGCGGTCATCTCGTCGGTCGACCCTGTTTTGGGTGAGGTCGACAGATGAGTCGGTTGAACGAGGCGAACACGAAACTCGCCCGCGAGATCATTTCGCGGTATCCGCGACCAAAGTCGGCGTTGATTCCGTTGCTGCATATTTCGCAGGAGCAGAACGGCTACATCACCCGCGAGGCGATGCAGCATCTCGGTGAACTTGTCGGCGTCACCTCGGCAGAGGTCTATGGCACCGCGACCTTCTATGAGATGTTCAAGTTCGAACCCGTCGGCAAATACCTGATCAACATTTGCGGCACGATGTCGTGCGCGTTGTTGGGCGCGCACGAGTTGATGCATCACGCCGAGAAAAAACTCGGCGTCAAGGCGGGCGGAACAACTCGCGACGGAATGTTCACCCTCGCCCATGCCGAGTGCCAGGCCGCCTGCACCGAGGCGCCGACCCTTCAGGTCAACTATCGCTACAGATTGCGCGTGACGCCCGCCGATTTCGACAAGCTGGTCGACGACCTGAGAGACGGAAAACTTGGCGATGAGATTCCGCAGCACGGAGTATTGGCAAAGGTTCGACAGGTGATCGCGCCCGAGCGCGCGGTCGGAGCGATGGCCCCCGAAGATGTCAACGATGCACCCGCTTGGCTGGACGGAAAGGCGGCGTTGTGAGCAAAACTTTCTCGCACGCGCCCGGGTTCGTCGCCGGCGACCGGCCAAAAATCGTCACATCTCGATTCGAATATTCCGATTCGTTCACCCTCGAGCGTTTCTTGGCCACCGACGGCTACAAGGGCTTGCGTGCGGCATTGAAACGACCCGCCACCGAGATTCACGAAGACGTCAAATCAGCGACGGTCTTGGGTCGCGGTGGCGCCGGGTTTCCCGCGGGAACAAAATGGGGACTGACGCCGCAGCAAGTTTGGCCCCGATATCTGGTTGTGAACGGCGACGAGAGCGAACCCGGAACCTACAAAGATCGTCTGCTGATGGAGCGCGACCCGCATCAGTTGATCGAAGGCTGCCTGATCGCCTGTTACGCGGCGGGTTTGTCGCAATGCTTCCTATATATAAGGGGAGAAATGGCGCTTGCCCAAGAGCGAGTGGCGGCGGCCTTGAACGAGGCCTACCAAGCCGGTTATGTCGGCAAAAACATTTTGGGGTCGAAATTTTCGGTCGACATCATTTTGCATTGGGGTGCCGGCGCATATGTCGTCGGTGAAGAGACGGCGCTGATCGAGAGTCTCGAGGGCAATCGCGGAATGCCTCGGCTCAAGCCGCCGTTCTTTCCCGCGGCGAATGGTTTGTACGGTCAACCCACGATCGTAAACAACGTCGAAACATTGGCGAATCTGCCGTGGCTGATGGTGAACGGTGTCGCGGCCTACACGGCGATCGGCACCAAGACGTCGCCGGGCACGCGGATGGTCGCTGTCTCAGGTCACGTCAAGCGGCCGGGCGTTTACGAGATAATCAACGGCACCACCACATTTCGCGATCTGATTTTTGGCGAAGAATTTTGCGGTGGAATTCGCGACGGCAAGTCTCTGAAGGCGTTCGTGCCGGGTGGCGGCTCGGCGCCGTGGTTCACGCCCGATCAACTCGATCTGCCATTCGAAGCAAGCCAGGTCGGCCCCGCGGGTTCGATGTTGGGGTCGGGCGCGGTGATGGTGATGGATGAAACCACCGACATACCGGCGGCGGCGTTGACGCTGACGCACTTCTATGCGCACGAATCTTGCGGCAAGTGCACGCCGTGTCGCGAGGGCGGCACTTGGCTCGAAAGAATCTTGCGCCGGGTGGTCAACGGCGAGGGCACCGACGCCGACCTGCAACAACTTCTCGAGGTCGGTTCGATGATTTGTCCGGGTAATTTTCCGCACGCATCGAACCAGAAACTCGGGCTTGATGCGGTGCCGTTTCCATACAAGATGACGACGATCTGTTTCGTCGGCCCGTCGGCCTACGCACCGGTGCACTCGGCCTTGACCTTGTTCAGGGCGGAATTCGAGGCTCGCGTCAAAAAGCGTGTGACGATTCCCGTTACGGCGGTCGGAGTTTCGGCGTGACGATCGTGGATCCGGCGAAAACGGGCGAGGTCGCCGACCCCAACGCGGTGAACATCACCATCAACGGCAAGCCGACCGTCGCGCGAAAGGGTGAGTTGATAATCGCGGCGGCCGATCGCACCGATGATTTCATCCCGCGCTTTTGTTATCACCCGCGCATGCCCTCGGTCGGAATGTGCCGCCAATGTTTGGTCGAAGTCGAGACGCCGCGCGGGCCGATGATGGTGGTGTCTTGCATGACCCCGGTCGCCGAAGGGCAAGTTGTTCGAACCGCGACGGACGCCGTGAAAAAAGCCCAAGAGGGTGTGCTCGAACTTTTGTTGGCGAACCATCCGTTGGATTGCCCGGTTTGTGACAAAGGCGGCGAATGCCCGCTGCAAGATCAGGCTTTCAGTCACGGTCCCGGCGAGAGCCGGTTCGTCGAAGAAAAGCGGCACTACGAAAAACCGATCGCGATCAGCGACATCGTCTATCTGGATCGTGAACGCTGCATTCTTTGCGATCGGTGCACGCGCTTTGCCGACGAGGTCGCGGGCGACGCGTTGATTTCGTTCACCAGTCGCGGCAACGACACACAAGTGATGACCTTCCCCGACGAACCGTTCAGTTCATATTTTTCGGGCAACACGGTGCAGATCTGCCCGGTGGGTGCGCTCACCGCCAAGCCCTACAGATTCAAGGCGCGTCCATGGGATCTCGACCAAACCGAGAGCACCTGCACCTCGTGCAGTGTCGGCTGTCGCACCGTCGTGCAGAGCAGTCGTGACGAACTCGTGCGCTACCAGGGCGTCGATGTAGACCCGGTCAACTGGGGTTGGCTGTGCGATCGCGGTCGCTACAACTTCGAGTCGGTCAACTCACCCGATCGGTTGACCAACCCGCTCGTAAAAACCGACGCGGGCCTCGAGGCGACATCGTGGGCGGTCGCGCTCGAAAGTGCCGCACGCATGATCAGGTTGGCGCTGGCGAAAGGTCAGCGTTCGGTGGCGATTTTGGGCGGTGCGCGCGGCACCAACGAAGACGCTTTCGCCTGGGCGATGTTGGCCGACAAACTCGGCATCGATCAACGCGACGCCCAACTTGGCGATGGTCTCAACCCCGAAGTCTTCAATTTGAACCAGGCGACGATCGACGAGGCGTGCTCCGCGAGCACGATAATTTTGCTCGCCCCCGATCTCAAAGAAGAATTGCCCGTGCTTTATCTGAGGCTTCGCGACGCGGCGCAAAAGCGCAGATCGAAAATCATCGAGTTCTCGGCCCATGACTCGGGCCTCACGCCTTACGCCTGGCGTACTTTCGACTATGAACCGGGCAACCAGGCCCGTGTCGTGCGCGATGCGCTTTCAACTGACGAGGTTCGCCAGCAGTTGTCGCGCGGGCAAGTCGCCGTTGTCTTGGGTCGGGCGAACCTTGCAGAAAGCGAGATGTTCACCCTGCAGGCCGCGGCCGCGGTTTTTGAGGCGGTACCAAACGCCAAAGTGCTGCCGGTATTGCGCCGCGGAAACGTTCGCGGTGCCGTGGTTGCGGGTTTGACCCCGCAAAACGACGCCGGGGACGCGATCGATATTTTGAATGCGGCCGCCGCCGGAAAGATTGATTGCCTCGTTCTGCTGGGTGCCGATCCGATGTCCGATGTGGCCGACGCCGGGGTCGTGCTGCGGGCGCTTGCCCAGGTGAAGAACTTGATCAGCATCGACACGATGCTCACCGGTTCGAATCGCAACGCCGATGTCGTGTTGCCGGCCGCCGCGTATGGCGAGAAAAGCGGAACCACCACGAACCTCGAGGGTCGAATCAGCAACTTGTCGCAAAAGATAACGCCCCGCGGCACTTCGCGCCCCGATTGGATGATCGCGACAGAACTCGGCATCGCGCTTGGAGTCGACATCGGTGTGAGCAGTCTCGAACAACTGAACCAAAAACTCGTCGCAACCGTCGCCGCTTTTTCGGCGAGCAAAGACCCGCGCTCGACGCGGGGCGACGGGGTTCTGATGACAAGAGAGACGCCCGTCTCGATCTCGAGTTCGTCGGTCAAGGCGCCCGAGCGCAATTCTTACGATTTCAGGCTCGTGGTTTCGCGCACGATGTACGACAAGGCTCAGTCGACTCTGGCCAGCCCGTCGCTGGTCGGCATCGTCAACGACGCGGCGATCCATGTGCATCCTTCCGAACTTGCCCGAATCGGCGTCGCCGATGGCACGAACGTGCGAGTCGGCTCAGAGGGCACGAGCATCGTGGCCCCGATCAAGGCCAACAGTCGCGTGCATCGGGGCGTGGCGTGGTTGCCGTTCAATCACACCGGAGTCGAGATCAATCCGTTGTTGAACATCAAAGGTGAAGTGACCGATGTGAGAATCGAGCCGATCAAATGATCGCCCTTGATTCTTTGTTTTTCGACGATCTTCTTTGGACGCCGCTGTTGATCGTGCTGGTCAAAGTTCTGGTCGTGTTCGTCATCGGGTTGCTGGCGACGATGCTGATGGTTTGGTTCGAGCGCAAGGCGATCGCCGGAATGCAAAACAGAATCGGGCCGAACAAGACCGGACCTTTCGGGATACTTCAGACCCTCGCCGACGGAATCAAACTCTTTTTCAAGGAAGATTTGTTCCCGACTCGCGCCGATCGGTTCGTATTTGCGCTCGCGCCATTTTTGTCTTTCGTTCCGGCGTTTTTGTCGTTTGCGATCATCCCGCTCGGCGGTGATTTTCGCGACGGCAATTCGGGCGAGGTGACGATCTTCGGCCAGGTGACCCGCATTCAACTCGCCGACCCACCGATCGGGGTTTTGTTCGCCCTTGCGATCTCTTCGATCGCCGTCTACGGAATCATGCTCGCGGGTTGGTCCAGCGGTTCGAAGTATCCGTTGTTGGGTTCGGTTCGCGCCTCGGCGCAGATGGTCAGTTACGAGGCGGCACTGGGTTTGTCGCTGGCCTGCGTGCTGCTGCTGGCGGGCACCCTCTCGACGAGCGGCATCGTCGCCGCACAGGCGACGATCACCGAATGGCACTTTGTCTCCACGGGGCTCGTGCCGTTCTTCATCTTTTTGATCGCCGCGACGGCGGAACTCAATCGCCCGCCGTTCGATCTTGTCGAAGCCGAGCAAGAACTCGTGGGCGGGTTCAACACCGAGTATTCGTCGATTCGATTCGCGCTGTTTTACCTGGCCGAGTTCATGAACACCGTGACGATGTCGGCTCTAATCGTGACGCTCTTTTTTGGCGGACCACAGCCGATCGCCTTCGGCGATTTCGTGCTCGACATCCCGCTGTTGCCCAACGCGCTCGAGGGCACCTTCTGGTTGTTGGCAAAAATCTTGGTGTTCCTTTATATGTACATCTGGTTCAGGGCTACGCTGCCGCGCCTGCGTTACGACCAATTGATGGACTGGGGCTGGAAGTTGTTGATTCCCGCATCATTGGGATGGTTCATGCTGCTCGCCGCCCAGCAGTTGGGACGCCGCAACGACTGGAATATCTTCCTCGTTACCGGCGCCTGCATCGCGGTGCTTGTAATTTGTTACCTGTTGTTGCAGGCGGCGATTTCGAAGAGTTCGAGTGAACGCGAACAACAGGGGACGATGTTCTGATGGGTTACTTCGGGGGATTCGCGGTCACATTCCGTCAGCACGGACCCAAGAAGCGGGTCACCACCCAATATTCGGGTGGACGGCTGTTTCGTCGCAAGAAACGAAGCGCGAAAAAGATGGATGTCAAAATCGAAAAACCGGAACGTCTGCATGGTCGCCATGTCTTGAATCGCTACGAGGACGGCATGGAGAAATGCATCGGCTGCGAATTGTGCGCGGCGGTTTGCCCGGCCAAGTGCATTCATGTTCGTGGCGCCGACAACGACCCGCTGAACCCGACCTCGCCCGGCGAGCGGTTCGGCTGGATCTACGAGATCAACTATCTGCGTTGCATCCACTGCGACCTCTGCGTCGAGGCTTGCCCGACCGAGGCGATCACCGACTCGAAGTTGTTCGAGTTTTCGTTCACCAATCGACAAGATGCGATCTACACCAAAGATGAACTCGTCGTCGATTCGAGCGGCAAGCCGAAACAACTGGAGTGGGAAGACTGGCGCGAGGGCGAAGATGCGAACACCTCGGGCTGGATGCGCGCCACCGCCGCCTCGGGCGACGCCAACTTCACGGGCGTCGTCTCGTGGAGCGGCGAACTGGGTTACGGCGTTCGCCCCGCGGAAAAAAAGAGCGAATAGCAGGTGGAGTTCTTCGTTTTCGTCTGCTCGGCGTCGATGATTTTGGTCGGCGCGGTCGGCGTGATCGTGCGCAAGCACCCAGTGCACGCCGCTTTGAGTTTGGTGCTCACGCTTTTCGGGGTTGCCGTCTTGTTCGTCGCCCAAGAGGCTCACTTTCTGGCGGCGGTACAGGTGATCGTTTACGCGGGCGCGATCGTCGTCTTGTTCTTGTTCGTGATAATGCTGCTGGGTGTCGATCGCGTCGAGAACCTGCGAACCGAGCCGTTGTCGGGCCAGCGTCCGTTGGCGGTGCTGGCGAGTCTCGGGCTCGTGGCGGTTTTGATCACGGCAATTTTGCGGGGAAATCAAATCTTCAACGAGCGTGGCACCGGCTTGAATCTGCCCGACTCACAGAACGGGCCCGACGCCAACACTGTGCAACTCGCCGAGTCGATTTTTTCGCAGTATGTCGTCGCCTTCGAGGTCACATCGGTGTTGTTGGTGATCGCCGTGGTCGGCACGGTGTTGTTGACCCGCAGAACCAGGGCGGCCACCGAATGACGGCTTTCAGCCTCGAGCCCACTACGTCGTGGTATTTGGTTCTGTCGGCGATCTTGTTCGGCATCGGAACTTTGGGTGTGCTCGTGCGACGAAATCCGCTCGTGATGTTCATGTGCATCGAGTTGATGCTCAACGCCGTGAACCTCAGTTTCGTCGCCTTGGCCCGTGAACTCAACGACATCAACGGACAGACGATCGTGTTTTTCGTTATGGTCGTGGCCGCCGCCGAGGTCGTGGTCGGTTTGGGGATCATCGTTTCGATCATGCGCAGCCGATCGACGCTCACCGCCGACGATCTGGCGGGGCTCAAAGGCTGAGAATGCTGAACCTGCTCTGGTTGATCCCGTTGTCGCCGCTCGTGGGCGCGCTGCTCAACATGGCGGCGGGTCGAAAACTCGGCGATCCGCGCTCGGGTTGGTTGGCGACATCGGCGACTTTGATTTCGTTCCTCGCGACCGTGATGGTTTATTTCGAGTTGCTCGGTCGACAGGCCGAAAAACGCAGCCATGTAGCAACGTTGTTTTCATGGTTGCCGGTCGGCTCGTTGCAAGTCGACTTCGCCCTGCTGGCCGACCCGCTGAGCATCACGATGTCGCTGTTCGTGACGGGCATCTCGACGCTGATTCATCTGTATGCGATCGGATACATGCACGGCGACGCGAAGTTCTCGAAGTTCTTCGTCTATTTGAATCTGTTCGTCTTCAGCATGTTGATGCTCGTGCTCGGCGAAAACCTGCTGGTCACTTTCCTGGGTTGGGAAGGTGTCGGAGCGTGCAGTTATTTCTTGATCTCGTTTTGGCATACCCGCAACAGCGCCGCCGTGGCGGGCAAAAAGGCGTTCGTCACCAATCGCATCGGCGACTTTGGCGTGATGACGGCGATGTTCCTGGCGTTTTCAAGCGTCGGTTCGTTGTCGTATGGGGCGATCAACGAGGCCGCCCATTCGGGTGAACTCGCGGCGGTGAGCGCGACGGCGATCGCGCTGTTGTTGTTCGTCGGAGCGTGCGGCAAGAGCGCGCAACTGCCGCTGTATCTTTGGCTGCCCGATGCGATGGAGGGCCCGACACCCGTTTCGGCTTTGATTCACGCGGCGACGATGGTCACCTCCGGCGTGTTCTTGCTGACCCGAATCAATCCCGTCCTGCATGCTTCATACGCCTGGGTTCCGACGACCGTCGCCGTGGTTGGTGCGGCGACGGCGCTGTTTGCCGCCACGATCGCCGTGTCGCAGAACGACATCAAAAAAGTCTTGGCGTACAGCACGGTGTCGCAACTGGGCTTCATGTTTTTGGCGATCGGATCGGGCGCCTATGTCGCGGCGATCTTTCACATGGTCACCCATGCATTTTTCAAAGCCCTGTTGTTCTTGGGTTCGGGTTCCGTCATTCACGGCATGCATCACGAACAAGACATGCGAAAAATGGGGGCGTTGCGTAAAGTGATGCCGATCACCGGATTCACTTTCATCATCGGTTGGCTGGCGATCGCCGGCGTTCCGCCGTTCGCGGGTTTTTGGTCGAAAGATGAAATCTTGCTCTATGTGTTCGCCAAGAGCCCGGTTCTGTATGTAGTCGGCATCTTCACGGCGTTGCTGACGGCCTACTACATGACGCGCCAAGTGATCATGGTGTTCTACGGCAAGGCTCGTTGGAGCGATCACGGCGCCGAGCACGGTGCGCACGGTGATTTCACCCCGCACGAGAGTCCGCGAGTGATGCTGATGCCGCTTTTGGTGCTGTCGGTTTTGTCGGTGGTTGGTGGCGCGATGCAGTTGCCGTTCAGCAAAGAACTGCACTTTCTCGAACACTGGTTGGCGCCGGTCGTCGAAGAGTCAGAGGCCTATATCGGCAAATCGTGGGCCTATCAGAACAAGTATCTGTTGCTCATGCTCGCCATCGTCGTCGCAACAACCGGAATAGTTCTGGCTGTCGCCGTCTACGCCAAGGGGAAGTTCAAAGTCGTCGAACCAAAAGTGCTCGAGCAGGCCTGGCATTATGACACTGCGGTCGCGCGAGTGGTCGCCGGCCCGGGTGCGGCGAGTTTCAACCTGATCGCGTGGATCGACACGAACATCGTCGACGGCATCGTCAACGGGGTCGGGCAAGTCGTGCGGGGCGCGGCGGGTTCGCTGCGCAAGACCCAAAGCGGTTTCGTGCGCGTCTATGCGTTGTTGATCAGCATCGGTGCCGTCGCAATTTTGGGTTGGTTGCTGTTGCGGGGAGTCGTCTTGTGATCGGCGCATCCACCGAAGTTTTGGCCTTTCCGATTTTGTCGTCGCTGGTCATATTGCCCCTTCTGAGCTCGATCGTCGTCGCACTTTTGGGCAGAACCCGGGCCGAGTGGACCAAACTCGCCGCACTCACTTCGAGCGTCACAACCGGCGCCCTCTCGCTGTGGTTGCTCGGCGCGTTCAAGTCGGGCGACGCCGGATTTCAATTCGTCTCGAATCAACCGTGGATTTCTCAGTGGGGCATCTCGTGGCATCTCGGTGTCGACGGAATCTCGTTGTTCTTGGTCGTGCTGACCGGCATCTTGTTCCCCCTGGTGATCGTCGGCATCGACCCGCACCACAACGAGACGTCTTATTTTGCATGGATGCTTCTGCTGCAGGCGGGAGTGATGGGTTCGTTCATGGCGTTGGATCTGTTTCTTTTCTTCGTCATGTTCGAAATCGTGCTCGTGCCGATGTATTTCTTGATCGGTGGTTGGGGGTATGACCAACGGGTCTACGCCGCGACCAAATTTTTCTTGTACACGATGGCGGGATCGGCGTTCATGCTCGTCGGCATCATCGCCACCGTTTCGTTGGCGCGACGCGACCTGGGTTACGTAACTTTCGACGTCATCAAGATCGCCGAAGGGGCGACCTTTTCGACGAACGCGGCACGATGGTTGTTCGTTTCGTTCGCGATCGCCTTCGCGGTCAAGGTTCCTCTGTTTCCCGTGCACACCTGGTTGCCCGATGCGCACACCCAGGCGCCGACGGGCGGCTCGGTCATCTTGGCGGGCGTTTTGTTGAAAATGGGAACCTACGGTTTTCTGCGCTTCGGCGTCTATCTGTTCCCGCAAGCCGCGATGTGGGCGAGACCGGTTTTATACACCCTCGCGGTCATCGGCGTGATTTACGGGGCGATCGCCGCCACGATGCAGCGCGACTTGAAGCGCTTGGTCGCCTATTCGTCGGTTGCCCACCTCGGTTTCATCGTGCTCGGAACATTTGCCCTGAGTTCCCAGGCGGTGACCGGTGCTGTGGTTCAGATGGTCAACCATGGTGTTTCGACCGGCGCGTTGTTCTTGCTCGTGGGCATGATCTACGAGCGTCGCCACACCCGTGAAATCTCCGAGTTGCGCGGCATTCAACATGTGGCGCCCGTGTTCGCCGCGATTTTCACCGTGGTCATGTTGTCGTCGGTCGGATTGCCAGGCCTCAACGGCTTCGTCGGCGAGTTTTTGATTCTGATCGGTTCGTTCGAATCGGCTCGCTGGTGGACGATCATCGCCACGGTCGGTGTCGTGCTCGCCGCGCTTTATTTGCTGTGGGCCTATCAGCGGGTTTTTCACGGCGAACCCGACGAGGCCAATTCGTCTTTCAAGGAGATCAACATCAAGGAAGGAATGCTGATGTCCGTCTTCGTGGCGATCATCGTGTTCACGGGTGTCTATCCGAAACCGGTCCTGGAGCGCATCGAACCCAGCGTCAATTCGTTTATCGAGCATGTTGAAAGCAGGACAAAGTGAACGACATCTCGACCTTTGTCGGACCCGTGATCGACTGGTTGGCGATCTCGCCGTTGCTCGCGCTTTTGGCCGGTGCGCTTGTTTTGCTGCTCGTCGGTTCGTTGACCGGTCAATGGCCGTGGCGACTTTACGCCCATCTTGCCGCGTTGTCCGCGGTCGTCGCTATTTTCGTCTCGGTTCGACTATGGGATGATGTCGATACGAACGGTGCCCGTTTGTTGATCGGTGGGGCTTTGGCCCTTGATCAATTCGCGCTGCTCGGAACGATCGCGATTTGTTTGGCGATCGTGCTGGTCAGTTATCTGACGAGCGACTACCTGCATCGCGAGGGTGTCGACATGCCGGAGATTTATGCGCTTTATCTCACCGCCGGCATCGGAGCGTTGGTGATGATCGCGTCGAACGATCTGGTCGTTTTGTTTCTCGGTCTTGAGACGCTCAGCCTCTCTTTGTATTTGCTCGCCGCCAGCAATCGCCAGCAGGTCTCGAGCCAGGAAGCCGGTTTGAAATATTTCATTTTGGGCGGCTTCGCCTCGGCTTTTTTCTTGTATGGCGTCGCGCTCGTCTACGGCGTCACCGGCTCGACGAGGTTGATCAACTTGAACACGGCCCTGGCGAGTTTCATTCCTGTGCCCCGCAACGACGCCGTGTTGTTGATCGGCATCGGCATGATTCTGATCGGTTTCGCGTTCAAAGTTTCCCTGGTTCCGTTTCAAGCGTGGACGCCCGATGTTTATCAAGGGGCTCCGACACCCACCACGGCATTCATGGCGTCCGTCGGCAAGATCGCCGCGTTGGTCGCCCTGGTTCGAGTTTTCGTGGTCGCGTTTCCGTCGCGCAGCGACGACTGGGGCGCGATCATCCTGGTTTTGTCGGCGCTCACCTTGGTGGTGGGCTCGGTCGTCGCCGTCGTGCAGACCAACATCAAAAGAATGTTGGCCTACTCGTCGATCAGTCACGCCGGCTTCATTCTCGTCGGTCTCGAGGCGGCGTCTCATCGGGCGTCGCCCAACGTCGACGATGGTTTGATCGGCGTGGCGGTTTATGTCGTGTTGTATGCGGCGATGGTCGTCGGCACATTTGGCGTCGTCTCGGTGGTGACCAACGATCAAGCCAACTCTGACGCCAGCGGTTCGACATCGCTCGACTCGTTCAAAGGTTTGGCAAAAAATCAGCCGATGTTGGGTCTCGCGATGACGGTCTTGCTCCTGGCCCAGGCGGGCATGCCGTTGACGAGCGGCTTTGTCGCCAAGTTCGGCGTGATTCAAGCCGCGGTTTCGGTGGGTAGTTACGAGTTGGCGGTCATCGCCATGGTCTGCGCGGTGATCGCCGCGTTCGTCTATCTGCGGATCATGGTCAACATGTGGTTGGCCGATCGCACGGACACGGCGACCGTGGTCGTGCCGACTCTTTCGCGCATCTCGATCGGGGTCGCCGTCGTCATCACTCTCGTCGTGGGTTTTTTGCCGAGCCTCGTTTTGAACCTCGGGTCAAATCTGGCCGAACTAGCCAGCAGATAAATCGGCGCGGTCAGCCGCCGATCGATGCGACGAAACCGTCGAACAATTTCTGTTGGTCGGGCTCGTTCGCCGCGTCATCTTCGGGGTGCCACTGCACGCCGATGATCCATTTGGCCGTGGCGTGTTCGACCGCCTCGACGGTTTTGTCGGCCGCTCGACCCGTGACCGCGAGATTTGGCGCGATTTTGTCGAGCGCCTGATGATGATACGAGTGCGACTTCTTTGGCGAGGTTGTTTTCATCGCCTTGGCAATTTTGCTGCCTGGCTCAAGGTTGATTTCGTGATACGTGTCCCAGTGGCTCTCAGAATCAGCGAGCACAGCCCCCAAATCTTGGTGCAAAGTGCCGCCCAAAGCCACGTTCAAAACTTGAAACCCGCGACAAATCGCCAACATCGGTTTGTCTAGTTTCACCGCGGCTCGCACGATCGCGATCTCAAGGTCGTCGTGCATCTTTGAAATGCCGTAATTTTTTTCGTTGTTCGACTGCTGGCCGTAACGCACGGGGTCGATGTCGCCACCACCTTGAAGTATCACCCCGTCGAATCTAGAAACGATCTCTTCGGCGTTCTCGACACTAAGTTCGAGCGGCGGAACCTGCAACACAAGGCCTCCCGCCCGCGCCACCGCCTCGCTGTACAGGCGCCCCGTCGAAAAAGAATCTCCGCGAACACCCACGGCCTGGGTGGTCGATCTACCCGGAAGCAAGATAATCGGCGTCATTAT
>VGAB01000002.1 GCA_016870935.1 Actinomycetota bacterium | reverse complement strand
TCGGCGCGCAGTTTCATCCAGTCTTTGACCGCGCGCACGCTCGGTTGGCTCACCGGTATGCGCCGTTGTTTCGAACCTTTGCCCATGACGGTGACGGTGTTGTTGCGGGTCTCGATGCTGTCTATGTCTAGCGAACAAAGTTCGCTGACTCGAAGTCCGCTGCCATACAGCAGTTCGACAACGGCCGTATCGCGGGCCGATTTCCAGGCCGGCACCTCGGTGTCGCTGCAGGTCAGCAGCGCGTTGAGTTGTTCTTTGGTCAGCACCTTCGGCAAACGACCGGTGCCCGAGGGTGCGCGCACGCCCGAGGTGGGGTCGGCGTCGATCTTTTTGTTGCGCACCAGCCAATCGAAATAACGACGAATCGCCGCCAGTTTGCGGGTGACACTGCGCTTGGCCTGACGATTGGTGGTGAGAAAACTCAAATATTGTCGCACCACTTCTCGCGTCACGTTTTTCGGCGAGGTGATTTTTTGTCGCGCCACCCAATCGGCGAATTGTTTGACATCGGTGGCATAAGCGCTGGTGGTGTTGCTCGAGGCCGCGGTCATCGAGCCGATGAAGTCGTCTATGTTCCAACCCGCCGCCATAGCCGTGATAACGGTATCTCGTCAGTCGTGGCGATGCCCGAATTCGATCACCTCCCACCAGCCTGCGTTGTTGGCGACCCAACCCGTCGCCTCGAGACGACCCAGAGTGATCGCCGCCTCGAGCAACGGCACATCTGTGCGAAGCACGAACTCATCGAGAGTGAACGGCGCACCGGTCATTGTTTCGATCAGACGGGCGTCGTGCGCCGAGGGTTTGGTTCGATGATCGAAACTATTTTCTTTGGCGCGACGATTGTCGAGACCGAGGCTGACCAAGATGTCGTCGACGCTGATCACCGGCAGGCAACCCTGTTGCACGAGCAAGTTCGTGCCGACCGAGGCGACATTGCGCGGCGAGCCCGGCACCGCGAGCACGGCGATATCGCGTTTTTGCGCCTCGTCGACGGTGATCATCGAGCCGCCTTTGTCGCGACTTTCGACGACCACGAGCACCTCGCACATCGCGGCAAGAATTCGATTGCGCAACGGAAACCGAAACGCCTCTGGCGGCGAACCCGGCGCCGACTCGCTCAACAGCGCGCCATCGCGCGCGACCTCGCCCCAAAGATCTGTGTTCTCTTTCGGATACACATAATCAAGACCCGAGGCGACGACGCCGACCGGTCGCGCCGCGACGGTGTCTTCAGATTCGCGCTTTTGCAATGCACGCAACGCCCCGCGGTGGGCCCACGCGTCGATGCCGCGAGCCAGACCCGAAATCACGCAGACATTGTTGCGCGCCAACTCATAGGCCAGATGCGACGCCATATAGCGCCCCGAGGCCGTCGCGCTGCGCGTGCCGACCATCGCCACGCGTCTCGTGCTCAGCGCCGACAAGTCGCCGATGTAGAACAAGACCGCCGGTTTGGCGAAATCGTTGCGCAGACAAAACGGATATTCGGCCTCGCCGACCAGACTCACACGAATGCCAGCTCTTTTGCATCGCTCGAGCATCTGTTGGTGCAGACTCTGGGTCGCGTTGACGCGCCACATCAAACCGAGATTGTTTTCGCGCATCATCGCCGCCACCACGGCGTCGGGCTTGGCCCGACCCTGCACCACGGCCCACGCCGTCTGCGGGTCGTGGCGACTGAGCAGAACCGACAAACGCTTCGGGCCGATTTTTGGCAGCGCGGCCAAACACGCCGCGGCGAGGTGATCGGGGTTCATCAAAAAATCAGTTCGCGATTGCGCAAGCCCGAGGCGAGATCGACCCGCATCAACAGCGCCAAGTTGAGGTGCGCATCGTCGACGATCTCGGGAGCGCCGTTCAAGTCGGCAACCGTGCGCGCGACTCGACGCACGCGGTGATAACCGCGACCCGTCAACCTGCCGACCTCGAGTTCGCGACGCAACCGCTTTTCGGCCGCCTTCGACAGCGGCGCGACCCGGTCGAGTTGATCTCTTGTCAACGCCGAGTTGGTGCAACCGAACCTGTCGAATGAAAGTTTTCTGGCGATCGCCACGCGCCTCGCGACGTCGACCGTCGATTCGCCGCGCGCGGGGCTGATCAATTCGTTGGTGTTGGGTCGCGAAACCGCCACCCGCAGATCGAAACGATCGAGAAGCGGCCCCGAAAAGCGGCGCAGGTATCTGGCTCGCGCCGCGTCGTCGCATGTGCAAGCCCCCGGTGAACCCTCGCCGCACGGACACGGGTTCGTCGCCGCGACCAGCAAAAAATTCGCCGGCATCACGACGCTCGTGCGCGCACGCGACAGGCGCACGATGCCCTGCTCGAGCGGTTGACGCAAGGCGTCGAGCACCGATGGCGCGAATTCGCCGAGCTCGTCGAGAAACAGCACGCCGTTGCTGGCCAGCGAGATTTCACCGGGTCGCATCAACGAGGTGCCGCCGCCGACCATCGCGATCATCGACGAAGAGTGATGGGGCGCGCGATACGGCGCGCGACGCATCAAGCCAGTGCCCGGCGACTGAACTTGCACCGACGAGTGGATCATCGTCGTGGCGATCGCCTCGTCGTCGGTGAGCGCGGGCAACAAACCCACGAGTCGTTCGGCCAGCATCGTCTTGCCCGAACCAGGCGGCCCGACGAGCAACAAATGGTGCGCACCAGCGGCGGCAATCTCGAGCGCGCGCCGCGCCACCGGTTGACCCTGCACATCGGCCAGATCGAACGAACTCGCCACGGTTCGCTCGCCTGAATATTTTTCGGCATTCTCGACATGTTGCGCATCGAGCGAGCCGGCTTTGCGCCATGAGTTTCGACCCGCCAGACACTCGACGACCTCGGCGAGGTTGGGCGCCGACACGACTTCTGCACAACTCGCCGCGCTGGCCTCGTGCAGGTTGCCCGGCGCCACGACGGTCGTTCGATCGGTCGACGCCAAAACCAGCGGGGTCGCCCCGCGCACGCTGCGCAGCGTGCCGTCGAGACCCAACTCGGCGACAAAAGCAAACTTCGTCAGCAGGGCGAGGTCGACAAGTTCTTGCGCCGCGAGCAGACCGACCGCAATCGCCAGATCGAGACACGCCCCCGACTTGCGATCACCCGACGGTGCAAGGTTCACCGTGACACGGCGTGTCGGCCAGGGCAGGCCCGACGACAGAAACGCAGCGCGCACCCGATCGCGACTTTCGCGACAAACCTCGTCGGGCTGACCCACCACGGTGAAGCCGGGCAAACCGACGCCCGAGTGCACCTCGACGTCGACGCGCGAGCCGAGAACACCCAGCAATGTCGCGGAGCGAACTGATGCGAACACTTTTCATCCTTTTGGAAATGACATCAAATCGAATTGCCGACCTGAGATACTTGAGCGCGGTGACTTCTCGAGAATCTTTTCTGAAAAATTCGCGCCGAGATTGTGTGCTTTCGACACGACCAACGGCGCGCATTGCACTCGTCGGTTTTTTGCTCGTCGCGCTCGGCGCCTGTTCAGAAACGCCGCGTACGGCGACGAATTTCTGTCGGCAACTGGCCAAAGAACTGCCGGGCATCACGGTGCCGACGGCGACCCCCGCCGAGGTGGCGACGATGCTCGAGCGCTATCGACGCCTGGGCAAGGTCGCGCCGTTGGCGATCGAAAAAGATTGGCAGTCGCTCACCGAACTTCTCACCCTCGCCTCGCGCGTCAACGCCAACGACGCCGAAAGCGTGCAGGCCGTCGTCGACATGGCGTACTCGACCGAGAACGCGGCCGGCGCCGCCGCCAAGTGGATCAAAGAAACTTGCGGTGTAGATATCTCAACTGGCTTGAACGTCGCCCCGACGGGCTGACGACCGAATCGTCAGCGAATTTCTCCGCGCTTGACGATCACCTTGTCGACCAGACCGTAATCACGGGCCTGCTCGGCGGTGAACCACCTGTCGCGCTCAGAGTCGGCCTGGATCTCTTCGAGTTTGCGACCCGAATGGTGGGCCGTGAGTTTGGCCATGCTCAACTTGGTGTAGGCAAGTTGTTCGGCTTGAATCGCGATGTCCGAGGCTTGACCGCGCAAACCTGCGAGCGGCTGGTGCATCATGATGCGCGCGTTGGGCAGCGTGTAGCGCTTGCCTTTGGCCCCCGCGGTCAGCAAGAACTGCCCCATCGACGCCGCCAGACCCAGACACACTGTGGCGACATCGCACGCGACGAACTGCATCGTGTCGTAGATCGCCATGCCCGCAGTCACCGAACCGCCGGGGCTGTTGATGTAAAGCCAGATGTCGGCCTTCGGATCTTCGCCCTCGAGAAACAGCAGTTGGGCGCAGACTTGGTTGGCGATTTCGTCGTTGACGTCGGTGCCGAGCATGATCACGCGACTCTTGAGCAGGCGCACGAAAATATCGCTGCGCGCGTCGAAACCGCCCTCGAGCGAGACGGGAAGAATATTTGACATGCCTTGCAGGCTAGTGCGTGACCGTCTAATGACGACGGACGCCGCTGAATATCACGACGACGCGCTCGTCATCGGCGATTTCGTGGCGCTTGGCCAGCAGTCCCGCCAAACCCGCCGCACCCGTCGGACTGACATCGATTTTGGTCACACGATGCGCCATGGCGAAACTCTCGCGCACGAGTTCTTCGCTCGCCACGACGGGAGATCCACCGCTGTCGGCCATCGCGTTGCAGGCGCCGATCCAGTCGTATGTCTCGTCGTCCAAGATTCCGTCGGCGAGCGAAACAGGTGTCGCCTCCCATGGCCACATGCACTGCGACCAACGCGGCCCGGCGTTGCGCGCGCCGCCGGTCTGCTCGGCGCGGTCAAAGGCGCGGGCCAAAGGCGCGCAGCCCTCGGTTTGCACGGCGTGAACTTTCGGCTTCGTCGCCCCGGCGAAAAAGCCCGCGGCGGCGCAAGTCACGAACGCCCCGCCGCCCGCTTGCACGAACATGCGACTGATCAGCGACCCCGGCAGATCTTCGGCGATGACCGCCATCTCCCAACCGATCGTTCTTCCGCCGTCGAGACACCATGCGTTCTCGGGGCCTTGCACGCCGAAAGGTATCGCCCCGGCGGCGACGGCCTCGCGAAACCTGTAGACGCACGGGTCGCCCGGCGGGTCGGTCGACACTCGCCGACACTTCACCGCGTCGGCGTTCAGCGAGCGCAAAATCTTCAGCGTCGGTTCGTCGGCGTGCTCGGGCACGAAAACTTTTATCTTCCAGTCGAGCGCCCGCGCCAGGGTGCTCGCCGCGATCGCCGCGTTGCCGCACGAGGCGATGGCCAACGCGGGTCTTTCGGCACGATTTGCCCACGGGGCGCGACCAACTTTTTCGACCGCGACCAGATGCAGGAGTTCGGTGAATAGATGCCGTGCCTTTTGCGACCCGGCGACGTTGCCCGTCTCGTCTTTGACCCACACGCCACCGCTAGACGCAAAGCCCAGTTCGGCGCTGAGTTCGTCGTGGCGCGAGAACGGCGTGAATCTAAAACCGGTGCCTGCGACCTCGGCCACCGATTCGTCGAGATCGCGAATCATTTTCGTGCGCTCGTCGACGTCGATCCCGAGCGTCGCGGCGAAAGCATCCCAAGCCAGATATCGCTGGAAGGCGACGAACGGATTCGCATCGCCGTTGCTGCGCAACGGGGCGATCGAACTTTGCAGTTCGAGCACATGATGGCGATCAGACCCGCTCGAATTGGGGCAACGCCACGAGAAGATCTCGCCGATCGAAACTTTTGCCCCGCAGACCGCGCAATGCCAACCGGTCGCGACGGGACTCATTTTTTGCCTGATGCGCGACCCGAAATCAGTTGTCGCGAATCTTTTCGGCGACGCGGCGGTTGAAGTCGCCGATCATCTCGTCCCACACCGGCAGATATTTGCGCAAGTTTCGCCAGAACGACTGCGACCGACGCGCCTCGAACACGGCCAGCGGGGTGTCTTGCTGCTCGACCCATGTGTAGTAGCCCAAATTGAAGATGCGGGTTCGGTCGCGCTCGGTGCAGTCGATCATCGCGTCGGTCGAGACCGTGCCGAGGTGTTCGGCGAAAACCTCGGCGGCGTCGATTTCGGTGAACGAATCGTTGAATCTTCGGGCCAGCGTCTTGACCCGTTCGCTCGGGTAGAGATCAGCGCCGTCGGTGGCGATGGTGATCAAGGCGTCGTTCGGCCCCAGACCGAGAAGTTTCGCCGTCTTGATCGCGGCGATCACGTTGCAGATCGCCGAGAATCCAAAATGCTTCAGCGTCTCGACGATCTCGACGGGCACGCCCTTGCGCTCGACGAGATATCGACAACCACTGTCGGTGTTGAACATCACGTCCAATTCGTCGGTGGCCCGATCTGAAACACCGACCACCACGTCGGTGTTCATGACGTTGTGAATCAACGGAATATGTTTGTCGCCGATGCCCTGAATGTTGTGCTCGCCGAAACCGTTTTCGAGCATCGTCGGGCACTCGAGCGCCTCGACCGCCACGATTTTCGTGTCTAGGTCGTCTTTGAGCCGGTCGCCCGCGCCGATGGTGCCGGCCGAGCCGGTCGCCGATGTGAATGCGGCAAGACGCAACCGACCACCCGACTTGCCGTTGACATGCTCGAACACTTTCTTCAAGGCACGACCGGTCACCTCGTAGTGGCCGACATGGTTGCCGAACTCGCAGAACTGGTTGAAAATAAAATTCTTCGGGTCCAGTTCCATTTCGTTGCACGCATCGTAAATCTCTTTGACATTGCTCTCGGTGCCGGGTGTGCGCACGACGTCGCTCGGGTCGCTGACCCAACGATCCAGCCAATCAAAGCGTTCTTTCGACATTCCGGCTGGCAGCACGGCCACGCCGCGCGAACCCATGATGCGACTGATCGCCACGCCCCCGCGCGCATAGTTGCCCGTAGACGGCCAAACCGCGCGATGTCGACTCGGGTCGAACTGACCGGTGATTATGCGCGGGGCGAGACACGAGTAGGCGGCCAAAACTTTGTGCGCGGTGATCATCGGAAAACGATCGCCGAACATCACGATGATCGGGCTTTCGACGCCCGTCAACGACGAAGGCAGCACGACATGGTCGGGCACGGCAACCCGCTCGCCGCGCATGTCGTTGTACCAATGCACACGAAACAAATTGCGCGGGTCGGGGGCGTTCTTGTCGACACCTTTGGCGTAGTCGGCGGCGATCAGGGTCGGGTCGGCCAATTGGGCGAAAGTCGGCAAAACAACTTTGTTTTTCGCGCACACCGCGACGCTGTTCTGCAGGGCCTGCGAGTCGACCACCTTGTCGGCCAAACCCAACTGCCCAGCCATCGCGTCGGCGTCGAGCCGGGCCGAGTCGTGAGTCGTTGCGGTTGTTGAACTCAAGATTTACATTATGTCAAAATTTCGAACCAAAGCACTACTCTTACGACACGAAGCCGACGTAGCCCAATGGCAGAGGCACGGCGCTTAGGACGCCGCTAGTGAGAGTTCGAGTCTCTCCGTCGGCACGATTCATGCAACCTCGCACAACCTTCGACCTGTCGACCCCGGCGTTGTTGATCGACCTGGATGTTCTCAACAGAAACCTGCGAACAATGTCACTGCGCCACCCCGCTGCGAGATTGCGCCCGCACACGAAGGCCCACAAGTGCACTTCTCTGGCCCAACTTCAGTTTCATTACGGACACAAAACCTTCACCTGCGCCACGCCCCGCGAAGTGATCGGCATGGCCCTAGCCGGCATCGGCGAAGACCTTCTGCTGGCCAACGAAACAGTCGACCACGATCGACTGACGGCACTGGCAAAAGTTGCGCACGACACGCGGGTGACGATTGCCGTCGACTCGCAGGCCACGATCGATGCCGCGGCGCGAGCGGGTTTGCACGATGTGCTGGTCGATGTCAATGTCGGTCTGCCCCGTTGTGGAGTCGCGCCCGAACAAGCGGGCCGACTCGCCGACGCGGCGCGTCACGCAGGCTTGACCGTGCGAGGCGTGATGGGTTACGAGGGTCACCTGATGATGATCGACGGTCGCGACAAACGAAGAAAACTCGTGGCCGAGTCGATGCATCTGCTCGTCGATGCGGCAAAGACCGTCGGCGGCGAAATAATTTCAGCCGGCGGCACCGGCACCTTCGACCTGCACGACGAAACGGGCATCAACGAATTGCAGGCCGGCTCTTACGCGTTGATGGACACCCACTATGCGCGACTGGGTCTGCCGTTCGAACAAGGGTGTTTTGTTTTGGGCACGGTCATTTCGATCAGCCAGAAGTGGCTGGTCGTCGACGTCGGTTTGAAGGCATTGGGCATGGACCACGGCAACCCGAGCGTGGCCGGCTTCGACGTGCTGTTCTGCTCGGATGAACACACGACGCTCGCCCCCGCCAAAGATTCGACCACGAACAATGTTTCCGTCGGCGACAAACTGCGCGTGGTTCCCGCGCACATCGACCCGACAATGGCGATGCACGAAAACGCGTGGCTCGTGCGCGGAGAAGAAATCATCGACCGTTGGTCGATCGACCTACGCGGTTGGTGATTCGCCCAGTCGACGCAGCAAGTCGCGAAACGCCATGCCGCGATGCGAAAACGAGTGCTTTTCTGCGACGCTCATCTGGGCGAAGGTTCGTCCGTCACCCAAAGCCGGAATGAACACCGGGTCGTAACCAAAGCCGCGCTCGCCCTGTTCGCTTTCGGCGATCAAACCCTCGCAGACACCTTGGCAGACGATCTCGCGACCGTCGGGCCAGGTCAACAAGGCGACGGTTCGAAAGCGCGCCGCTCGATTCTTCTCGCCATGAAGTGCGAGCAAAAGTTTGGCCCTGTTCTCGGCATCAGTCGCGTTTGCCCCGGCGAAACGGGCGGTGAACACGCCGGGCTCGCCGTGCAACGCGTCGACTTCGAGCCCGGTGTCGTCGGCCAAGGCGGGTTGATTCGTCGCCTCGCAAACCGCGGTCGCCTTCAGCCGCGCGTTGCCGATGAGCGTCGATTCGGTCTCGGCCACGTCGTGCAAATCGATCGGTCGCGCAACCAGGTCGACCAGACCGCGCACCAGGTCTGCGATTTCGGCGACCTTGTGCGGGTTCGCCGAGGCGCAAACTACGCGCAGCAAATTATTTCGCCTGCGGTCGCGACGCAGGTTTTGTGGCCAACAGTTTCGTCTGCATCGCGAAGATCTCGCGCAATCCGGCTTTCGCCAAACCCAAGAGTTGCGCCAGTTCGTCCTGGCTGAAGGCCGCACCCTCGGCGGTGCCCTGCACCTCGACGAACTTCGCCTCGCCGCCCGCGTGCGGCTGCAACATCACCACATTCATGTCGACCTCGGCGGCACTGTCTTCGATGTAGGGCAGGTCGAGTATCGGTCGCCCGTTGTGGATGCCCACGCTGACCGCGGCGCACAACGAGTGCAGCGGATGCTGGGCGATCAAATTGTTCTGTTGCAAACGTGTCAGGGCGTCGTGCAACGCGATGTAGGCGCCACAAATGCTCGCGGTGCGGGTGCCGCCGTCGGCTTGCAAGACATCACAGTCGACGATCACCTGTCGTTCACCCAGCAGCGCCATGTCGCAACACGAACGCAACGACCTGCCGATCAGACGTTGTATCTCTATCGTTCGACCGCCCTGCTTGCCCTTTGCCGCCTCACGATCGGCGCGCTCGGGCGTCGCACCCGGCAACATCGAATATTCGGCGGTGACCCAACCTTTGCCCTTGCCTTTCATCCACCTGGGCACATCTTCGTCGATCGACGCCGTGCACAACACCCTGGTCTTGCCGAACGAAACCAACACCGAGCCAGCCGCCATCTCCGTGAAGTCGCGTTCGAAGCCGAGTTTGCGCAATTCGTCGGCCTGTCTTCCGTCTGGTCGTGTCATGTTTCTGCCGTCTTTCGTATCTCGACAAATCTATTCGGTTTCAAATCGGCCAAACCTTGGCTGTCGTGAGTTCGGGGCCCAAGAATCTTCGACCCAGTGCGGCAAAATGCGCGGCATCTCCAGATGAATAAAAATCTCTGGTCGCCGCTTCGTCGCGCGAGGCGACCCTGAGAAGTTTGCGATCAGAAAGCATCTGGCGAACGGCGATCGCCGTGGCGACGGCACCATCAACAAGCCGCACTCCAGACCCCATGACCTGACCGATCACATCGCGCAGATACGGATAATGCGTGCATCCCAACAGCAACGCGTCGACTTCGGCCTCGCGCATCGGGGTCAGCAGTCGTTGCGCAAGTTCTGTGACTGCCGGCCCGGAAGTTTCGTCGCGCTCGACGAACTCGACGAAACCGGGGCACGCCATCGTCACCAAGTCGATCGACTCGCCAGTTTCGCTCGCCGCACTTTTTATCGCCGCGTCGTAGGCTCCCGAGTCGATAGTGCCCGTGGTGCCAATCACGCCGACTCGCCTGTTTCTGGTTTGCCCGAGCAAGGCTTTTGCGCCAGGTGCGACGACGCCGATTACCGGCACGGCCAGAGACCGCTGCAATTCTTCGAGGGCCACCGAAGCGGCGGTGTTGCAGGCGACGACGATCACCTTGACATCAAAGTCGTGCACAAGACTCGTGGCCAATTCGATCGCATACCCGCGCACATCTTTGGCCGGCTTCGGGCCGTACGGGTAGCGCGCCGTGTCACCTATATATATGAGTTTCTCGTCGGGCATCAGATCGATCACGGCCCTCGCCACGGTCAAGCCGCCAAAACCCGAGTCGAACATGCCGATCGCACGATCGCCACTCGCATTCATCGACTCAACGCTACGCCGTGGCCTCGACCCGATGCCGACATCCGGCGATAAACCGCGTGATGCTTTAAACTCGCCTGGTGCTTGTCGCTACCGGTTTGGCGCTTGTCGCTGCCGTACTGCACGCGAGTTGGAACATCGCCGTCAAACAGAAAGGCGATCGATTCATGGCGTTGTGGGGCCTTTATGTTTCGGCCGGGGTAATCGCCACGACGACCTTGACCGTTTGGTCGCTGGTCGACGGCACGCCGAACATCGCGTGGCTTTGGTCGTCGATCAGCGGGTGCATCCACCTGCCATATGTTTTGTTGCTGGCCCGCGCCTATGAAAAAAATGATTTCTCGGTGACATATCCGATCGCTCGCGGATCAGGCGCATTATGCGCGGCGATTTTTGGCTTGCTCATTTTGAACGACGACCTCTCGACTTTGAGCATGGCCGGCATCGCAATCGTGATCTTTGGTCTGTGGTTTCTGGCCACCAGTCAGCCGATCACCAACCTCTCGCCGGCGCTCGGTGTCGGTTTGACAATCGGGATATATTCGGTCATCGACGCATATGGGGCGCGAAACTCGAACGCCGTCGCGTTTGCTTTCAGCACCTTCGTCAGCGGCGCGGTCGCGATCACCGCATGGGCGCTTTTCACCCGTGCCCGCGAACTTCGCCCGTATTGGGTCGCCTCATGGAAGTCTTCTGTTTCGGGCGGGCTGATGTCTTTCGTCAGCTACTCGCTCGTGGTCTACGCGTTTTCTTTGGCACCCGTCGGTTTTGTCGCCACATTGCGCGAGTTGAGCGTCGTAATCGCCGCCTTGGCCGGCTGGAAATATCTCAAAGAAGACGACCATCGTCGCCGGCTCGTTTGTGCAACCGTCGTCGTCGTCGGCTTGATCGTGCTGATCGCCGGTCGTTGACGGCCAAAGACTGACGGCTAAAAATAGATAATTTTTTCCGCCTGGGCTTCGGCCGTATCCAAGTCGTCGGTGTAGGCGCCCGTCGAAAGATACTTCCAGCCACCGTCGCAGACGATGAACACGATCACCGCTTCTTGCTCTGAATCGCTGGGCCATTCACTCGCCACCTTCAACGCGCCGGCCAATGATGCACCCGAAGAGATGCCGGCGAAGATTCCCGCCTCGCGAACAAGGCGACGGGTGCACTCGATGCTCTCGCGGGGTCGAACCACCCGCTTTCGATCCAAGGTTTGGCGCCCGCGCCACTTGTCGAACACAGGCGGCACATAACCATCGTCGAGATTGCGCAAACCTTCGACGCGCTCGCCCAGTGGCGGTTCGACGGCGATGATCTTGATCTTGCTGTTTTGTTCCTTGAGATAGCGACCGACGCCCATCAACGTGCCGCTGGTGCCAAGGCCGGCGACAAAATGGGTCACCTCCGGGCAATCGCGCCAAATCTCGGGGCCCGTCGTTTCATAGTGAGCGGTCGGATTCGCCTCGTTCTCGTATTGGTGCAGAAAACACCACTGCGGGTTTTGCTTGGCCAACGCCTCGGCGCGCGACACCGCACCATTCGAGCCCTCGGCTCCCGGGGTGACGATCACTTCGGCGCCGAAGACTTCGAGCATTTGCCGACGCTCGATCGAAACATTGTCGGGCATCAAAATCGTGATCGGATAACCCTTGATCTGGGCGATCGCCGCCAGGGCGATACCGGTGTTGCCCGACGACGGTTCGATAATCCTCTGACCGGGCGAAAGCCTGCCGTTTTTTTCGGCTTGTTCGATCATCGACTTGGCGATTCGATCTTTCACCGAACCGAACGGGTTTTGATTCTCGAGTTTTGCCAACAAGCGCACGCGCGGGTTCGGCGACAACACCGAAACATCCACGAGCGGCGTGTTGCCGATCGAATCGAGCACGGTTTCGCTGATGACCATAACCTCAGGATACCTGACCATTCTGGTCGGATTTACTCTCGAATATTGAAAACTTGTCGCTTAGTTGTGAATAATGCGACTCTCTGAAATTTGGCTGTCGACGATTCGATAACTGCGCACGACTGGATCTTCGTCTTTCAGGCCGATGATCACATAGTGCCACGCCGGGTCGGGCGCTTGGCCCACATCTGTCGGGCTCGGGTAAGGCTGGGTGTGGGTGTGGCTGTGCACCACGCCGATGATCGCCAGCCCGCGATCTTCGGCGTCGCGCTCGATTCGCAGATGATCGCGCGGGTCGACCGTATAGACAATTTTGCTCGCGGCGATGTTGCGACACGGATGAAACTCGCGCGCGACATCGCTGCCGAATTCACCGACCAAGAATCCGCAGCACTCGAGCGGCGCTTCGGCGCGCGCCAATTCGGTTATCTGCTCGATCAGCGTGTTCGGTATCAGAATTTGCGACGACAAATTTTGGCTCGACATTGCGATAAAAGGCTACAGGTACGCTGATTACACGCTATGAAAAAAGAAGGTCCCGTAATCATCGCCAGCAATCGCAAGGCGCGACACAACTACACCATCGTTGATGTCATCGAGGCCGGCATCGTGCTGCACGGAAGCGAGGTCAAGAGCCTGCGCGACGGTCAGGTGCAGATCGCCGAGGCTTACGCCCATGTGGTGCGCGGCGAAATGTGGCTTGAAGGGGTGCATGTCGCGGCCTACCGTTTCAGCCACGGGGTCGGCTCGCACGAGCCGATGCGTTCGCGCAAACTTCTGCTTCATCGCGACCAGATTCGCAAACTGCAAGAGCGCATGTCGAAAGAACGGCTGACCCTCGTGCCGCTGTCGATGACGCTGAAAAAAGGTCGGGTCAAAGTCGAACTCGCCCTGGCCAAAGGTCGGCAAAAAGAAGACCGCCGCCAGGCCATCGCCGAAAAAGAATCAAAACTTGAGATGCGCCGCGAGGCCGGCCGCGCCAGAAAGAACCGCACAGACTTGCCGTAGACTTGGGGTGTTACGCAAGTTCAAAGGGGCTGACAGGTTTCGACGTCAGATTCGATGTTCGAGCGTGCGACTCGAGTTGCTCAGACTCGTAAAACGGGGCAAAAAAATAACTGCCAAAAAGCAGTTCGCTCTCGCCGCCTAATTAAGCGGTAAGAGAGCAACCGTGAACCGCAAGGTCGCACGGGGCCAATTCACCGCAGCCCGGCAACAGAAGCGGGGAATGACAGCGAGAAAGAACGCTGACGTCGAGAAAGACCGATGACAGCACGGAAAGTCGTGCCGCGGCCTCGTAAGAGACAGTCGACCCGCCGACGGTGTTGCGTCAGCACCACTGCGGGAATAGTCGTATCACGGGCGATCACCGGCTGATGGACGGGGGTTCGATTCCCCCCAGCTCCACCAATATTTGGCGAATTCAGGCGAAAATTTTTTGATCGCTTTGAAATCGTAGATTGGAGTCGCATGAAATTCGCGCCAATCTCTGATCGCTTGAGCGGCTTGGGTGCCGCCAAGTGGGCCGTGCACGCCGAAGGTCTGCGTCGGGCGAACCTTGGCGAGCCGATAATCATGTTGTCGATCGGCGAACCCGACCTGCCTCCCCCGTTGAGTGTGCTCGATGCGGCCAGCGCGGCGATGCACAAAGGCAGAACCCGCTATGCGCACGGCCAAGGCGAACCGCGCGCACTTTCGGCGATAGCAGATCACCTCACCCGCCGCTCGGGCCTGGCGGTTTCACCCGAACAGATTCTCTACACGGCGGGCACCCAGAACGGTTTGTGCACAGCGTTGCTGACGCTCGTGCAAACTGGCGACGAAGTTCTCGTGCCCGACCCGTATTACGCGACATACGAAGGTTTGGTCGCAGCATCGGGCGCGAAATTCGTGCCCGTGGCGACGAGACCCGAAGACAACTTTCATGTCACCGCCGAGGCGATCGAACGGGCGATCACCAAACAAACGAAGGTGCTGTTGCTCAACACTCCGAGCAACCCGACAGGTGCCGTGCTCAGCCAAGACGAGATCGACCAAATCGGCGCGGTCTGCGAGCGACATGATCTATGGATCATCTGCGACGAGGTCTACGCCGACATGACTTTTGATGTGCCGTTCTGCTCGCCGTTCGACCGCCCGCACTTGCGCCATCGCACTTTGGCCGTGTCGTCGATCTCGAAGTCGCACGCCCTGCCCGGTTTTCGAGCGGGTTGGGTGGCCAGCGACCCGAGCGTCACACCGCGCCTGGTTCTGGTGGCCGAGGCGATGTTGTTCGGCTCGCAGCCTTTCATCGAAGACGCCCTGGCTGTCGCCTTGAACGAAAAACACCCCGAAGTCGACCGCCTGCGACACGCCTTTCGTCAGCGCGCCGAAAAACTGGTCGACGCGTTCAGCGGCAGCGAGTACATCTCGGCGCGGATGCCAGAAGGCGGCATGTTCGTGATGCTCGATATACGACGCACGAAACTCTCGGGCGAAGAATTCGCCTGGCGACTTCTCGAAACCGAGAACATCACCGTGATGCCCGGCGAAAGTTTCGGCAAGGGCGGGGCGGGGCACATTCGCATCGCGTTGACCGTAGATGCAGAGGTTTTGGGTCAGGCCTGTTCTCGCATCAGGCAACTCGCCGAGAAACTCTGCGTCGAAGCCGGCTGACAAATCATGGGCAACGAGCTTCGAGTCGGGGAAGCGATCATCGACCTGCTCGCCAACGAATACGGCGTCGATGTCGTCTTTGGCATTCCGGGTGTGCACAACATCGAGTTGTATCGCGGTCTGCATCGGTCTGGCGTTCGAGCAGTCTCGCCCCGCCACGAACAAGGAGCTGGTTTCATGGCCGATGGCTGGTCGATCATCACTGGTCGCCCAGGTGTCTGCGTGTTAATCAGTGGCCCGGGCGTGACAAATGCATTGACGCCGATCGCCCAGGCTTATCACGATTCTCGACCGATGCTCGTGCTCGCCTCGACCACACCAACTGACGCTCTCGGCAAAAATTTTGGGCCGCTACATGACCTGCCCGATCAAGCCAAAATCGCCGAGTCGGTTTGCGCCTTCAGCGAAACGGTCACCGACCCGTCGCGGTTGCCCGCGCTCATCGAGCGTGCGTTCAATGTTTTTGCCTCGTCACGACCGCGGCCCGTTCACATTGCGATTCCAATGGATGTTCTTGCTCAACCGTGCGAGCCATTCGCACGAAAAAAACTCGCCGCAGCCAAACCGACTGCCCCACCAAACGAAATCTTGCGCGCTGCCGAAATAATCGACTCTGCGCAAAACCCAGTCGTGATCGCGGGCGGCGGTTGCGTCGACGCAGGCGCCGAACTGGTCGCTTTTGCCGAGACGCTCGACGCACCCGTGTTGCTGACGGGCAACGCCAAAGGTGTCGTGTCGGCAGTTCATGATTTGTGCGCCGGCAATTGTCTCGTGTTTGGTCGGGTGCAACGCGACGTCGAGTCGGCGGACGTCGTCGTGGTGGTCGGCACCGAACTCTCTGACACAGACCTCTACAACAACGGTCGAGCTTTGAACTTCACGGGCAAAGTCGTGCGCATCGACATCGACCCCGAACAGATCAATCGACGCACCATCCCGACTGTCGGCATGGTCGGCGACGCGGCCACGACCTTGAGCCGACTGACCGAAAAGATTCGCCGACGTTCGACAAACACGGGTCGGCAGCGGGCGCGCGAATGGCGCGACCATGCGCGAAACAAAACGAACCCCAGGTTCGTGCCGTGGCTTCGGGCGATCGAAGACGAACTGCCGAGCGACGCGATAGTCGCCCTCGATTCGACACAGTTGGCATACAGCGCGCACTGGTGGTTGCCCGCGACACGCTCGCGATCATGGTTGGCACCGTATGGTTTTGGCACGCTTGGTTGCGCGCTACCGATGGCCATCGGTGCGAGCATCGCCTCGCCCGACAGACCCGTCTTGGCGATCGTTGGCGACGGCGGATGGTTGTTCACGGTGGCCGAAATGGCCTCGGCCACGGATCTGAACAGCAATATCACCTTGTTGTTGTGGGACAACAGCGGTTACGAACAGATTCGCGAATCGTTCGACGATGTCGACGCGCCTCGCCTCGGCGTCGATGTCTCGTCGAACGACCCGTGCTTGATCGCCCGCGGCTTTGGCTGGCAAACAACACAAGTCGACACCCCCGAGCAACTCGCCCAAGCGCTCGCAAAATCGTTCGCCGCGACCGGCCCGAACTTTATTCGGGTCGTCGCACCGCGCTGAAATCTCAGGTCAGGTCGGCGGGTGTCTGTCGCTCGTTGAGGTGCAGATCGGTGCCCGTGTACGGGTGGGCAAGCGCGACCTCTTCGTTCAACTCGACGCCCAAACCCGGCTCTTTCGACGGGATGACGTAGCCGTTCTCGAACTGAATCGGCTTTTTCAAAATCTTGGCGTGGAAGCCGCCCCAATCTTGGATGCTCTCGAGAATCAAAAAGTTCGGCGTGCAAGTGCTCAACTGAATGTTGGCTGCGCCCTCGATCGGCCCGCAATAAAGATGCGGCGCGATCTGGGCATGATATGTCTCGGCGATCGATGCGATCTTCTTGCCCTCGAGAATGCCGCCGCACCGACCAGTCGCCAACTGAATGATCGACGCCCCACCGACCCGAAGCAAATGCGCGAACTCATATTTTGAGGTCAGACGCTCGCCGGTGGCGATCGGAATGCTCGTGTGCGCGGCGACCTTGGCCATCTCTTCGGGCGCGTCTGGCGGAATCGGCTCTTCGAACCACATCGGGTCGTATGGCTCGAGTTGCTTGGCCAATCGAATCGCGCCCGACGCCGTGAACTGGCCATGAGTGCCGAACAAAATGTCGGCGCGGTTGCCGACGGCCTTGCGAATCGCGGCGACCATGCGCACGCTGCGGTCGATCGTCGCCAGCGACGGTTGGCGTCCGTCGAAAACCGAATAGGGCCCGGCGGGGTCGAGTTTCACCGCCGTGAAACCGCGCTCGACTTCGCGCAAAGCAGCCTCGGCAGAGAGATCTGGGTCGCTGTAAAGAGGATGATCAGAGTGCGCGTCGAACTCATGCGGCGGGTATAGATATGTATAACAACGCAGGCGATCGTGAACCTGACCGCCGAGCAATTCGTAGACGGGTTTGCCGGTCTCTTTGCCGCAAATGTCCCACATCGCCATCTCGAGTCCGCTGACGACACCAGCCGTGCTGAAATCTGGTCGATGCGAGAAACCCGAACCGTAGGTGCGACGCCACATTTTTTCGATATGAAACGGATCGGTGCCGAACACATATCGGGCAAAAATATCTTCGGCGACCTTGCACACGATTTGCGGCGAATACGTCGCCGTATAGATCTCGCCCACGCCGGTGACGCCCGTGTCGGTGGTGATCTTGACGAAGATGAAATATCGGCCGCCGGTGCGCGGCGGCGGATTGCCGACCACGAAGGTCTGAAGTTTTTCTATTTTCACGCGACCCCCGGCTCGTCGTTGCTCAACTTAACCAAACACGATCACATTGCGCAAGGCGTCGCCCCGTTTCACCGCGGCAATCGCCTCGTTGATCTGCTCGAGCGGGTAGGTCTTGGTCACGAGTTCGTCCAATTTCAGACGACCCTGTTCGTAGAGCGAGATCAAATTCGGGATGTCGACCTGTATTCGGGCCGAACCCATCTTCGATCCGAGAATATTTTGGCTGTATGCCGCCATCGTGCCGGGGTCGATCTCTGACATCACGCCGTTGGCCGGCATGCCGACCAGAACTACTGTGCCCGACTTTGCGAGCAAGCCGTAAGACGAGTCGAAGGCCTGTTTGGCCCCGACCGTAACGAAAACATAGTCTGCGCCCCGACCGTCGGTGAATGCCGAAACTTGTTTGCCGACGTCTTCTTTGCCCGAGTTGACGCCATGGGTCGCGCCGAATTTTTTCGCTGCCTCGAGTTTCGAATCGGAGAGATCGACCGCGATGATCACCTTGGCGCCGCTTACCCGCGCCCCCTGCACCGAGTTCAAACCGACGCCACCCGCGCCGATTACGACGACGCTGCTGCCAGGTTCTACTTTGGCCGTGTTCGTCACCGCGCCGAAGCCGGTTATCACGCCGCAAGCCAGCAACGAGGCGCTGGCCGACTTGATGTTCTCCGAGATCACGACGACCTGAGATTCATGCACGACGACATTTTCGGCGAAACTTCCCGTGCGCATCGCCTGCACGATCGACTCGCCCGTCTTTGAGGTCAACGGGCTCTTCGCGTCGAGCGGAAAAGAAGTTTCACAAGTCACGGGCATGCCCCGCAAACACCCTCGACAATGGCCGCACGACCGAATCAATGTGACGACGACCCGGTCGCCGACCTTCACCGACGAGACGTCGGCCCCGAGTTTTTCGACCACGCCCACGCTTTCGTGGCCGTAAACCGCGGGCAGCGACCCGCCCCAAGCCCCGTCTGCATAAGAGATGTCGCTGTGACAGATCGCGGTCGCCAAAATTTTGACGCGCAACTCCCCCTCCTGCGGTTCGGCGAGATTCACATCTTCGATCACGAGAGGTTTACCAAATTCGCGACAAACCGCGGCCTTCAAAAAATTTTCCTTTCGATTAGCAAATTTAGATTCTAGTTTCGAAAATCGGGCGACTCGCGATCAAGTATCTCGGTCAGCGCGGCAAGGTGGTAAGTCGCCGCGTTCGGATACTCGAGCCACTGTTTGCACACCATCGAAGCGGTCTCATCGGGTATCAATTCAAGTTCACGCCCGGTCGACAACGCCAGAACTTGCAGTTGCGCGGCTTTTTCGAGATAGTAGAGCTCGTCGAACGCCTCGGCGACGGTCTTGCCGACGACGATCACCCCGTGACCCGAAAGAAACAAGACGTTGCGCGACTTGCCCAGAACTTTTGCCACGCGCTCGCCCTCGCCGGCGTCTAGCGCCATGCCCGAATACTCGCGGTCGTAGGCGATTCGATTGAAAAATCGGCAAGCGTTTTGGTCCAGCATCATGAATTCGAAATCTTTGAGACAGGCAAGAGCCGTCGCGTTGGGCATGTGGGTGTGCAAAATGCACTTTGCGTCGGGCACCAGTCGATGAATTTGGCCGTGCAGATTGATCGCCGTCGGGTCAACGGTTCGATCGGTTGGCACGCCGAAGTTTTCTTGCGTGGCGTCGCACACGACCAGATCGCCGGCCTTGATCTGCGAGAAGTGTCGCCCCGCCGGGTTGATCAAAAACTTCTGGCCGTCGCTCGAAATCGCGACGCTGAAATGGTTGGCCACCGCCTCGTGCAGATTGAGCCTGGCCGCCCAACGAAACGCCACCGCCAAATCGACGCGAGCCTGTTGCTCGTTGGACATGGTTGAAGGCTATTGCAGGCGGGCCGGAAACCCAGGCGCGCGCAGATCGGTGCCAAGCGCGTCTTCGAGCAATTTCACTACCTGCGTCGACCAAGCCTCGCCGCCATACTGCGCCTTGGCGCGCACGAACGCCTGTTGCACAGTGCTCGCCACATCGAGCGGCACACCGAACTTGCGCCCGTACTCCATGGCGAAACCCATGTCTTTCAACGCGAGATCCATGGTGAAACCGATGTCGTAACTTCCGTTCAAGATCACCTGTCCCTCGGTTTCGTGCACGAAACTGTTGCCCGAACTGTTTTTGATCACCTCGAACGCGACACCGAGATCAATGCCACCCTTCTTCGCCAACATCAACGCCTCGCCGCAGGCCACAAGGTGGATGAAAGCGAGCATGTTCGTGATCACCTTGATCACGGCGGCACTGCCAAGTTCGCCGACATAGATGACTGGTTTGCCCATCGCCTCGAGCAGATCTTTGTGGTCGGCGAAGATCTTGGGGTCGCCGCCCACCAACACGGTGATGTCGCCTTCGGCCGCCTTGTGCACGCCACCCGTCACGGGCGACTCGAGCGAGTTGAAACCCAACTTCGCGGCGATCTCGCCGAGGCGAAGGGTTTCGCTGCGATCGTTGGTGCTCATGTCGATCCATGTCGCGTTTTTCTTCAGGCCGCAAAAAATTCCGTTTTCGCCGTCGACGACCGTGTCGATCGCGCGCGGCGATGGAAGACACGTGAACACGACCTCCGAAACCTCGGCAACTTCTTTGGGCGACTTCGCCCACTTCGCACCCTTGGCGATCAGACCCTCGCCGAGACTCTTGTTGAGATCATGAATCGTCACACTGTGACCCGCCCGCACGAGGCTTGCGGCCAAGTAAACGCCGAGATGACCCAGGCCGATGAAACCGCAATTTCTTTTTTTGTTGGTCATAGTTGAATCCATGTCGTTTTCAAGTTGGTATAGCCCTCGATCGAATGCATCGAACGATCTCGACCGGTGCCCGATTGCTTGAACCCGCCGAACGGGGTCGTGATCGAACCTTTGTCGAAAGTGTTCACCCACACCGTGCCGGTGCGCAACTTGCGGGCGATGCGGTGCGCTTTGGTTATGTCGCGCGTCCACACGGCCGAGGCCAGACCGTATTGGGTGTCGTTGGCAACCTGCACCGCTTCTTCGGCGCTCTTGACCGCTATCGACGCCAGCACCGGGCCGAAAATTTCTTCCCGCTCGATGCGCATGCCGGGTTTGACGTTCTGAAAAACGGTCGGCTTGATGAATACGCCGCCCTTCACGGGCTCTGCGCGCTCGCCGCCCGAGAAGACCTTTGCGCCTTCGTTCTTTCCGATGTCGATGTAGCCGAGCACCCTGTCGAACTGTGTCTTGTCGACGATCGTGCCCATCGCGGTCTTCGGGTCGTAGGGGTCGCCCGGCTGGATCGTCTTGGCGACATTGGTGATTTTTTCGAGCAACTCTTCTTCGACCGCCTTTTCGACCACCAGTCGAGTGCCCGCATGGCATGTTTGGCCCGAGTTGTAGAAAACCCCCCAGGCGATCGACGACGCCGCGGCGTCGAGATCTGAGCAATCACCGAGAACTATTTGCGGCGTCTTGCCACCCAGTTCGAGCGAAACCGATTTGCCGTTGCTCTCGGCTGCATACGTCAGGAAGTATCGACCCACCTCGGTCGAACCGGTGAAAGCAAGTTTGTCGACATCCATGTGTCGACCCAGGGCCGCGCCGGCCGTGGGGCCGAAACCAGGCACGACATTCAGCACGCCGTCGGGCAGACCCGCTTGCGCACCGAGTTCGGCGAAGAGCAACGCCGACAGCGGCGACTGCTCGGCCGGTTTGAGCACCACCGAATTGCCGCCCGCCAGGGCCGCGCCGACCTTCCACGACGAAATGATCAACGGATAATTCCATGGCACGACCGCGCCCACCACGCCGAGCGGCTCACGCTCGATCAACGCCACGGCGTCGCGCGGCACGGGCGCGACCTGGCCGTACATTTTGTCGATCGTCTCGGCGAACCACTGCAAGTTGTTGGCGGCCGAGGCGATGTCGACATTCACCGAGTCGCCGATCGGTTTGCCGACATCCATGGTTTCAAGCAACGCGAGTTCGAAGATGTTTTCGCGCATCAACTGCACCCAGCGCAGCATGATGTTCTTGCGCTCGAGCGGGGCCATCTCGCTCCACGAGCCAGAGACGAACGACTTGCGGGCGGCCACGACCGCGCGATCGATGTCTTCTTTGTCGCCCTCGGCAACATTAGCCACGACCGAGTTGTCACGCGGATTGATCGACTCGAACGTCTTGCCGCTCGCGGCATCGACGAATTTTCCGTCGATGAAAAGTTTGGTGCGGGCAACTTTCTGGCTCGCGCGTTTCGTCCACTCTTCACGTGAAAGCAGATCGGTCATGACTGAGCTCCTGATTTTTGCCCGACGGCATTTTGCCAAGCCACGACGCTATCAGTGCGACCTGCCAGAATATAAGCGTGCGGTCGCCAGAGTCGAGCAAAACCCCGACCACGACACTGCTTGCGATCGCCTCGGTGCACCGAACCGGCTCGACGCTCTTGTGCTCGATCTTGCGCGCCACCGGCATGGCGGGAATGCCGATGGAATACCTGAATATTCACACCAAGAACTTCACCAATTTTCGCGCCGAAAATAGTCTGCCCCGGCTCAACCTGAAGGGCTTGGCCGTGGGTGCGGTGCGCAAAGCAACCGGCAGAACGGCATGGCGCAACATCGATTATTTTTCAGATTCGTCTTGGCGCGACTATCTGCGACGAGCGGCCGCGATCAACACGACCCCCAACGGGGTGTTCGGCATCAAGATGCACTTCAATCAATACGACGAACACATGCTGCGTCGCGGCCTTGACGCGAGTTTTTGGGGTGCGCCGATCAAGTGGGTGCGAATCACGCGCGAAAACCAGGTGCGGCAGGCGATCTCGCTCGTGCGCGCCGAGCAATCAAACCAGTGGAACAGCAACATGACCGCCGTGCGCGAACCGAACTACGACGAGCAGGCGATCGTGAACGCGATTCATACGATCGATGCGGCGAACCAGAACTGGGACCGATACTTCGCCGCGAACTCGATCGTGCCGCTGCAGGTCTCGTACGAACAGTTGACCAAGAATATGGACGACACCGTGCGACGAATCATGAACCACATCGACACTCCGATCGACACGGTGCCCGCGCCCCAAACCAAACGCCAGTCTGATGGCGCGAGCGCCCAGTGGGAAACCCGTTTCCTCGGGGCCCGACCCGAATTCGCCCCGCGCGCTGCCACACTGTAGGCGTGAGCGTTTCGGCGATATTCGACCCGACCCAATGGAATCAAGTCAAAGGTTTCTCGTTCGACGACATCACATATCACCGCGCCAAACAACACGGCACCGTGCGAGTGGCGTTCAATCGACCCGAGGTGCGCAACGCGTTTCGTCCGCGCACGGTCGACGAGCTCTATAGCGCGCTCGACCACGCCCGACAGACGACAGATGTCGGGTGCGTTCTGCTCACGGGCAACGGGCCCTCACCCAAAGACGGCGGCTGGGCTTTTTGCAGCGGCGGAGACCAGCGCATTCGTGGTCGCGACGGCTATCAATACGACTCTGGCGACGAAAACAAGTCGGGCACCGGACGCCTGCACATTCTCGAGGTGCAGCGGCTGATTCGATTCATGCCCAAGATCGTGATCTGCGTCGTGCCTGGTTGGGCGGCGGGCGGCGGGCACAGCCTGCATGTCGTCAGTGATTTGACGCTCGCAAGCAGGGAGCATGCGCGGTTCAAGCAGACCGACGCCGATGTGGCGAGTTTCGACGGCGGTTTCGGCTCGGCATATCTGGCCCGCCAAGTCGGGCAAAAGTTCGCGCGCGAGATTTTCTTTCTCGGTCGAGAATATTCGGCGGCCGACGCGCACCGCATGGGCATGGTGAATGCGGTGGTCGATCATGCCGATCTCGAGAAAGTCGCTCTCGAGTGGGCGCGCGAGATCAACTCGAAGAGCCCGATGGCCCAGCGCATGCTCAAGTTCGCCTTCAACGCGATCGACGACGGGCTGATCGGTCAACAGGTTTTCGCCGGCGAGGCCACTCGCCTCGCCTACATGACCGACGAGGCGCGCGAAGGTCGAGACTCTTTCGTCGAAAAGCGCGAGCCCGACTGGTCAAAGTACCCCTGGCACTTCTGAAGTTGCGAATCGATTCGCGATGATCACGACGATCACCTCGAGCCACGACCCGCGGCTCGACCCGTTGCGTTTGAACGAGCGTCAACTCACGACGATCGCCCAGCGTCGCTCGACGTTGGCGGCCGGCAGGTTCATCGCCGAAGGCGACCTGGTCGTGGCCCGTGCCTTGGCCGCGGGTTGCCGACCCGAGGTCGTGTTGTGCGACGACGAACAGGCCGCGCGATTCGAAACAGAAGTGTCTCGCCTGGGCGGACAATGTTTGACCGCCGACATCGAGATTCGTCGACAAGCCACGGGTTTGGGCGTGCCGCTCAGCGCACTCGGCGTCTTCTTTCGACCCGAGTCGAAGACGATTCAACAGGTTCTCGCCTCGGCCAAAAGAATCGTGATGGTCGAGGCCGTCGACAACCCGAGCAACATCGGCGCGATCGTGCGCTGTGCCGCGGGTTTGGGCTGGGACGGGCTGATCTGCGACTCGACCAGCGCCGACCCGCTTTCTCGGCGCGGCTTGCGGGTGTCGATGGGCTCGGCGTTCAATCTTCCGTTCGCTCGCACCGACGACTTCGTGAAAACTTTGCAAGATCTGCGCGAAAATGATTTTGAGGTTTTCGCCCTCACTCCTGGGCGTGATTCGCAAGACATCTCGACGATCGATCCGGACCCTTCGAAAAAACGGGCCGTCGTTTTCGGCTCAGAACGGGCGGGTTTGAGTCGGGCCGCCCTCGACTCGGCCGATGCCCGGGTGAAAATCTCGATGGATCAGAACACCGACTCGTTGAATGTCGCCGCGGCCGCGGCGATCGCCTGCTTCGCCCTGCGCTGATCAACCCGCGCCGGTGACGCGCAGTTCGCCGTCGTTGCGCAGGTGCTCTGCCGCCTTGACGAAATATTCGGTCAATTCGGCTCGCACAGACTCGTCGGCGCCGCTTTGCTCGACGCTTGCCAGCATGTGCACCAGCCATCTATCCCGCTCGAGCGCCCCGATGCGAAACGGCATGTGGCGCATGCGCAACTGCGGATGACCGCGATTCTCGTTGAACATCATCGGGCCTCCCCAGTATTGGGCGAGAAACCATGTCAGGTGTTGTTTGGCCTTGCTCAGGTCGTTCGGGTTTTCGTAGAGGGCGAGCAAGATCTCGTCGCCGGTGACGCCGCGATAAAACCTCTCGACGAGACTCTCGAAAAACGCCATCCCGCCGACCCGCTCGAAAACCGAATCACCTGAACTCAGGGTCTTGCCATTCTGGGAAAAGATTCGGCGTGTCGGTGGAAACTTTCATCACGAAGTTGGCCGCTCGCTTTTCGAGAAAACTGGTCACGCCCTCGCGGGCGTCGGCAGACCTGCCGCGCTGCAAGATTCCGCGCGACTCGGCACGATGGGCCTCCATCGGGTGCGCCGCACCCAGCATTCGCCACAACATTTGACGCGACAACGCCACCGAAACTGGCGCCGTGTTCTCGGCGATCTCGCGGGCGATCTCGCGGGCGGCGTCGAGCAGTTCGGCGTCGCGATGCACGCTGCGCACCAGGCCGGCCTCCGCGGCTTGGCTCGGCGAGATCATTCGACCCGTGTAAACCCATTCGGCGGCGCGCGAAATGCCGACGACCCGCGGCAAGAACCACGACGAACAGGCCTCGGTGATTATGCCCCGACGGGCGAAAACAAAACCGAACTTCGCCGACTCCCCCGCCAAACGAATGTCCATCGGCAGCGTCATCGTCACGCCCACGCCCACCGCCGCACCGTTGATCGCGCCGATCACCGGTTTTTTGCTCTCGAAAATTCGCAACGCCACCAGACCGCCACCGTCGCGCGGCAGATTGTTCGAACCGGCGACGTCGCTGCCACCACGGCTGAATGTCTCGCCGCCCGACGACAAGTCGGCCCCGGCGCAAAACGCGCGTCCGGCGCCGGTAACGACGACCGCGCGCACATCGTCGTCGGCATCGGACATGTCGAGGGCCGAAATGATCTCGTGCAACATCGTGTTGGTGAACGCGTTGAGTTTCTCGGGTCGATTCAGCGTGATCGTGGCGATTCTCTCGCCGACTTCGTAGTTGATCTGGCTAAACATCGAGAAAACGCGTCGCGGCGATGGCCGAACCGACCGCCCCGACGACTGCGCCGATCGCCAGCAAGATCAACATCACCGAGGTCAAATAACTGTCGGGCACGATCAGCGAACTGATGCCCGTGCCCGGCTTGAAACTCGTGACGCCGCTCGTCCACGCCGAGTTCAATACCCAGAGACCGCCGCACGAGACCACGCCGCCGATCAAGCCCTGCAACAGACCCTCGAGCATGAACGGAACCCGAATGAACCAATTCGTCGCACCGACGAGTTTCATCACCTCGATTTCACGACGGCGGGCGAACATCGCGGTTCGAATCGTGTTCCAGATCAAACCCACCGCCACCAACAACAGCACCAACGAGGTGACCAGCGTGACGACCCGAATAAAATTCGACAGCGTCGAGATCACCTCGAACTCGTCTTCCGCCAAAGCCACCGCCTCGACACCCGGCAAGGTTCGATATTGGTCGCTCAAAGATCTGACCAAATTCGGGTCGTCAGAGAGCGGAACGACTTTGAACTGCGTGGGTATCGTCTCGGGGGTCAACAAGCCGAGCGTCACGGGGTCACCGGCAAAGATTCGCTTGGCCTCCTCGTAGCTCTCGGTCTTGTTCAAATACCTCAACTTTTCGACGTCGATGATCGTCGGCGATGCCCGCAGCACCGAGTCGATCAGGGTGATCTGTTCGGCTGATGCGTCGCTGCGCACGAACACGATCATCTCGACGTCGCCCCGCCACTGCACGAGCAAATTCTCGAACGCACGTTGAATCAAAAAAGTCGAGCCGACCAACAACAACGAAACCGCCGAAGTCAAAACGGCGGCCGCCGTCAAGGTCAGGTTGCGGCGAAAACTCTCCCAAGTTTCGCGAAAGGCGTAGGCGATACGGGAGAACATCTACTCGTAAACCCCGCGCTCTTGGTCGCGAACGATCACGCCTCGATCAAGTTGAATCACGCGTCGACGCATCGCGTTCACCACCCTGTGGTCGTGCGTCGCCATGACGACCGTGGTGCCGGTCTGGTTGATTTCGTCCAGAAGAACCATGATGCCCTCGCTGGTGGTCGGGTCGAGGTTGCCCGTCGGCTCGTCGGCGAGCATGATCAACGGTCTGTTCACGAAAGCACGGGCGATCGAGACGCGCTGTTGCTCGCCGCCCGAGAGTTGGTTGGGGAACCTGTCTTGTTTGTCGGCCAGACCCACCAATTCGAGCACGATCGGCACCTGACGGGCAATCGCATGACGGGGCTTGCCGATCACTTCGAGCGCGAACGCGACGTTCTCGAAGACCGTCTTGTTCAGCAGCAACTTGTAGTCCTGAAAAACATTGCCCATGCTTCGCCGCAAGAACGGCACGCGAGACGCGGGCATCTCGTTGATGTTTCGACCCGCCACCCAGACATCGCCGCGTTCGGGCTGCTCTTGACGATTGATCAGGCGAAGCAGCGTCGACTTGCCCGAGCCCGACGGGCCGACGAGAAACACGAATTGACCCTTGGGGATGTCGAACGACGCCTCGCGCACGGCCACCGTCTCGGTACCGTAGATTTTCGTCACGTTTTCAAGACGAATCATTGCGACAAACTTACCATCGTCGTTTTGTTTCGCCGGTCACGCGACTATTCGGCGTCTGATCGACGCCATCTGAGAAAGCCTTCCATGAATTCGTCGAGGTCGCCGTCCAACACTTCGGTGACTTTGCTGCTCTCGACGCTGGAGCGGAGATCTTTCACCATTTGATACGGCTGCAAAACATAAGAACGAATCTGGCTTCCCCAACCCACCTGCGCCTGCTTGCCGGCGATCTGCGCCAGCGCCGCCGCCTTTTCTTCTTCGTCTTGGGCGATGATCATCGCCTTGAGACGTTTCATCGCGCTCTCGCGATTTTGAAGTTGGCTGCGCTCTTGTTGCGAAGACGCGACGAGTCCGGTCGGCTCATGAATCAGGCGCACCGCCGAGGATGTTTTGTTGACATGCTGGCCACCCGCGCCCGAAGCGCGAAAAACTTCCATGCGAATGTCGCTTTCGTTGATCTCGACCTCGGACTGGTCGAGCACGGGCCAAATTTGCACGAGGGCGAAACTTGTCTGACGACGCCCCTGGTTGTCGAACGGGCTTATTCGCACGAGGCGATGCGTGCCGCGTTCGCTGGTCAACAATCCGTATGCATACCTGCCGCGAATCGTCACATCGGCCGACAAAATGCCCGCCTCGGTGCCGACCGAGACATCGCCGATTTCAAAGGCGAATCCGCGACGCTCGGCCCAACGCCGATACATGCGCAACAGCATCTCGCTCCAGTCCTGTGCGTCGACGCCGCCGTCCTTGGCGTTGATCTGCAATATCGCGTCGCATTCGTCGTGCTCGCCGGTGAACATGCTGCGCATCTCGAGCGAGTCGAGTTGCGCCCGACAGGTGGCCACGCCTTTTTCGAGTTCGGGCTCTTGGGTCGCGTCGTCTTCGGCCCTGGCGAGGTCGTGCAACACGGCGAGGTCGTCGACCTGTGCGCTCAACTCGTTGAACTGATCGACATCCGACTTCAACGCCGCATACTGCGAGTTGATCTGCTTGGCGTGCTCCTGGTCGTTCCACAGGTCGGGCCTGGAGATCTCGCCCTCAAGTTCGACCAACAGCCCGCGCGACGCGGCGATGTTGAGATACTGTTCGGCCTCGTTCAGGCGCCGACGCAATTCGGCCAGATCGTTGGAGAAGTCTTTCATTTCGTCGCCGCCGAGCTAGCTGACGCGGCCGTGGCACATCTTGTATTTTTTTCCCGACCCGCAAGGGCACGGCGCGTTGCGCGGGGTCTTCGACCAGTCTGGGCCGACCTGCGAAGAACCGCCCGAAGTCGGGGTTCGCGACTGGGGTTTTTCACCGACATTTTCGTCGGAAGTCTGTTGAATGTTGCTCAACCTGCCGACGGGCGCCGTGTTGTTGATGACCTGGACATGCATCACGTATTTCACGAAGTCTTGGGCGATGCCCTTCATCAACGCGCCGAACATCTCGAAACCTTCGCGTTGCCATTCGATCAGCGGATCTTTTTGGCCGATCGCGCGAAGGTTGATGCCCTCTTGCAGGTAGTCCATTTCTTCGAGATGCTCGCGCCAACGTTGGTCGATGATCTTTAGCATCACCTGACGCTCGACTTCACGCATCACCGTCTCGCCCATCTCGGCTTCGCGTTTTTCGTAGTAGGCGCTGGCATCGACCATGACCAGGTCGTACATCTCGTCGGTCGAGTCGCATTGGGCGAGTTGTCCCGCAGTGATCGCCGAAGGCCAGAATGTGCGCAACTCGAGCGCCAAGCCCTCGACATCCCACTCGTCGTCGGCCTCGGCCACGCAGTGAGAATCGATCAACGCGTCGACCGCCTCGGCCAGATACTCCATCGCCGCCGACTTCAAGTCGAGGCCCTGCAAAATCTGGTCGCGACGCTGATAAATGATCTTGCGCTGTTGGTTCATCACCTCGTCGTACTTCAAGACGTTTTTGCGAATCTCGCCGTTGCGTTGCTCGACGGTGCTTTGCGCGCGCTCGATCGCCTTGGTAACCATCTTGGCCTCGATCGCCTCGTCTTCCGGCAAGGCTCGACCCATCACCCACGACAGCGCGCCGGTGGCGAACAACCTCATCAACTCGTCGTCGAGACTCAGATAGAAACGGCTCTCGCCGGGGTCGCCTTGACGACCCGCGCGACCGCGCAACTGGTTGTCGATGCGTCGACTCTCGTGGCGTTCGGTGCCGAGCACATACAGCCCGCCCAACTTGCGAACCTTTTCGCCGTCGATACGGCAGCGCTCGACATGTTTTGCCAGATGTTCGCGATATCGCGCCTGCGCTTTTTCGCGCGCCGTCAAAAAGTCGGGGGGCATCGACTGCAACGGCACGGGCAGGGCGAATTCGTCGAGCAATGTCTGCGGATCAAAACCCTCTTTGAGCACGTCTTGACGGGCCAAACCCTCGGGGTTGCCCCCCAACAAAATGTCGACGCCACGACCGGCCATGTTGGTCGCCACGGTGATCGAGCCACTTCGACCCGCCTGGGCCACGACGAGGGCCTCGCGAGTATGTTGTTTTGCGTTCAACACCTCGTGTTGAATGCCCAACTTCTGCAATTTTTTTGAAAGCTTCTCGCTCTTTTCGACACTGACCGTGCCGACCAGAACAGGTTGGCCTGCCTCGCTCTTTTCTTGCAGGTCGCGTACCACCGCGTCGAACTTCGCATCTTCCGTCTTGTAGATCTGGTCGGCCTGGTCGAGCCTGACCATGTCTCTGTTGGTCGGTATCGGCACGACCTGCAGGCTGTAGGTGTTCATCAACTCGGCCGCCTCGGTTTGGGCGGTGCCGGTCATGCCAGAGAGTTTTTCGTACATCCTGAAGTAGTTCTGCAGGGTGATCGTGGCCAACGTCTGGTTTTCTTCCTTGATGTTGACGCCCTCTTTGGCCTCGACCGCCTGGTGAATGCCCTCGCTCCAGCGACGACCCTCGAGAATTCGACCGGTGAACTCGTCGACTATCTTGACCTCGCCATCTTGGATGATGTAGTCCTTGTCGCGCTGATACAACGATGCGGCCTTGAGCGCCACCTGAAGTTGGTGCACGAGATTTTGCTGAACCTGGTCGTAGAGGTTCTCGATGCCCAGTTGTTTCTCGACCTTCTCGATGCCCGCTTCGGTCGGCACCACGATTCGCTTGCCCTCGTCGACGTCGTAATCGATGTCGCGCTTCATTGTTCGCACGATGGCGGCGAACTGATAATAAAGTTTCGCCGCGTCGGCCACCCGGCCAGAGATGATCAACGGTGTTCTGGCCTCGTCGATCAGAATCGAGTCGACCTCGTCGACGATCGCGAAATTGAAACCGCGCTGCACTTTGTCGTCGAGGGTCGCGGCCATGTTGTCGCGCAGATAGTCGAAGCCGAACTCGTTGTTCGTGCCGAAAGTGATGTCGCTGGCGTAGTCGGCGCGCTTTTCTGCCGAACTCGTGCGTCGCCCTGGCACGACCAGACCCACCGAGAGACCCAACCATCGGTGAATCTGACCCATCCACTCGGCGTCGCGTTGCGCCAGATAGTCATTGGTCGTGATCTGATGAACTCCCTTGCCCGACAGCGCGTTCAAATATGCGGGCAGGGTCGAGACGAGGGTTTTGCCCTCGCCGGTTTTCATTTCTGCGACCCAGCCGGCGTGCAAGGCCGCCCCGCCCATCAACTGCACGTCGTAGTGTCGCTGACCGATGATGCGGGTCGCGGCCTCGCGCACCACGGCGAACGCCTCGACCAAAAGGTCGTCGAGGGTCTCGCCCCGCTCGACGCGCGATTTAAATTGGGCGGTTTTGGCCCGCAAATCGGCGTCAGAAAGCGCACCAATTTCGGGGGCGATGGCGTTTATCTCGGGCAAAATAGCCGCAAGTGCCTTTACCTTCTTGCCTTCTCCGGCGCGCAAGACCCGGTCGAGGATTGCCATAAGACCGTTGATGCTATCGCCACGCAACTCACCAGCCCAGCCCCCGCGGCGTAAAGCGCTTGCGACGCACTGTTCAGAGTTGCTCCGGTGGTGACGACATCGTCGATCAACAACAAATGTCGAGCGCACGATTCATGAGCGACGAATTTCGGGCCGATCAATCGCTCTTCGCGCGACAGACCGGTTTGCGGTCGAGACGAGACCCGCGTCAATGTGTCGACGCACTTCAATCGCATTTTTCTGGCGACGCGTTTTGCGACCAACTCGGCATGGTCGTGCCCGCGTTCGTTTTTTCGGCGCACGGTCGTCGGGGCCCAAGTGACGCAGTCGATTCGCGACAAACCCCGTCGTGTCTCGACGGCGATTCGCTCGACGATCGCGTCGGCCAAAAAGTTGAGCCCCGCGCGCTGGTTCCGATATTTGAAGGCCAAGATGATTTGTCGAATCTCGGTTTGATAGGCGTGCGCGACCATCACGCCACCCGCATACTCGATCGGGTTCTGGCTGTGAGTCAGAGAAATCTTTTTTCGGCAGTCCTGACAAACTTGGCGCCCGCCGCGCCGACACCCAGGGCACGTCGCGCCGAACACGAAATCCAAGAAATCCATGAAGTGAAGCGCGCCCTCGATGTCGCCGAGTCGAGGCATGTCGTTGGTGTGTGCGCAAAGATCGTTTTTGGCGACAACTAGTATGACGCGGTGCAAGGTTTGGAAAAACTCGAGTTTCGTGACCGCCTCGGCCGAAGACTCGTGCGCTGCGTGGTTGGCCTGGCAGTTTTTGCGGTCGGCATCTCGATGCAGATGAATGCCAACATCGGCGCCCCACCTTGGGATGTCTTCCACCAGGGCGTGGCGAAACAAACGGGCATCTCGGTCGGCCGGATAATCGTGATCACCGGCTTCGTGCTGTTGTTCTTCTGGATTCCCCTGCGACAAAAGCCCGGGCTCGGCACGATTCTCAACGCGCTCGAAATCGGTCTGGTCGCCGACATCGCCCTTGCGGTGATCCCCGAACCGTCGAACATTCTTATCCGCGTCGCGATGGCGCTCGTCGGCATCGTGGTCGTGGCGGTCGGCACCGGCCTATATATAGGTAGCGCCCTCGGCCCAGGACCGCGTGACGGCCTGATGACCGGCTTGGCTCAACGCGGGATTCCGATCAGGGTGGGTCGAACGGTGATCGAGGTTACGGTCTTGGTCGTCGGGTTCATGCTCGGCGGCCAGGTCGGCGTTGCGACGTTCGCGTTCGCTTTCGGCGTCGGACCGCTCGTCCATTTCTTTTTGCCGCGTCTGGCGATCGGCGCCCGGGTTTAAAAATCAGTAGCGGTAGCGCTCGGCCTTGAACGGGCCGCTCGGTGCGACGCCCAGATATTCAGATTGTTCGTCCGAAAGTTTGGTCAGTTTCACGCCCAGCGACTCGAGGTGCAACGAGGCGACTTTTTCGTCCAGATGTTTGGGAAGAACGTAAACCCCGAGCGGGTAGTTCTTGGTGTTGTTGAACAGTTCGATCTGGGCGATCACCTGGTTGGTGAACGAGCAACTCATCACGAAACTCGGATGCCCTGTCGCGCAACCCAGATTCACCAGCCGACCCTCGGCCAACACGATCACCGCATGACCGTCGGCGAATGTCCACAGGTCGGTGCCGGGTTTCAACTCGTCGCGGGTCGCGCCGCTGCGCGACAAACCCGCCATGTCGATCTCGTTGTCGAAGTGCCCGATATTGCAGACGATCGCGTTGTGCTTCATTTTCGACATGTGGTCGGCGGTGATTATCGCCTCGTTGCCCGTCGCGGTCACGAAAATGTCGGCCTTCGAGAGCACATTTTCCAAAGTGTCGACGATGTAGCCCTCCATCGCCGCTTGCAGCGCGTTGATCGGGTCGATCTCGGTGACTACGACGCGCGCACCCTGACCCCGCAAACTTTGGGCGCAGCCCTTGCCGACATCGCCGTATCCGCAAACGACGGCCATCTTGCCGGCGATCATCACGTCGGTGGCCCGATTCAACGCGTCGATCAGCGAATGGCGGCAGCCGTAGAGATTGTCGAATTTGCTCTTGGTCACGCTGTCGTTGACGTTGATCGCGGGAAACAGAAGTTCTTTGTCTTGGGCCATCTTGTAGAGCCGCTTGACGCCGGTAGTGGTTTCTTCGGTGACACCCTTGACAAGTTTCGACATTTTCGTCCAACGATCCGGGCTGGTCTTCAGGCCGCGTTGCAGCAAACCCAGGACGATCGCCAACTCGGGGTTCGACGCGGTCGTCGGATCGGGCACCGCGCCTTTTTTCTCGTATTCAACGCCCTTGTGCAGCAACATCGTCGCGTCACCGCCGTCGTCGAGAATCATGTTCGGGCCGTCACCGTCGGGCCAGGTCATCATCTGATCGGTCGCCCACCAATATTCTTCGAGCGTCTCGCCCTTCCAGGCGAACACCGGCACGCCTTTCGGGTCGTCTTGGGTGCCGTCGGGGCCGACGACAACGGCGGCCGCGGCGTGATCTTGCGTCGAAAAAATATTGCAACTCGCCCACCGCACCTCGGCACCGAGATGCGTCAGCGTCTCGATCAACACCGCCGTCTGAATCGTCATGTGCAACGAGCCCGAGATGCGCGCGCCTTTGAGCGGCTTGGATGCGCCGAACTCTTTGCGCAACGCGCGCAAGCCGGGCATCTCATGCTCGGCCAGATGGATCTCTTTGCGACCGAACGGCGCGAGCGACAAATCGGCGACCCGATAATCTTTGCGCGCGGCGAACGAAGAATTCGACATCAGAAGTTTGGTTTCAAGTTTTCTTGTTTGGCTTTTGACATCAGGCGTTCGTGCTCGACCTGCGTCACGATTACGGCCTCGTCGATCAGCATCACGGGTATGCCCTGGCGCACCTCGTAGCGCATTTGCAGTCGCGGATTGTAAAGCGCGTCCTCATCGGCGAAATAAATCAGGCCACCCTTGTCTTTCGGGCAGGCCAGGATCTCGAGAAGTTGTTGATTGATCGCCGAAGCGCCTGCAGGCATGGCTAACACGATAACACCGACTCAACTCAAGCAGTGATCAAAGTCAGCAACTCGGCGACATGCTCGTCGCACTCTTCGCGCGTCGACGCCTCGAGATTCAACCGCAACAGCGGCTCGGTGTTCGACGGTCGAACGTTGAACCACCACGATCCGCAATCCACGGTCAGTCCGTCGAGATGATCTTGCGAATAACCCGAATATTTCTTGGCGACGCGGTCGATCACTTCTTGGATGTCGGCGACATGCGTGTTGATTTCCCCGCTGTTGGCGTATTTCTCGAACGGCGCCCGCAACTCGGAGAGCGACTTGCCCGTTCGACACATTTCTCCGAGCACGACCATCGTCGCAATCAAACCGCTGTCGGCCCGATAGTTGTCGGCGAAGTAATAGTGGCCCGAGTGCTCGCCCGCAAAAATCGCGCCCGTCTGGGCCATCACCTGCTTCATGTAGCTATGACCATTTTTGGTTCGAATCGCGGTGCCACCGAGCGCCGTGATCGTCTCGGGCACGACTCGCGAGCAGATCAAGTTGTAGAGAATCGTCGCCTTGGGGTTCTCGCGCAAGAACACCGACGCCAAGAGCGCCGTGGTGGTGCTGCCTGAAACGCTTTTGCCCGTCTCGTCGACCAAGAACACGCGATCGGCGTCGCCGTCGAATGCCAGACCGACATCGAATTTTCCGGCCACGACACGGGCCTGCAGGTCTCGTTGGTTCGCGGGCTGAATCGGGTCGGCCGGGTGGTTGGGGAAGGTGCCGTCGAGTTCGCCGTACATGATCTCGACCTCGAATTCTTTCAACCTGTCGAACACGGCGGGCGCGACGAGACCGCCCATGCCGTTGGCCGCGTCGGCGACGATGCGAAGCTTGCGGATCTTTTCGATGTCGATGAAGCCGACGACATGGTCGACGAACTCTTTCAACATGTTTTTTTTGTCCAAGTCACCCGGGTTTTTCGCCTTCGCCGGCGCCCGACCTTCGAGCACTTCAGTGGCGATCGCTTTCATCTCGCGCAAACCGTTGTCGATGCCGATCGAGCGGGCTCCCGACAAACAACACTTGATGCCGTTGTATTGGGCGGGATTATGGGACGCGGTGAACATCGCCGCTGGTGCGTCGAGTTTTCCCGAGGCGAAATAAAGCATGTCGGTGCTGGCCAGGCCCAGGTTGATCACATCGACGCCCTGTTCAAGCACGCCGCGTTGAAACGCCTCGACCAAACCTGGGCCACTCGGTCGCATGTCGTGGCCGATGACGACCGTTTTCGCCTTCGAGAACTCGGCGAACGCCACGCCCAACGCGTGGGCCAATGTCGAATCAAGTTGATCGGGCACCGTGCCCCGAATGTCGTATGCCTTGACGATCGCCTCTAGGTTCGGCACGACACCAAACTCTAGTTGATCCGCGATTTTCTCCTGAGCGCCACTTGACGCCCGCGCCATCGCACGGCCATCACCGCGACGCCGAACACGCTGAGCAGATAGGCGAAAAAATCGATCGCCGTGTAGCCGTAGTGCAATCGCACTTCATTCTTCGTCGGCACGACGACCATCATGTTCGGCGCGACACGATACGGCCCTTGCGCACCTTCCACTTTCCAATTCGGAAAATAACTCATGCGCACGAGAACCGGCACGCCGACTTTGTCGACCTCGAAACTGATGGCTTCGTCCTCCAACACGACGGCGCCGACGTTGACGACCGGCAGATCGACGACATCGATCGTCTTGGTCGGCGTCACGATGTCGACTCGCCGCGAGGGATCACCGGGTTCCCCTTGACGGCGATTCAAATCGACCGCAACTTCGACCGACTGCCAGGAACTCGGCCCGCTTTCGGCGGGCACGGCCGACCAGTCTTCTGGATGTTGAAACCAACTCGTGCCGATCTCAAGCCACCGCTCTTTCGCGTCGGTCGACCCGCTTTTGACCACGACGGGTTGTCGTTGCAGCGGCACCACCAGATCGCTGTCTTTCACCTGATAGACCACCCACGGCCCACTCTCCGCGATTCGAACCAGCGCCGCCTGCAGATTCGCCTGCGCGATCGCCTCCGCCGTGAAAGCCATGTAATAACGAACGCCGAGCTCCTGCAGGTATCGAACACCCAAACCTGCCTGATTGTCGTCGTAGCGCAATTCGCGAACCGGATTGCTGCTTTGTTTCGACATCGCGGCCGCGGCAATGAAGTGATACGGCGTCGTGCCAGAGGCCTCGAAGTTCAGACCCTCCATCGAGCCGATGCAACCCTTCGTCCAGTGGGGCAACAGCATCAGCGACATGGTCGTGCCGTATTTGTTCAGCTCGCCGTTGTTCTCCCATAGTGCGCGACCGCAACCGAAGTTCGGGTCTCTGCCGATGTTCTTCATCGTTTCGACCAGGTCGCGATATTCGGCATAACTGGTCTTGCCCTCGTAACCCGTGAAGTTCCAGCGCGCCCAGCCGTCGACGAAACCGTCGTTGGTCGCCTTGGTCGAAACAAAACCCCACCTATAAATATTCTCGCCCGCCGCGTTGGTCGTGATCTTGCCGAACGGCATTTCTTGAAATCGAAAACCGATGACGCTGACCACGAGCACGGTCATCACCGTGATCCACGAGAGGTTGAATTTCTCGTTGTCCTCGAACGATACGACCGGTTGCAAATCGTCGACCGAATTCTCTGCCAACGCCTGTCGACCCACGCGTTGAAGTTGATAGAACTTGCCCGCCCAAACCGCCGCCTCGTAAATGCCGATCATCATCAAGAAGTAGCGCAGCAAATAAAGAAACGGCAACAGACGCGGATTCCACAGCAGGCCGATCACGGGCAAACTCTCGCGACCGACGTACACGCCGAATGCCAGCACGACGCAATACGCGCCCATCCAGATGCCGGTTCTGTTCTTGCGTTGAAGCGAGACTACGAACCCGACGGTTGCGAACAAAGTAATGAACACGTCCCAATATGTCGTCAGCGGAAAGTACATGCTCCAAAACGAGTCGCTGGCGCCGCTCGGCCTAGGTTCATATTTCATGTCCGTCATATAGGCGTGGCTCGTGAGAAACGGCAACACCCAAAAGGCCGACAGCAACGCGCCGGTGACGCCCACTTTCAGCGCGGCAACCGAACATCGCCGATCGAACCATACGGCGGCGAACAAAACGACACCGCCGAAAACAAACAGCAGCACGATGCCGTGGCAGAGGGCGCTGAGCGCTAGCACGAGCGCGGTGAGCATGTGACCGCGTCGCTCCTCGAAGACCCTGATCAAAAGCCCGAAACAAAGCATCGCCAGCGTCAGAGAAATCGAGAACGAAAACTCGCCCGCCATAGTCGAGGCGATATTGCCGCCATAGATCGTGAAACTTTCGTCGTACAAAAACACGACCGCGGCCAGCGTCATCAACTCGGGAATCGGAAACATGAACTTTGCGAACCTGCCGAACAGCCAAGTGCACACGGGCATCGTCAAGATGCCGAGCACGGCGATCAGTTTCAGGGCGATGCCGTACGGAAGCAACAAATCGAGCAACAACACCGCGAGAGCGGGAACGACCATGTAGAACCGATACATCGGGAAACCCGAATACCAGTCGTTGCTCCACCCCGTCAGACGAAAGTGCGGCAACAAAAAGTCGCGCAAGAACGCGGGGCCGTAGACGTGGGCGCCCATGTCGCCCCCGGTCGGCGTGTTGTTGCGCAATATCAACTCGGGATGAAGCGTCGTCAGCAACATCAGCGTCGAACCGACGACGATCACCGCAGAGGCGATTTGTTGCGACGTCCAACGCCGAGAGTTCAAGATTTTCACCGCGTGAAAACTCTATCTTTTTCGATTACGACCGATGTCCCGACATCGTTCAGAGCAACGCGATAAAAAGAATGCCCGTGGCGTTGAACGCGACATGGGCGACGATCGATAGACCGAGTCGCTTCGTTCGATAAAAGCAATAGCCAAGAACCAGGGCGAAAGCGAACAACCCGGGCAACTCGACGAGTTGCAGGTGCACGCCCGCGAACCAAATCGATGCGATCAGCAACGAAACTTTTTCGCCGAATCGATCGTTCAAACCCGACTGAATAAAACCGCGGTAGACCAATTCTTCGACAAGGGGCGCGCCAACCACGACCACCAAGATCAACACAAAAAGCCACGGTCCGGTCGCGTTGTCGAAAAGATCTTGGGCCCGCTTTTCGACCAACTCGGGGGCGAACCGCTCGGGGAATATCTCGCTGAACGGCCAGGTGACCAGGTTCACGAGCAACAACTGGCTCGCCACGCCGATCGGCACGCCGAAAAGATCGCTCCGACGAAAGCTCAAGCCGAAATCTCTGGCGAAACTCGCCGAGCCGTAACGACGCGAGACAGTCAGCAAACCAAAAACAAACGGCACCCACAAAGCCAGGGCCGAGACCCCCAAAAACCACTTGGGTTCTCGACCCTCGACCAGGTCGACATTGTCGGTCGCGACCAAGATTGCCGAACTCACGACCAGGGCGACGGCGTAACTCGCCGCCCAGGTGAAAACTACGACCCTGAGCGGGAAACTTCTATGTCTGGCCGGCTCCTGTCCGTAGGGCGGGGCCCACGGCGTTTGGTTCATCCGGCCAGGCGGTTTGGCATCACAACCTTGAAGCGGTTGCGGCGATCTTCAAGTCTCCAGCCAGACGGGGCGGTGATGCGAACGCCGTGTCGGTCGCACAGGTCGTATGCGTGCGGGTCGCGCTCGGCGGTGAGGTCGTCGATCCAGACCAACGCACGGCTGTATTGATAGGTCAAAGTGATCGACGCGAGTTCGTTGCAAGTGCAGCGCGAACAACGACGAACCATGAAAACAGTTTAATTGATGTGCCAATCGCCATAGTGGATTCTTTGAGGCGCGAGTTTCACCTACCCGTGGCCGAAAACTGCTCTCGTCGGTTCGGGCATCGGCTCGTAGCATTGAACTCGTGACAAAACTTCCTCCCCCGCCACCACCGTCAACGCCTTCGTCGCCGAGACGAAAGCCGAACACGCAAAAGAAGTCGATGAAATTTGCAGGCAAAAAATCGCCGAAATTTTCTCGCCAAAATTCGAAACCGTCCAACGACAACGACCGGCCGAGCATGCCGCGTTGGGCGACTTGGGCGATCATCGCGGTGGTGCTCGTGCTCATCGCAGGGCCGAGAATCTGGCAGACATCGACGGCGACGAAACTCACCTACACCGAGTTTCTCGATCTGGTCGAGCGCGGTCAGATTCAAAAAGTTCAGATCAACAATCTTTCGAACCAGATCAGCGGAACCCTGAAAGATGGCAGTGAATTCGTCACCACCGGCGCGGTCGCGCTCTCGGACGCCGACGAAACCCTGCTCAAACAAAAAGGCGTGGACTACGACTACTCGACTCCGCAAGGAAACTTCTTCACGAACTTGATTCCGTTGTTGTTGCCGTTCGTATTGATAATGGGTTTCTTCGTCTGGATGCAACGACGGGCGATGGGCCAGGCCGGCAGCATCATGTCGATCGGCCGAAGCAGGGCGAAAAACTACAACGCCGACAAACCAGCCACGACTTTCGCCGATGTGGCCGGCTATGACGGCGTCAAGCAAGAAATTCGCGAGGTCGTCGATTTTTTGAGGATGCCCGAGAATTTCAAAGAGATCGGCGCGCGAGTACCCAAGGGTGTGCTGCTGGTCGGCCCGCCGGGCACCGGCAAAACTCTTTTCGCGCGCGCGGTGGCGGGCGAAGCGGGGGTCGGCTTTCTCTCGGTAACGGGTTCAGATTTCATGGAGATGTTCGTCGGCGTCGGAGCGAGCCGCGTGCGAGACCTGTTTCAACAGGCGCGCAAGATGGGACGGGCGATCATCTTCGTCGACGAAATCGACTCGATCGGTCGCAAGCGCGGCGCGGGTTTGGGCGGCGGTCACGACGAACGCGAGCAAACCCTCAACCAACTTCTCGCCGAAATGGACGGTTTTGAAACCAGCGAGGGTGTGATCGTGATGGCGGCGACGAACCGCCCCGACATTCTCGACGCGGCCCTTCTGCGCCCCGGTCGGTTCGACCGTCAGGTGATCATGCCGTTGCCCGAGTGCGAAGAACGCCTGGCGATCTTGACCGTTCACTCGAAGGGCAAGCGAATGGGCGACGATGTCGTGCTCGACACGATGGCCAAGGCGACCCCGGGCATGAGCGGTGCGGATCTCGCCAACTTGGTCAATGAGGCGGCGCTACTTGCCGTGCGACGAGGCTCGAAAGTCATCGAACACATCGACTTCGAGAACGCGCGTGACCGCGTGATCATGGGCGCGCGTCGCGAGAGCCTGATTCTCAACGCCGAAGAAAAACGGGCGACGGCCTATCACGAAGGCGGTCATGCGGTTTTGGCCACGGTGTTGCCGAACAGCGACCCGTTGCACAAGGTGACGATCTTGCCGCGCGGCATGGCGCTCGGCGTGACCTGGACGTTGCCCGAAGAACGACACACCTACTCGCGCGACTATTTCAAGGACATGATCTGCAAGGCGATGGGCGGACGAGTCGCGGAAATGATCGTGTTCGGCCATTTGAACAGCGGCGCGGCCAACGATCTCGAACAGGCGACTTCTATCGCGCGTCGAATGGTGCGCGAGTGGGGCATGAGCGACGCGGTTGGTCCGATGGCCTGGAGTTCGCAGCAACAGGTCTTCTTGGGCGAAGACTTGATGACCAACGGGCGCGAATATTCCGACGAAACGGCGCGAATGATCGACACGGAAATTGCGACGATCCTTCGCGAGCAAGAGAGCCGTGCCAAGACGCTGCTCGAAAAAAATCGCGCGGGCCTCGATTTGGTGGCGCAGGCGTTGCTTGAGCAAGAAACCATCGACGGACCAGCGGTCGCCCGATTGGTACAAGAAGGTCTGGGTCGACCACAAATCGTCGAGCCCTCACCCAAGAAGTCGCCGAACCCGTCGGAGACCAAAGAGAACTAGCTCGTCGAAGGTTCGCGGCCGTGTTTGTCGCAGGTCGCGATGTCGTTCAGTAGTTGCGGATCACGACACCTGGCCAACGCCGCCCACAAGTCGGTGGCGGTGACCGGGCCGACGGTGGCGAACATGACCACGCCTTTCGAATCGGCGATGAGCGTGGTCGGCACCGAGTCGATCTCGTATCGTTTGTGCAACTCGCCCATCTCGACAAAGTCGATTATCTGCACGGCGACCTCGTTGCTGGCCACCACCCGCGCTTTTTGGGCCACATCGCGGCATGCGTCGCACGTCGACGAGGTGAAGACGGCGACCAACCAGTGTTTGTTCGCCTCGCTGAAATCTTGTCGGTCGACCTGACTCGGCACCGAACCGCGAACCTGAACCGGGGCGTCGGGCTTTTTCTTGCGCACGACGTATCCCGCTATTGCGGCCGCAAGCAACACTGCCAGCGCAAGAATCGTCTTGGCCATTATTCGCCCGTTTCAACGGCCGGATTGCTCGAACGATAGGGCAACGCCAAGACACTCGAGTGCCCCACCAGATCGTGGCCGCGACTCAGTTCTCGTTGCACGACGATTTCGACATCGGACTCGATGATCAACTGCAGGTTGGCCGCCGTCGCGGGAATCTTGATCGCCAAGACGGCCGAGGAACCCAGTCCCAAGTTTTCTAATCCGTCCAAGGCGACGACCCCTGCCGGGCCGACGCTCGATACTTTGAGCACCGCATCCACCGATGTCGTGTTGGCGACGATGAATTGCCCTCCCGCAGTCGCAAGGCCACCCGCGATCGTCCAGGTTTTCGACGGCGAGCCGCTCGGCACACCGAACGACACCGTCGTGCCGGTTTTTTTTGCGACTTTGCGCGACAGCACGTGTTCGACGACCACGAACTCTCGATCTTCGCCAGAACTCGCGGCGACGAAATCATCGTTGATGCTCGTCACGACAATTCCGTAGCGACCGTCGGTGATCGCGGGCAAACTCGAGGTGGCCAAGATCGTCACGCGGCCCGCCGGAATCGTCAAGACGAGCGGCTCCCTGAAAACTTCGTCTCCCGCGCCGGTCAAGAAAGCGACGCTGACCGACTTGTCGTTGTCGGTCGGGTTGAAAACAACAAGTTGTTCGTCGACGTCGATGTCTTTCTGGCCGTCGGCGAACCACCACTGGCGACTTGTGGTGGGTGCACCAAGCGAAGACGAATATCCGAGTCGACCTCGACCCAAAAAATGTTGCATCTTGCCCGCCACGAATCGGCCGGTCGTGGCCCTGATCGCGACGGCCAACACCGCCTCGTTGCGCGCACCCTGGTCGCCCATCGACAACGAATAGACGCTCTCGGGTTCGAGCACCACGCCCTTGAGCGAAATCGGATCGCGTCGGCCCTCGGCGGTGACGAAACTTATGTCGACAACAGTTGCGTCGGGATAGGGATTTGTGAGCACGATTTCGAAGGTGCTGTCGGCACCGGTGAAGCCGTCGGCAAAGAACCACTTGTCGGAGGGTCTGTTGGCGCACAAAGCCACCGAGTCGCCCGCGGGGTGGACGATTCTCTGCTCGACCGCCGCAAACGAGTTGTCGAGTTCGACCACCGCGCTCACGAACCTGTCGCGTCGTCCACCGGTTGCGTCGAAAACGCCCTGCGAAAACGGTTGAATGACGAGCAGCGCAGAAACCGGCTTTTTGTCTGTGGAGTAAAAAGTTATCTTTCCGTTGATCGGCGTTTCGGTCGAATTGGCGACCAGAATTTCACCAGAAACGGTTTTGTCGTTGGCGGGCACCCCCGGGCAGAACCATGCCGATTGGCTCTGCGCCGCTGCGCCCACCTCGGGCATCGTCGCCGAGACGTCGCTCACCTGCGACTCGCCGGACTCGCCGACCTCGTCGGTCGGGTCGCTTCGGTTGTCGACGACAAACGACGCGACCAGGGCGGCGACCAACAACACGACCGCCGAGAAGAAGCGGATCTCGATCTTTTTCATATTCGGTTTCGGAATCGCGAGTAGTTCGCCGCCAAGATCAACAGCACCAACCAGACCAACGCCTGCAGGGCCAGGAACAGATACCGAAGACGCGATGTCTCGTAGTTCAAAGCGACGACGCCCGCGATCGGCGCGTCGAACGCGGTCGACGCGCCAAACGCCGCGCGAGGTGCCAGTTTTGCCCCGTCAATTTGCAGACGCCAGCCATCGTCGAACGGCACCGCTATGTGCACGGTGCCACCGGAAAACCGAGACTTGATCTTTTTCTGGGCCACCGTGTTCTTGTCGACCAAAAGCGCCCCGGCAGATTTGAGTTCTCGACCGCCGAACGATGACACCGACGCCTGCTCACTGATCACCGCCGATTCTTGATCCAACACGCTGACGATCGGAAGCCAGGACGTGTTTTCGTAGATCACCAGATCGCGGGCAAAATAAGTGCGCCGCAGATCCAACTGGCTGGCCATCGCGTCGACCAAACGGCGCGCTTCGACCGTGCTCTCTGCGCCGAGCGGCACGACGAGATACCGAATCGCCAACGGCGAAACCAACCGACCCACCCGAATCGTGTCTTGCGCGAGAAGCGAATTGATGGCCGCTTCGACGCTCGCATTCATCGGCGTGTGCTGTGGCGCCCAAATTGAGGCGATGTTTAACGGCCCGTCGTCGACGACACCGTATGAGATTTTTTCGTTGATCAGATTCGTCGAGACGGGCAACAATTCTCGGTCGCCGACGAACAATGTTCGATAGTTGCCCTCGCGTGGTTGTTCTGGCAACTGCACCAAAAGCGAGGCGACGGTGGTTTCGGGTTGATTCCAGCGCCCATCGGTGACGCTCAACGCGGCGGGCACCACACCCATGAAGATCGCCACGGGCACGATCAACGCGAGCGCGCGGCGCCAGTCGGATTCACGGCTCAAGTTCGTCTCGACAAACACGCTCACGCACACCGCCACGGCGATCGCCAACCCGCACGCGACCATCGCCAACATCGCCGCCGGCTCGGCGATTTGAAACGGCAAAACTCCGCGATCGTCGAGCACGACCAACATCAGCGCGCCGACGACCAAAACGGCGGCACGAACCGCCCAAAGTCGCCGCCATGTCGTCGCCACGATCAACGCGCAGATCACGCAGAAATATGTCGTCAACACCAGAAACCCGAGACGCATGTTGCCGAAATCGAGTCGAGCCAGCGAACCCAAGCCCAGGTCGCGGTTCGTCACCCCCTGGTCGCCCGCCAACAACGCCCACCAGTCGTCGGCGACGAAATGCAAAGACCACGGCAGGTTGATCAATACCGAACCGACAATGCTCAAGATGCCGATCGAGATGATCAATAAAAATTCTCGAATCGTCGCGCCGCCCAGAATCGAACCGACACCCCATAATCCGAGCCCGAGTGACGAGACGACGACGATGCTCGAGGTGAAAGCGAAGACGAGACCCAAAATCAAAATTGCGCCGGCGACCAGTTGCGTGCGTCGCACGATTGCACCCTTCGGTGTTTCGAGATATCGATTCAAAAGATCGAACAACCACGGCACGGTCGCGATGCAAAGCAAAGCCGAGAACCTGCCGCGTGAAATCGATTCATACGACAACGGCAACGCCGCATAGACGACCGAACCGGCGAGTCGAACACGGGTGTTGCCGAAGGCGCCGCATAGTCGCCACATGCCGATCAAACCGACGAAAATCGATCCGATGATCATCAAAGTTTGCAACGCCGCGGGGTTGCCAAACGTCGCCAGCGTCCCGAGTGCGACCAAAAACAATCCGGTCGGGTTGGCCGCCGCCTCGCCGAACCCGCTCGCCCACCAACCCGAGACGAAGTTGGCGAACATCGCGCCAGTCGTGGGCGAACCCCCGTCAAACGGAAGCATTTCGCCCACCACGCGCGAAGAATCGAAAATGATCTTGCGGCTACCGACCAACACGAGCAAGAAGAAAACCAGCATCACGACACCCGCGGTTCGGGTTGAACTCTGTTTCCAGCGCTTTCTCGAATCGGCGAGCAACACGATCTCTTGACTGGCCAGGGCGCGACGGTGCCTGATGAAACGGGTCAACCGAGCCGAGCCCTTGACCTGAAGCTTGGCGATATCGCTCGCCGCCACCCGACGCAACGGTCGCACCGTGGATCGGCGTCGCCAAACATAGAGCCCGTCGAAAACCAGACCCAAAGTTGCACGCAGGCTCGCCAGCGACTCGCGGAAAGTTCCTGAAAATACGCCGACGAATGTCTCGAGCGTCGAGACGAGCAGCATCTGCAACCAGACGAAAGGCAACTGCAATCGACTCGTGAGAGTCGCCACCGTGCGGGCACGGTTCTGGGCGACGATGGTCTGGGAAACCGGAGAAGCCGCGCGGGTCTCGAACGCCCTGATGTGTCGCGCCACCGCGTTAGGTGCGATGAGAACTCGCGCCCCACCCAGATGGGCACGCCAGCAGAACTCGAGATCTTCGCCGAAAAAAGTGATGTCGGGGCTGAATCCACCTAACTCACGAAACAAATCTGCGCGCACGAGCATGCACGCCGAACTCACGAAAAACACGTCGCGCACGGCGTCGTGTTGTTCTTGGTCTCGCTCGCCGATCTCGATGAACGGATCCACCTCGCCGCAACGATCGACGCCGAAACCCACCGATTGCAAGGTCTGTGGCGATTGCCATTCACTGAGTTTCGGGGCGACGACGGCGGCGTTCGAGACGAACAACTCCTCGACCAACAGCCGAATCGTGTTGGGCATCAGGGCGACATCGTCGTGCATCACGCAAAACAGGCCGCCCTGGCCCTCGACGATTCGTTGCGTCTCGTTGACCAGGCGACCAAAGCCGGGGTTGCCCTCGACCACGCGCACCACCGCACCCGCAAGGGTGCCCGTTATCTGGCTCGATAAACGGCTCGCCTCGTTCGTGTCGGCGACGCCGTCGACAATCGGCGTCGTGACGAAAAAAATATGGCTCAGGTTCGGGTAGTCCTGCGCGGACAAGCCCGACAAGACCTCGTCGAACCACGTGCCCGGCTGGTGCACGACCATCGCCGTGACGACGGGTGGTGCAGAAACAGTTTGGGTTGAAGATTCTTGCGCTGACTCTTGACTCACTGTGCATTCAGACTACTAATTTGCGACCAACTACTAACCTTGAGGCGATGTCGCAACACCCAATTGACGAGTCGTTGGCGACAGAACCCAAGCGCGGCGCGATACCCGAGGGAACATTCTCGATCGGCACCGGTCTTCTGATCGCCGGCGTGACGATTTATATTTTCTTCAAGATTGGTCAGGAGGCGCTCGGCCAAGAAAAGTTCAAGCCCCTGGTGTCGTTGTGGTTCGTGATGTTCGCGATCGCACCCGGCTTTTTCCTGCCGGTCGAACAAGAGTTGAGTCGCGCGGTGGCGCACCGACGCGCGCTCAACCAGGGTGTCGGGCCGGTGGTGAAAAAAGTCGCGCTGCTTTGTCTTTCAATCGCGATCTTCCTCGTTGTTTTGATCGCAATTCTCTCGCCGTTGATAACGGGCGATTTGTTCGAGGGCAACTTGATAGTCACTGTCAGCCTGGCGATCGCGATCGGCACCTACGGCCTGCTCTACTTCACGAAGGGTCTCTCTTCTGGTTTGGGCAGGTTCGGCGAATATGGTTTCATCGTCGGTGCCGACGGCGCGATCCGGGTCGTGGCGTGCGCGATTTTGTTGGCGGTCGGCATCACGCAACTCACGACCTACGCCCTGGTCATCGTCGTCACTCCGATCGTCGGCGTAGCGATCGTTTTCGGGGCGAGGCGACTGCGATGGCACGACGGACCGAGCGCGACCTGGTCTGAGGTCACCGAGAATCTTGTCTGGTTGCTCGGCGGTTCGATTTTTGCCGCCGCGCTGGTCAACGCCGGACCGATCACCGTCGACCTCGTCGGCGACAAGACCGACGCGATCCGGGTCACGCAATTCGGCAACGCCGTTTTGCTGACAAGGGTGCCGCTGTTTTTGTTCCAAGCGGTTCAAGCCGCGCTGCTGCCGCGCCTGGCCCGCCTCGCCGCGCGCGGCGATCTGGTCGAGTTCAAGATCGGTTTCAAAAAACTCGTGGTTCTCGTGGTTGGTGTCGGCCTGCTCGGCACCGTCGGCGCGTTCCTGATCGGGCCATATGTTCTCGAGCTCGTTTATGAAGGTGGCATCGACCGACGCACGATGACCCTGCTGGCATTGGCGAGTGCCATCTACATGATGGCCTTGGCCATCGCCCAGGCGGTGATCGCCTTGAACGGTCACCGTCATGTGGCGCTCGGTTGGGTGCTCGCGTTCGTCAGTTATGTGGTTTGCGCATGGCAAGCGAGCGACGAACTGTTCTTGCGCGTCGAAGTTGCGCTGGTGGTCAGTTCGACCGTGGCTCTCGCGTCTTTCGGCTTGAGTCTGAGATCTATTTTGCGCGTTTCGACTCGTAATTGAGGTCGTGGCGCACCATCATTTCGATCAACTGATTGAAATCAACTTTCGGACTCCAGCCCAACTTCGTGCGCGCCTTGGTCGCGTCGCCGATCAACAAATCGACCTCGGCCGGTCTGAAGAAACGCTTGTCTTGGCGCACATATTTGCGCCAATCTTTCAGTTCGGCCGCGGCGAAGGCCACTTCGAGAAGTTGCTCGATCGAATGCGCGACGCCCGTGGCCACCACGAAGTCGTCCGCTTTGGGTTGTTGCAGCATCATCCACATCGCCTCGACGTAGTCGCCCGCGTAACCCCAGTCGCGTTTCGCCTCTAGGTTGCCGAGGACCAGTTCGTTCTGCAGTCCGAGTTTGATGCGCGCGACCGAGTTGGTGATCTTTCGCGTCACGAATTCGAGACCGCGCCGCGGACCCTCGTGGTTGAACAATATTCCCGAGCACGCGAACATGTCGTAACTCTCGCGATAGTTGACCGTGATGTCGTGGGCGAAAACTTTCGCCACGCCGTAGGGCGAACGCGGATGAAAAGGCGTCATCTCGGTCTGTGGAGTCTCACGGACCTTGCCGAACATCTCCGACGACGAAGCCTGGTAAAAACGAATCGGATTCTTTCGCGCACCACCCACGAGGCGAATCGCCTCGAGCATGCGCAAGACGCCCAAACCCGTGATGTTTCCCGTCAACTCGGCCTGGTTGAACGACATCGCGACGAACGAAATCGCACCGAGGTTGTAGACCTCGTCGGCCTGCGACATTTCGAGTGCGCTGACGAGGCTCGAAAAATCGGCCAAATCGCCCGGCACGAGCTGCACGAACGGAAACTCGTCGCGAATCGACTCGGCTTTGGGGTTGTTCTGGCCCTTGACGAGACCGAAGACCTCGTATCCCTTGGCGTGCAAGAATTCTGCGAGATGGCGACCGTCCTGACCGGTGATACCGGTGATCAGCGCCTTTGCCATAACGACTTATCAATCTAGTGGTTGTTCAGCCGTACGCTCAATAGTCGTGAACGCGAAAAAAAGTTCGCTCCCGATCGTCGTGCTTGCTGGGGGCGTGGGTGCAGCACGCTTCTTGCGCGGACTCGCGCTCGTCAATGAACCACGCGCCACGACGGTGATAGTCAACACCGGCGACGACACGACCCTGCACGGTTTGAACATTTCGCCCGACATCGACACGGTCGTCTATACGCTCGCCCACGCGATCGACGCGCAACGGGGTTGGGGCTTGAGCGACGAGTCGTGGCGCGCGATGGATTCGCTGAAAAAATATGTCGAGGTGCGACCCGAAAATTCTGACGCCGCGCCCGACTGGTTCAACCTCGGCGACAAAGATCTCGCCACGCACTTTTATCGAACCGCGCGTCGCATCGAAGGCGCGGGCGCGAGCCAGATCGCGGCCGAAATCGCGCGGGCATGGGATCTCGAGCAGCAGATTTTGCCGATGACCGATGATGCTGTGTCCACCCTGGTTGAACTCGCCGAAGACTGCATCGCCGGAAAAGCGGGCGATGTGATCAGTTTTCAGGAGTATTTCGTGAAATACAAACATGGCGTCGCCGTGCGGTCGGTGGCTTTCGACGGCGTCGACTCGGCAAAACCAAACGGCCTCGCGCAGTTGAACAACGCCGGGGCGATCGTGATCGCGCCGTCGAATCCGATCGTTTCGATCGGGCCGATTCGTGCATTGCCCTTGGTCGACGAGACGCTGCGAAAGAACCGCGAACGAGTCGTGGCGATTTCGCCGATCGTCGGTGGTCGCGCGATCAAGGGCCCGGCAGACCGGATGCTCAACGAACTGGGTCACGAGTCGTCGGCGCTCGGGGTCGCAAAAATTTATTCGAAGGTCGCCTCGACGCTGATAATCGATAGTGCCGACGCGGGTTTGAAAGATGAGATTCAGGCGCTCGGCATGCGTTGCGTGGTGACCGACACGATGATGATCGACACGAGTGTTTCGGCCGCGTTGGCAAAGACCACAATCGACGCGATCGTCGGTCGACCCTCATGAGCCGGCTGACGATCTGGGGTGTCGAAGGCATCAAGGAGATTTCGCCGCAAGATCAACTCGGCGAAATAATCGCCGAGGCCTGTCGCACCGAACCTAACGGGCCGTTGATCGACGACGACATCTTGGTCGTCACACAAAAGATCGTGTCGAAAGCCGAGGGTCGCCTTGTGCCGATCGACGCCGCCGACCCGTTGAGCCACAAACATCTGGTCGAGCAAGAAGCCGCAAGAATCGTTCGACGCCGCGGCGATCTGATCATCACCGAGACTCGCCATGGCTTCATTTGCGCCAATAGCGGGGTCGATCTCTCAAACATCGAAAAGGGCTACGCCGCGCTTTTGCCGATCGACAGCGACAAATCGGCCCGACGAATCCGCGACATTGTTCGGGCAAAAAACGGGGTGAGTGTCGGCGTGATCATCAGCGACACGTTCGGTCGACCTTGGCGCAAAGGCTTGACCGATGTCGCAATCGGCATCGCCGGGGTCGCCGGGGTCGTCGACCTGCGCGGCACCCCAGACTCGCTCGGGCGAATCATGCAGGTCACCGAGGTGGCGGTGGCCGACGAACTCGCGAGCGCCGCCGAACTGGTGATGGGAAAGTCGTCGGGAGTGCCCGTCGCCGTGGTGCGAGGAGCCGACAAAGAGTGGTTCAGAGATTCGAATATCGGCGAACTGGTGCGACCCGCCCAGGAAGATCTATTTCGATGAGCGAGACTGGCGAGTCGCACGGGTCTTCTCTTGCGCTTTTCGCCCGAGAAGTTCGTCGACTCCGCTAGCCAGGGTCGTCCACGGCGACCAACCCAACTGAATTCGCGCGCGGGTCGTGTTCACCGCGTTGCGCTGCAGGTCGCCCGAACGCGCCGACTCGTAACTTTCTTGCAAGGTCGTATCGCGCCCGATCAATTGCCACAGTTCTTTGATCGTGGTTTGAACCCCCGTGCCGATGTTGATCACCAAACCGCCGCCCCTGTTGATCGACCTGGTCAAAGCGTCGACCGCGTCGTCTATATATATGAAGTCGCGCGTCTGTCGCCCATTGCCGCATACGACCGGCGCCGTCTGGTTGACCACAGCGTTGGCGAACGCCGCGACGACCCCGTCGCCCGGTCGCTGACGGGGGCCGTAGACATTCGTCATCGCCAACACGGTGAACTCGACGTCGTATCTTTCGCGATAGACCGTGAGCAGATCAACCAGCGTGTTGGCCATCACATGGGCAACGCCCATCGGCTCAGACTTGCGACCTTCCTTGACCGGCAGTTGACGCGCGGGTACCTCGCCGTAGACGAGCCCCGCGGGCAGCGCCAGAACGACTTTTTTCACGCCGTAGCGGCGCGCCGCCTCGAGCACATTCAACAGCAGCGTCGCCGAGCGCAAAACTTCGTTGTTGCGACTCGCACCGCAAGGCAGAAGTGCGAGATGAAAAATCACCGATGGTCGTCGCAGCGCCACCAACTCGGCGAACTCGGGGGCCGAAACATCCAGATTGTGAAACCGCATTTTTCCGCCGGCCAGCCTCGCCGAGGCGAGATTTGCCAGCGAGCCGACCGAAAGATCGTCGACCACCTCGACGCTGTGTCCCTCGGTAAGCAAACGGTCGACCAGGTGCGAGCCGATGAATCCGGCGCCTCCGCACACGAGCACTCCGTTTACCTGGGTCATCGCCGTGTTTCAGATCGATTCGGGAATTTTCGCGTCGCGTAGCACGGCACCCGATCTGACCTCGCCCTCTTGCCCGACCAGACAAGATTCGACCTGCGCAAACGCCCCGACTCGGCCCATCACCGCGCTGTCAACCACGATCGCATTTTCGCCGACTCGCGCCCCGTTCAGCAAAACCGAACCTTCTACCCTCGCATTTTCGCCGACCTGACAATCTGGACCGATCGCGCTTCTTACAACCTTGGCCGATTTGGCGACTTTGGCCTTCGCGCTGACCGCACTCGCGACGTTTCGGGCGATGACATCGATGTTGGCGCGAACATAAGTCTCGGGTCGACCCGCATCGATCCAATAGTCGTCGGTGGCGTAGGCATACAGCGCGGAGTCGGCGACCATCGCCGGAAAAGTCTCGCGCTCGATCGACATCGGCGCGACCCCGGGCATTCGATCAAGCGCCGAAACTTCGAAGACGTATCTTCCCGCGTTGATGTGACGCGAGGCGGTTTGACCGGCAACGGGCTTTTCGACGAATCGCAACACGCGACCATCGGCGGCGGTTTCGACGACGCCGTATTGTGAGGGATCTTCGACAGGCGTCAAGTGAATCGTGCCTTGCGCCGCACTCGCCTTGTGGAACTCGACGAGTTTGGCGACATTCAAATCGGTGAGCACGTCGCCGTTGGCCACCAAGAACGGATCATCCTGTTTGTGGATGCCCGCGACCCGCGCTGCAAAACCGATCGCTCCCGCCGTGTCGAGCGGTCTGTCTTCGACGGCATAGGTCAACTTGACCCCGGCACAGACATTTGACGGAAACGCCTGCAAGAAAGGCTCGGGTTTGAAACCAAGCGAGAGCACCGCGTCGGTGACGCCTCCGGCGGCCAGCGAAATCATCAGGCGCTCGAGCAACGCGACATTGCCGACGGGCAAGAGCGGCTTTGGCGTCGTCAAGGTGAGCGGACGCAATCTGGTGCCGAAACCGCCGACCAGCACGACGGCGTGCATCTGCGTGTTCGCCTTGTTGGTTAACCGGTGATCAGCGGATCGAGATCTGGCATCGAAACAGGTTGCGGCACCTCGACGCCTTTGGCGACGAACGCCAGCGTGATACCCATGCCGTTGCCTGTCAGTCGAACATTGCCGAGTTCGGCGATCGAAATCTTGGCCGAAGAGACGCTCGAGTCCCAGACCGCGACTTGCAGGCTCGCGTCTTGGCCGCCGCACTTGGTGTCGGCCTCGGTGATTTTTTCGCCGTTGTTCAAGTTCGCCGGAAACTCGACGGAATTGTCGGTGACGGTCAACCCGTAAAGTTCAAAAATCGTCGCGAGTTTGGCGCGACGCTCGCCCGAAAGCGTCTGCGGCTCCCAACGCACGACGCCCGAAGACTCGATCGATGCACCCGGTTTCAAAGTGGCGATGTCGACGCTCGTCGGGTCGGTTTTGCCCGGCAGATTCTCGATGAACGCATCGCACTTGTAGATGCCGAACGCCGTCACATAACTCTGCGTCGCGGTGTCGAGCGCGCTGACACGCTCTTGACTTTGTCGGGCATAGGCGATCAGACCGATGCCCAGGACAAGCACGACAAAAATAGACGTCGGAAACAACGAGCCACCCCTGACCCGCACGGTTCGACCCTTGCGGTTCTTGCTTGCCGCCGCCAAGCGGGCGATTTTTTTCGCTGAAGATGAAGATGCCACGAAGGTAAAAGGCTACAGGTTTATCGAAGATACAAGGCTTCGTAACGCTGCGCCACCGACTCGGCCGATGCGTGACCCTGCACCCAAACACGCCCGCGCTCGCCCATCTCTTGCAACAACTTCACGTCGCTCGTCATTTTCGCCACGGCAGCAACAAAGGCCCGCGCATCATCGGGCTCGACGCAGACGCCGGCGCTCGAAGCCGCCAGTATTCGCGGCACCTCGGTGTCGGGGTCGATCGCCGCGAGAATCGGCCGCCCCGCGGCGAGAATCGAATATGTTTTCGACGGGACGCTGACGGCGCCAAGACCTCGTCGCAGCGGCACGACATGCAGGTCTCCTGTGGCCAAAACTTCGGCGAGCCGCGTGGGTTCTTGATAGTCGCCGAACCTGACGTTCGGCAGGCCCTGGGCCATCGATTGCAACGAATGTCGCGCGGCGCCATCACCGTTGATCACGAAAAATATTTTGGGATGCGCCTTTGCCGCCTCGATCATCAGATCGAGCGACTGCGAGAAACCCACGTTGCCCGCGTACATCACGACCATCGAATCGTCGATACCGAGTTCGCTTCGATATTTCGTCAGCCGCGACATCGGCATGATCGCGTCGGTGTCGACGAAGTTGGGTATCACCCTCACTCGGCGGTGATATTTTTGGTCGAGTTTCGCCTGAATATTGTTGGCCAAGTCGTCAGAAAGCAGAACCACCGAGTCTGATCTTTGGTAACTGACGCGCTCGAGCCAGCGTGCCGCGGCGATGATGCGCCGGTTGCTGATCGCCCCAGTCTCGACCGCCGCGTCGGGAAAGACATCTTGAATGTTGAACACGAGTTTCCCGCCGCGAAACAATTTCGTGTGCCAACCGATGAGTCCGAGCGTGAGCGGCGGTGACATCGCCAAAACACCGTCGAAACGACGCCAGACGCCCCCGACCAAGAGCGCTCGCAACCCGACGAAATAACTGAACAGAACAAAACTTAACGCACGTCGCAGCAACGACTTTTTGTCGCGCGCCGCGAACGGTTGAACCCTGCTGATCGAACCCCATTCTGTTTTCTCGACGCGCCACAACGCGCCCGACCAACCCGACTCGACTTGATGCTTGCGATACCAGGGCAGCGACGTGACGACGTGCAGTTCGTGACCGCGCGCCGCAAGTTCGCGCACGATTCTGGTCATCACCACGCCGGTGGGGGCGATGTCGGGCTCAAAATGCGGGCAAAGCACGATCAATCGCAATTTGCGCGATGCCGCCGTCACAACGCCGCCGTCACGATGCGGCCGCCATGTAGCAATCGAACAGGTCGCGACCCGAGGCGGCGATCGAAAAATTGCGCGCCCGCTCTCTGCCCGCCGTGACCAGTGAGTTTCGTTTCGACTCGACGGTATTCAACGCGTCGGCCCACTTTTCTAGTTGCAGGGGCAACACGAGACCAGCGTCGCCCACGACCTCGGGCAGCGCCGCGCAATCACTGGCGATAACCGGGGTTCCGATCTGCATCGCCTCGATCACGGGCGCCCCGAAACCTTCGTACAAACTCGGAAACACCAGCGCTCGCGAGATCAGCAGCAAGCCGTCGCGATCATCGTCTGAAACTCGGCCAAGACGAATCACTCGGTCGTCCAAATTCAACCGACGCACCTCGCGCATGAACGCATCTTCGCCCCGGCCCTTGCCGCCCGCACAAACCAGGACCAGATTTTTGTCGGTCCAGTATCGCGTCATCAGCTGCAACAAGAATTGGTGGTTTTTATGCGGATGCGTGACCGCAGGCAAGAAAACCAGATCGCGATTCTCGAGGCGCAATCGTCGCCTCAACTCGCCTTCGCTCGTGGCCGACCGCGCCAGATCGGCGCCGACACCATGTCGCACGACGCGCACCTTTGCGCCATCGACGCCGAATTTTTCGATCAATCGACTGCGCACATACTGGCTCGGCGTGGTGACAACGGTGGCTCGCCTCAAAGAGCGAGGCACGATTTTGCTCAGATACGCGAGACGAAGCCGACTGAAGTTTTCTGGATACGACAGATACTGAACGTCGTGAATCGTGAGCACGGTATTGCTGCCCGCGAACCTCGGCATCGTGCCGCCACCATGATGCACCACATCGAATTTTCTGGTCTTCAATGCCAACCATGTTTGCTCGAGAAATATTCGCGCCAGTCGACCCCGACTTGCACCCTTGACCTCGACGAAGTCGAACAATGCGGCGAGCTGCGGGTGATCGGTGGCGAACCCCGACTGCACGAACAACGTCACGTCGAGTTTTTCGCCGGCCGACTCGCTCAAACCCGTGAGTTGGCGCACCAAATATTCTTGCGACCCGCCGACCTGCCCCGCGCGCAACCAAGTCAGGTTCACCGCCACGCGCAGGGTCATGCGACGACCTGCCCGTAAACCTCGGCGGTTTTCTCGGCGGTTGCCTGCCAAGTCATCGCGGCGGCGCGCTGCAAACCCGCGCGCGACAATTCAGGCTTGTTCTTGATCGCCTCGAGCACCCCGCCGGCGATGCTCTCGGCGTTCAACGGGTCGACGAGCACGGCCGCGCCGCCCGCGACCTCTTCTGTCGACGAACCGCGACTGGTGACAACCGGCGTGCCGAAACTCATCGCCTCGAGAATCGGCAAACCGAAACCTTCCATCAGCGACGGATAGCACAAGACCTCGGCGAATCGATACAGCGCCCCCAGATCGCCGGGCTGCACGAAACCCGTGAAATGCACCTTCGATTTGATCTCGTCGCTCAACGAATTCGTGTCGGGTATCTCGCCCCAACCGCCAGCGCCAACGACGACCAATTCGGGCGCGTCGTCACCGAGAAACTTCAGCGCCTCGAGCAGGCGTGCGAGGTTCTTTCGCGGCTCGAGCGTGCCGACAAAAAGCAGGTACTGCTCGGGCAACGAATAACGACTGGTGATCTGCTCGCGGGTGCTCATCACGAGCGCCGCGCCCACCCCGAGGGGCACATGGCGCAGACGATCGGCGGAGAAACCGAATTCTCGACAGTCGTTGAGAGTCGCCGTCGACGAACACATCAACACTTCGGCGCGGTCGAGCAAAATGTCGAGGCTGCGGCGAAAAACCGAATTTCCCCTGCGGCTGAAAAACTGCGGATACTTCAAGAACGCCAGGTCGTGCACGGTCGCGACCATCTTCGCTCTTGACGCGAAAGGAATGATCGTCGTGCAGTGCACCAGGTCGACGCGACCGGTGGCCGACTCGACACGCGGAAACCCGAGACGCATCGAAGACTCGTACAAAAACGCGCCGGCAAGGGGCAACTGTCGCACATTTATCGGTGGTCGAACCGCGGCCTGCGGCTCGCGACGATGGCGGCCCGAGAAACCCACCAACTCGATGTCGCGACGCAGGCTGGGCAGCACGCGGGCCACCTCGACGGCCGCCGTGGCGGTGCCCCCCGGAACCCGATGCCAGCACTGTTCCAACGAGTAGCCGACGCGCATCACATCTATTCTGCCTGAAAAAAACGCGGGCTTACCTCATCACGATTTGGGTCGTACGATGTAGACGGCAGGCATGAATTGATGAACCAAAAAAGATCATCGAAAAATTTTTGGCACGGTCGAACCGTGTTGATCACCGGTGGCAATGGTTTTCTCGGACGAAATGTCGTCGAGGCGTTCAAATCGGCGGGAGCCGAGGTCGTGGCTCCGACGCACAAGCAGGCCGACCTTATCCAACCAGGCGTCGCTCTCGCGTTGTTCAAAAAACACAAGCCGTCCCATGTCGTTCACTTGGCCGCGCGCGTCGGCGGCATCGGCTACAACCAGGTCGCACCCGCACCGCTCTATTTCGACAACCTGATGATGGGCACGCACACGATCGAAGCGGCCCGTGAGGCGAACGTCGAAAAAACTATTTTGCTCGGCACGGTTTGCAGCTATCCGAAGTTCACGCCCGTGCCGTTTCGCGAAGAATCGATTTGGGATGGCTACCCCGAAGAGACCAACGCCCCGTACGGCATCGCCAAAAAAGCGCTGCTGGTGCACGCCCAGGTAAACGCCGCGCAATACGGGCAAAAATTCGCGTTCTTGATTCCGACCAACTTGTTTGGTCCCGGCGACAAATTCCATCCCGATGTTTCTCATGTGATTCCCGCGCTGATCAAAAAGTGTGTCGAGGCCAAAGAGCAGGGGCACGACAAGATCGCCGTTTGGGGCACGGGTTCGGCCAGTCGCGACTATCTATATGTCAAAGATGCCGCACGGGCGATCTTGCTGGCCAGCGAACTGCACGACTCGACCGAGCCGCTGAACCTGGGCAACAACCGAGAAATCACGATTCGCGAAACTGCCGAGACGATCGCGCGCATCGTGGGCTTCGACGGCGAACTCGTCTGGGACTCGTCGAAACCCGACGGCCAGCCCCGCCGCCGCGTCGACGCGTCGCGAGCAGAGCGCGAACTGGGTTGGCACGCGACCACCGAATTCGTTGATGGCTTGCGAGAAACCGTCGACTGGTTCCTCGCCAATCGCGCCGAGGCGAACAAACTCCCCGAATAAATCGTGGCCAAAAGTCGGATTCCGGTCACCAACGCGGTGGTCTCGACGAATGTCGGCTTGTTCATTTGGATGAACCTCGCCGGCTTCGACCGCACCTCGATCAACTTCGTGATCTCCCGCCAATTCTTGGACCAGGGCGAGTGGTACAGGTTGATCAGTTGCGGCTTCGTGCACTTCGGCGTCGTTCATGTGGCGATGAACATGCTGTTGGCGTTTCAACTCGGGCAGATGCTCGAACTGCAGTCGGGTTCGGTGCGCTTGTTTTTTCTTTATCTCTTCTCGCTTCTGGGCGGATCATTCGGCGCCGTGCTCGTCAGCCCCGAGGCGATCACGGGCGGCGCCTCGGGTGCGGTGTTTGGTTTGATGGCCGCCGCAGTCGTCGGTCTTGGTCGGCACGGTGTCAACCCGATGCGAAGCGCCATCGGTGCGACGTTCGTGATCAATCTTTTGTTGACCCTGGCGATACCCGGCATCTCGATCGGCGGACACTTTGGCGGTGCCATCGTCGGCGCGTTGGGTGGTTTGCTGTTGTATCGCGCAACACCCTCTTCTTAGATTTCTCGGCAACTTCAAAGAAAAGGTCTGATGCTCTCAACACTCGCACCTATCGTCGACATACCCCGGGCCGGGGTCGACCCGATCAACACGACCACAGAAAAACTCGGCATCTTCGCCTTGGCGCTTCGTCGCCCGTTGCACGACGAGACGATCGCCCTGTTTCTAGACCAGCACCGCCACGGGGTCGGCCTGTTCGCCTTCGTCTCGGGCAAACCTCTGACCGAAGTCATCGACCGAGTCATCGGGGCGGCGATAAACATCGAGGCGACGGCGGCAATCTCGTTGCTCAGTTCGCGCAGCGGTCGGGGCCGAGATCATCGCGATGCGTCGCAATTCTTCATGGCCAAAAACCGTTGCGCCGACGCCGGCTTGTGGCTCGACGATTGGCTGTTGGTCGCCGAGGGCGACGTGTTCAAACTCGGCTAACTATGACAGCCGCAACCCGAACCGCATCCGCCCATTTTTGGCAGCGACGCGGGCGCCGAAGCCGTCGGCGTCGAACCTCCGCCCACCGAGGCGAACACCGAAAGCAGGCGAACGGCGTTGTGGTGGCCCTGCGGGCAAACTGCCGGCTCGTTGGCGTCGGCCATTGATCGACGCTCTTCAAAAACTTGATCGCACTCGCGGCATCGAAACTCGTAGGTTGGCACGACTGCATTCTATATAGTCGTCGCCAACTATAAAGTTGAGTGTGCTTTCGGCGCCAACTTTTTCGATCGAGACGATGCCGAGCACTACATCGCTTGAGCAAACCGAGCGCGACACCCAAACGGGCAAACCACTGGTGGCCCACATCGTAAAGACCGAGAAAAACGAGTCGGCGTCGGCCAAGGTTCTCGAGGCGCGCATCAACGGCACGCCGCTCGAGGCGCTCTGCGGCCACAGGTGGGTGCCTTCTCGCGACCCGCAGAAACTGCCGCTCTGCCAGGCGTGCAAAGAAATCTACGAGATGTATCGAGGGTTCAACGACGAACTCAACGAACTTCCGGGCGAATAAGTTTCGATGCCCGAACTCTCCGCGCTCTGGTCGTTCACAGCCGCCTCGTTGGCGTTGCTCGTGATTCCCGGCCCGGCGGTGATCTTCATTCTCAACCGCAGCGTCGCCGACGGCCGAGCCATCGGTTTGAGCGCGGTGGGCGGTCTCGAGTTGGGCACGCTGATGCATGTCTTGGCCGCCACCGTGGGCCTTTCGGCGGTGCTGGCGGCCTCCGAAGGCGCATTCAACATCGTCAAATATCTGGGCGCGATCTATCTCATCTTCGTCGGGTTGCGCACGTTGTCGCGTCGCCCCGCGGCGATCGATATGGCATCTGGATCGCCAGATCATGCCGCGACAAGCGCGCACGGCGGAGCGATCACCAATGTTCGCGCGTTCAGGCAGGGCTTCATCATCAACACGCTCAATCCGAAGATCGCACTTTTCTTTTTGTCGTACTTGCCCCAGTTCATCGACCCCGAAAAATCTTCGAGCGCCCTGCAATCTTTGGTGCTTGGTTTGATTTTTGTGGCCTGCGGTTTTCTCACCGACGGCATCTACGCGCTGGTGGCGAGTTCGTTGCGAGACTCGCTGGTCAAGGGCAAGGCGCTGCCTTTCATTCAACGGTTCGTGGCCGGCGCCGTGTTCGTGTTGCTGGGTGTTTTGGCCGCTTCAGCGAAAGTTTCTTGAACCCACCCCGCGCGAATCTATTTTTAGTTCGCTCAGATGTTCGGCGATGATGTTGATCACGCCCTGGGATGACTCGACTTTTCCGCGCACGACCAGAGCCGAGGCGTTGATCGCCGCATGCCTGAACCGCCTGAAACAACCCCGTGAAACGACGATGTTGATCAGACCAGTTTCGTCTTCAAGGTTGAAAAATGTGACGCCCTTCGAGGTCGACGGGCGTTGACGATGGGTGATCAAACCCCCGACGAACACGCGCGAACTATTTTCTATTTTTGGCAACTCGGCGGCTGTGACCACGCCCAACTCGCTGAGTTGGGCGCGAACGAATTGAGTCGGATGCCCGTCGATCGAGATGCCCGTCGACCAAAGATCGCAGATTGATTCTTCGATCGGCTGCATGCCGGGCAATTGTGGCGAGTCGCCGCCGGTGGTGACACCGGCCAAACGATCTGGGCGACTTTGAATCACCGCGCCCGCCGACCACAACGCGTCTCGACGAGACACCTCGAAGCATTGCGAATAGGCCCCCGCCGTGGCCAATATCTCGATCTGCGCCAAACTGAGTTGCGGCACCCGACGAACCAGGTCTTCCATGCTCGAAAACGGTCGGGCTGCTTCGATCGCCTTGGCCAGATCGTCGCCGATGCCCCGCACGCCCGAGATGCCAAGGCGCACCGCCAGACCCCCCGTCGACTCGGTGCATGGCTGCAAAGTTGCCGAGGCTTTCGAAGAGTTCAGATCTGGGCCCAACACGACCACGCCGTGTCGACGCGCGTCTTGCACCAACGAGTGCGGCGACCAAAAACCCATCGGCTGAGAATTCAAAAGCGCCGCGTAGAACGCCGCGGGCTCGTGGTATTTGATCCATGAGGAGGCGTAGACGAGATACGCGAAAGAAACCGAATGGCTTTCGGGAAAACCGTAGTTGGCGAAGGCGCGCATTTTTTCGAAAATTTCGTCGGCCACCGCGCCGACGATTTGATTTCGGGCCATGCCGTCATAGAGCCGTTGGCGCAACCGTTGCATGCGCAACTGCGAGCGCTTCGAGCCCATGGCTTGACGCAGTTCGTCGGCCTGGTTGGCGGTGAAACCCGCCAGATCGATCGCCATTTGCATCAGTTGCTCTTGAAACAACGGCACGCCGAGGGTTTTGCCCAGGCTGTTTTCAAGCAACGGATGCAGATAGGTGACGGGTTCTTGCCCGTTGCGTCGACGAATATACGGGTGCACCGAACCGCCCTGAATCGGCCCGGGTCGAATCAGGGCGACTTCGACCACGAGGTCGTAGAACCTTCGGGGCTTGAGTCGCGGCAGGGTCGCCATTTGTGCGCGCGACTCGATTTGAAAAATGCCGACGGTGTCGGCGCGACACAACATCGCATAGACCTCGTCTTGCTGCGGAATGGTGGCCAGATCTATTTGTTTGCCGCGAAACTCGGCGATCAAATCGACCGCGTTGTGCAGGGCCGAGAGCATGCCGAGCCCCAGAAGATCGAACTTGACCAGGCCAATGGCGGCGCAATCGTCTTTGTCCCATTGAAGAACGCTGCGATCTTTCATGCGACCCCACTCGATCGGGCAGACTTCGCTGACCGGACGATCGCAAATCACCATGCCGCCCGAATGAATGCCCAGGTGCCGAGGGGCGTCGAGAACTTGTCGGGCCAGATCGACGACCTGGTCGGGTATCTCGTGCTGTGTGTTCTCGGGGTTCGACAGCGAACCGTGCATTTCGACTTGCTTGCTCCAGGCGTCTTGCTGGCCGGGGGCAAAACCCAGGGCCCGGGCCATATCGCGCACCGCCGAACGCGAACGATACGTGATCACATTTGCCACCTGGGCGGCGTGATGCCGGTCGTAGCGATTGAAAACATATTGGATGACTTCTTCGCGTCGACCGCTTTCGATGTCGATGTCGATGTCGGGCGGCCCGTCGCGCTCTGCCGACAAAAATCGCTCGAACAGCAGGCCCAAAGAAACGGCGTCGGCTTTGGTGATATCTAGCGCGAAGCACACGGCGCTGTTGGCCGCGCTTCCCCGCCCCTGGCAAAAAATGTTCGAGCGTTGGCAAAACTGGACGATGTCAAAGACGACCAAGAAGTAGCCGGCAAAACCAAGTTGCTCGATGATCTCGAGTTCGCGGTCGATCGTCTTCCATGCTCGGGAGCGCAACGAAAGATCTTCGAGATTGTCGGCGGGTCGTGCGCCGTATCTGCGCGCGGCGCCTTGCTCGACCAGCCGACGCAGATATGAAATCTCGTCGAGACCATCGGGGCAATCGAACGGCGGAAGGTTCGGCGCCACGAGCGACAAGTCGAAGGCCGAAGATTCGGCGATCTCGACGGTCAACTCGACCGCGCCCGGATAGCGGGCGAACCGGCGAAGTTGTTCTTTGCCGCTGCGAATGTATGCGCCCGGCGCGGGCGGCAACTGCGGATCGATTTCGTCGAGGCTGGCGCGCTGCCTGACGGCGGCCAACGCGACGGCGAGTCGATATTCTCGCAACGACGCGTAACTCACGTCGTTGGTGGCGACGCATCGCAGATCGTGGCGCATCGCCAACTGCACGAGCGCGTCGTTGCGCGTCGAGTCGAGCGGGTCGCCGTGGTCGCAAAGTTCGACCAAGACGCGATCGCGACCGAACTCGGCGACCAGTTTGCCCAACCTGCGCGACGCGGCATCGGGCCCGTCTCGCTCGAGGGCCCGATTGACGATGCCCGTGCTCGCGCCCGTCAGAACCCAACAGGTGTCGCCCACCGTTTCGGCGACTTTCGCCGTTTCGAAAACGGGCGCCGACTTCGCGCCGGCCAACTGACCGAGCGTGATCGCTCGCGCCAGCCGCGAATAGCCGGCGGGGCCGGCGGCGATCAGAACGATTCGATCGTCATCGTCGCCATCACCCGGCGCGCCGCCAACCGAACCGGTGTTGAGCGAATTTGCGCAACTCAGTTCGACGCCGAACAAGGTCGGCAGGTTCAACGATCGGGCCGCCTGGGCGAATTTGACGACGCCGTAAAAGCCGTTGCGATCGGTGATCGCCAACGCGCTCAGATTGTTGCGTACGGCAGATTCGACCAATTGCTCGGGGTGCGAAGCCCCGTAGAGAAAAGAGAAATTCGAGCGGCAGTGCAGTTCGGCATAGTCACCCATCTCGCTTATCGTAGCGAACATATGTTCGCCCAAGACTTTGGGCGACGCGAATCGCGCCGCGAGCGCCGTCTTCTGACACGCGCAATGCATCCTCGAAACTGAACCATTTGACCTGCTGGCTTTCGTCGGCCGCCGGGGCGAAAATTTCGTTTTCGGCCCACAACAAAAACCGAACGTCCAAATGGGTGTGGCCGCGCGGGCCGGGATGCACATCTAGATGGATGAATTTCGCCCCGCTCGGCGCCGAGTCGTCGCGACCGAAATGAACCAGCTTCAGACCCGTCTCTTCTTTGGCTTCGCGCATCGCCGCGTCGTGAATCGTTTCACCTGGGTCGATGTGGCCGCCGGGTTGCAACCACATGTTCAGGCGTTTGTGCAGATGCAAAACGACGCCAGGCTCGCCGATGACGATCGCCGAGGCCGTGACGTGGGTCGAATCGGCGTGTTCGTCGAACGGTGCGCGCAGTTTCGGCGCGAGTTCGCGAAACATTTTTATCGACTCGCGCTCGCGGTCGTCGATCGGTTCGTGTTCGGCGAGTTCGACGCAAAACTTTCGCACAAATTCAAGACCAAAGTCGCCGACCACGAGGCAACGATAGTTGTCGGGCTAGCCGTAGATCGCGACGATGCTCCATTGACCGTGTTCAAGTGCGACCAACATCGCCCGAACTTCAGACGACTCGGCGACTGGACCAACTGAACCAGCAGAACCGACTGAACCAGCAGGATCGACTAAACCAGCAGAACCGACAGAGTTGCCGCCAGCGCCGACGCTCGGTGTCGCATTTTTTTCGACGACCAGTTGCAAGCGCACCAAGCGCCTCGATCGGGCGATGTCCCACCATTTTTCTTCGACCGGCCACGGCCCGGCCCAAGAAACAATTTTGTGCCTGGCTTCACCCTTCAACAGATATGCCGGCTCGGCGCTCAGTTCGTGGCGGGCGCTGACCCGCAACAAATTCTGGTTTTTGTCGACAACTTGCACTTCTGGCGGGTCGGCAAACACGACGCTGGGCGACGGTGTGGGCAATGAGCCGCGCCAAAATTTTGGTTGCGGCGGCGATTGCACGGAAAGTTTTTTTGCTTGCGTCGTGATTTGCTCTGAATGCGCCACCTGAGAATGCAGAACCGAAACAAATTGATAGGCGTCTTGCAGATCGCGACCACCCTGCCACTTGGCGACCTGAACCGAGTTCGAACCCAGCAACTCGGTCAGGCGCCCGACCGCCTGGGCGGCGGTCTCGTCAGACTGTGTCGCCCCGCCCCACAACTTGAGTTGGCGCGCAGTGTCGGTGCGCACTTCGTCGGCGATCAGTTGCAGACCCGATATCGGGGCTTTGATCTGCCAACTTTCAATCTGCCATTTTGCGCTTTCGACGATCGAAGCCGCCGTCAAACCATGGGGTCGATACCACAGGCGCTCACAACGCTCGCCTGTTTCGCTGACAAACACGAGAATCAGTCGCACGCAGATCGCGCCTTGCTCGGCGAAATAACGACCCAGTTCGTCGGCCATCGTTTGCACGTTGTTCAACAAAGTTTGTCGGTCGACGATCGGCTCTTCGAACGCCCTCGAACAAAGTTGTTCGGGAGGCGGGGCGACGACGGCCAGAGGATGCTGCTCGTCGCCACGGGCCAACCGATGCAACTCGACACCCAACTCGCCAAATCTGCCGGCCAAGACCGACTCGCCGAGTTTGCAGACATCTTGAAGCAGGTTCAAACCAAGTCGCTCGAGCAGTGAAATGATCTCGCGATCGATGCCGGCAAATTCACTCAAAACCCTGACAGACTGCCCGGCCAGCCACGGTTTTGTTTTCTCGGGCTCGACCAAAAAAGGCGTCTGTGTCTGGGCGCTGATGTGGGCCGAAATGTGGGCGGCCAAACGACCGTCGGCGATGCCCACGCCAAACTGCGAATCGGCCATTATCGACGCGCGCAAAGCCCGCATCAATTTTTCGGCCATCGGCGCGTCGCCGCCAAAATATCTCGACGGGCCGCGCGCGGCAAAAACAATGACGCCTGGTTCGCTGACCTCAATCAACGGAACAATTTCGCCGACCGCCCGAACGACCGTGTTGAACGCGCGCCGATCACGGTCGGGCTGAAAACTCGAGATCTCAATGTCGGGACAAAGCGCCTGGGCTTGACGGCGTCGCATGCCCACCTCGACGCCGAACTTTTTGGCCTGCACCGAACGCGAGACGACCCGCTGTGAATGCACGACGGCGCACGCGCTGTGGTTTGTTTTCGCCGCCACGACCGCCGGCCAGTCGAGGCAGCGCAAAACCGCCAGGCGTTTTGGTGCGAGCAACTCAGTGGCTGCAGGTGAGCAGGTGCCGTTGTTCGCGCGCGACTCGGCGACCGCTGACCTTGATCTCGACCTGACGGTGTTGCAGAAACCCGGCGCCGTTGTTGATGCCGCTCCAGTTTTTGGTTTTGGTGTCTAGAAGCAGATCGGCGTGAAACGGATGCGAGTTGCTGGTGAAACTGTTTTGCGACAACACCGCCGTGTCGACGATGATCATCACCGATCGACGCGACACGAGACGGGCCTGCACCCGCCTGGCGTCGGCGATTGAAAGTCGTTCTGGCACGGCGACGATCAACAGATCGAAACCATCGATCGCCGCGGCGACGGTGGTCGACCAGTCGCGCGAGGCTTCGGGCGGATGCACGAACACCACGCGCTCGAGGGCGATGCCATGCTCGACCGCGCACGAGATGCCGAGATGATCGACACCAACCACCCCCAACCATGAGCCTTGTTGCGACGCCCGCGCGCAAAGTGAAAGCGCCAGCGAAATCGCGGCGTCGCCGCAACAGCGCACGATGCGACCGCGAACGAGGCCCGATTCGGGCAGAACCGAGCGAACTGATTCAGATACGGCGAAGTTCTCGAGAACCTGTTTTTCGAAAACCGAATGCTTGATGGCGAGGGCTTTGGGCACCAATAACTTCATGCCTGCACTGTAGCGAACATATGTTCGCTACAGCCAAAGTGTTATTTGGACTCCGCCTTTTTGCGCGCGGCTATTACAACTGAGCCTTGCTCCGCGCGGCT
>VGAB01000001.1 GCA_016870935.1 Actinomycetota bacterium | reverse complement strand
AGCGCGCACTCGGGCCAACAGTCGGTTCGCGCGTTCGCTTCGGTGCTCGAGATTCTGACCAGCGACGACGCGACCTTGCTCAAAGAATTCGGTGCGTGGTACATCGCCGCTCGCGACCCGAAGTGGTTGCGTCGCAACGCGCTGATAATTCTCGGCAACATCGGCGACCCAGCCGACGAGCGGGTCGCCGAAATCTTGGGCGACTATTTGTCGCATCGTGACGCGGTGCTGCGTGCCCATGCCGTTTGGGCGACTGCACGCCTCGGGCTGCACGATCTTCTGCCGCAATCTGACCCCGACGAATTGGTGCTGACCGAACTGCGAAATTTGGCCGACAGTTCGCCTGGCAGTTCGCCCGACATAATCTGATTGCACGATGAAACACCTGTTGGTGACCAACGACTTTCCACCGAAGGTCGGGGGCATCCAGAATCTGCTCTACGAATGGTGGCGCAGGCTTCCCGCCGAAAGTTTCGCCGTGTTGACGAGCCCATACGCGGGCAGCCAAGAGTTCGACGCCGCGCAAAAGTTCGAGATTCGGCGCACCCGCGAACCAGTGTTGTTGCCGCACCCGATCATGACCCGTCGCATCAACAAGATGGCCAGCGAGATCGGGGCCGACTTCGTGGTGCTCGATCCGGCTCTGCCGTTGGGGCTCGTCGGCGCCCGGCTCAAACTGCCTTATGCCGTCGTGTTGCACGGGGCCGAGGTCGCCGTGCCCGGGCGATTGCCGATCGTCTCGCGAGTTCTTGCGGGTGTTGTGCGCAAGGCCGAGTTGGTGATTGCCTCGGGCAATTATCCGGCGGCCGAGGCGATACGGGTTGCGGGGTCGATCGACAATATGCATGTGATTACGCCCGGTGTAGACGTCGAACGGTTCAAGGTGTTCTCGCACGCCGAGCGAATCGACGCCCGAAAATACTTCGCCGTCGACGCAGATGCAGACCTTGTCGTCGGCGTGAGTCGGCTTGTGCCGCGCAAGGGTTTCGATGTTTTGATCAGGGCGGTCGCGCACCTTGTCGGCGAGTTTCCCAAACTTCGACTCGTCCTCGCCGGCGATGGTCGTGACAGGGCTCGACTCGAACGCATCACGCGAGAACTGCGGGCGCCCGTCGTGATTCTCGGGCGAATCGCCGACACCGACCTGCCGCGATTGTTCGGTTGCGCAGACGTTACGGCGATGTTGTGTCGTTCGAGGTGGGGTGGTCTCGAACAAGAGGGCTTCGGCATAGTTTTCGCCGAGTCGGCCGCCTGCGGCGTGCCGCAAATCGCGGGTCGAAGTGGCGGAGCGACCGATGCCGTCGAGCACGGCTCGACCGGATTGATCGTCGAGAATCCGAACCGCGTCGGCGAGGTGATCGACGCGTTGCGCCGAATCTTGTCTGATCCGCAGTCGCGCCTCAAAATGGCGACGGCCTCGCGCGAACGCGCCGAAAAACTGTTCAATTACGACCATCTGGCCCGCGACCTGGGTCGAATCCTGAAGGTCTGATGGTTCGTGCTTAAATAGATGTGTGGTTGATTCGGCGTCCGAGACAGAAATAATCTCCGCCCCCGCCGACAAATGTTTCGCGGTGGCGATGGATGTCGAGCGGTATCCCGAGTGGGCGCCCGACGTCAAAGAGGCGGTGGTGCGCGAACGCGACTCGCAGAATCGCCCGTTATTGGTCGAATATCGGGCCTCGGCGCTCGGTCGAAGCACGCACTACACGCTCAAATACGACTATTCACAAGCGCCCAAATCTATTTCTTGGCATCTAGCCCAAGGCGACATCATGCGCACGATCGACGGGTCTTACAAATTCGAGCAGGTCGGCGAGAAGACGAACGTTACATATGCATTATCCGTTGAGCTGATAGTTCCGCTCCCAGGGTTTATCAAGCGACGAGCCGAAGGTCGCATTTTGCACACCCTGAAAGAACTTAAGGTGCGCTGCGAGTCGTGACCGCGATGGCCGGCATCGATGTCGGCGGAACAAAGTGCCTTGGTGTTCTGTTCGAAGGCGGGAAGATCGTCAATTCGGTTCGACGACCGACCCCGCATGCCGATGACCTTGTCTCGACGCTGGCTGAAATCGCGCGCGAACTCGGCGAATACAAAACACTGGGAATCGGCGTGCCCGGTTTGATCACGCCCCGCGGTGTCGTGCGCGAGTCGCCGAACCTCACGGGGGCGATCGAACTCGACCTGCGAACACAACTTGAAAAAGAATTGGGCCATGAAATCGATGTCGAGAACGACGCGACTTGTGCCGCCCACGCCGAATGGCAATTCGGCGCAGGTAGGGGAGCGACCGACATGTGGATGGTCACGCTCGGCACGGGAATCGGCGGCGGTTTCGTCTCGGGTTCGAAACTTCAGCGCGGAAGCCACGGCTTTGCCGGCGAGATCGGGCACATGGTCGTGGAGTCGCAAGGCTTGCTTTGCCCGTGCGGACAGCGCGGGTGTTGGGAGCGATACGCGTCGGGCTCGGGTTTGGCGACGATCGCCGGCGGTGAGCGGGGCGAAGAAGTCATCGCGCGCGCGGTTGCCGGCGACGAGAAGGCGCTCGGCTATCTCGATACTTTCGGCAGGTGGGTAGCGATTGGTCTTGTCAACCTGACCAACATCACCGACCCGAATGTGATCGTGATCGGTGGCGGTTTGGCCGAGGCCGCAGATTCGGTGATGCCGTTCGTCAAAAAATGGTTCAAAGAACTTTTATACGCCCCGGAAAACCGCGAGCATCCGGATTTGCGCGTGGCCCAGTTGGGTGAGCATGCGGGCGCGATCGGCGCGGCGCTATTGTCGGCAGGCGTTTAGTTGATCCAATTCATGGATCGCTTCACGGCGACCTGCCAAGCCTCGTAGCCGGGTTGCGCCGTTTGCGGCTCGAATTTTTTGTCGAGTTGCCACGCGTCGGCGATTTCCGTGGTCGACGCCCAAACTTTCTCGGCCAAACCCGCGAGGTATGCCGCGCCCATCGCCGTGGTTTCGAGTTGACGGGGTCGATACACGCTGACACCTAGGTTGTCGGCCTGCATCTGCATCATGAAGTCGACCACGGCTGCACCGCCGTCGACCCGCAGGTCCTTGATTTTTACGCCCGATGCCGCGCTCATCGATTCGACAACATCGCGAGTTTGAAAGACGATCGACTCGAGCGTCGCGCGCGCGAGATGGGCGCGGGTCGTGCCGCGAGTTATGCCGAAAATTGCGCCGCGTGCGTATGGGTCCCACCATGGGCTGCCCAAACCCGTGAACGCGGGCACGACGACGACCCCACCCGAATCGGCGACAGTTTGGGCCAGCGGGCCGATTTCGCTGGCGTTGTCGATGATGTTCAATCCGTCGCGCAACCACTGAATCGCCGCGCCCGTGACGAAGATCGCGCCCTCGAGCGCATATACGGCGGGTTGCGATTCGAGTTGCCACGCGACCGTCGTCAAGATGCCTGTTTTTGGCTTCGGACATTTCTCGCCGACGTTCATCAGCACGAAACTTCCCGTGCCGTATGTATTTTTTGTCGCGCCTGTTGCGAAACAGGCCTGGCCGAACAACGCGGCTTGTTGGTCGCCGGCGACGCCGGAAATCGGTATTCCTGATTTGAGGTTTCCGACCGCGACCGTCGATCCCATGCGCGAACTCGACGGTCGCACGGCCGGCAGATTTTTTTTCGGCACGTCGAAAATCGCGCACAGTTCGTCGCTCCAGTCGAGCGTGTTGATGTCGAACAACGAGGTGCGGCTGGCGTTGGTCGGGTCGGTGACGAAAGATGCGCCGGCTGTGAGTTTGAAGATCAACCACGAATCGACGGTGCCGAGGCACAGGTCGTCGTCGATTTTGATGCCGCGATTCTTCAACAGCCACTCGAACTTCGTCGCCGAAAAATATGGGTCGAGTACCAACCCCGTTTTGTCGCGCACCAGATCGAGATGCGAAGCGAGCTGCGCGCACCGATCGGCGGTCCTGCGATCTTGCCAGACGATCGCCGAGCCGTACGGCTTGCCTGTTTTGCGACTCCAGGCGACGACGGTTTCGCGCTGGTTGGTGATGCCGATGGCGGCGATTGGTTCTTTCAACTGGTCGACGACATCGTTCAGGGTTGCGACCACCGAACTCCAAATTTCTTCGGGGTCGTGTTCGACCCAGCCAGGTTGCGGAAAGTACTGGGTGAATTCGCGATAACTGCTGATCTCCGAGGGGCCCGTGGCAAAGACCGCGCGGCTACGAACGCCGGTCGTGCCCGCATCGATTGAGACGACCGCACCCATGCTTCAGTCGCCCGAACCGTTTGAGTTGTGCGAACTGGTCGTGATCAGCCGGCTTAAATCGTCGAAAATCGCGGGGCACGAAATCAAGATCTCTCTCGGGGTCGAGGCGCCGCCGCGAAAGTCGCCCGTGCGGGCACCCGACTCGATCGCGATCAGTTCGGCGGCGGCGATGTCCCATTGGTGCAGGTTCTCCTCGAAATACGCGTCGATCCGGCCGCAGGCGACGAAACAAATGTCGATGCTGGCCGCGCCAAGTCGGCGAATGTCGCGAATCTGGTGAATGAATTTGGCGACGCGCGCCGATTGGACGGTGCGTTGTTCGGGCGAGTAACTGAAACCCGTGCAGACCAACGCCTGGCCGATCACGGTGGTGGTGTTGCAATTGATCGTTTCGTCGTTCAATTTTGCACCTTGGCCCCTGATCGCCGTGAATGTCTCGCCCAGCGCGGGTATATATACGACACCGACCAGGGGCCCGATCTTGTCGCTGACGCCGATCGACACGCTCCACCCGGGCAGCGCGTACAGAAAATTCGTGGTGCCATCGATCGGATCGATGCACCAAGTGAATTCGCTCGACCCGCGGTGATCGCCGCCTTCTTCGCCGATTATCGAATCGTCGGGTCGACGGGCGCGTATCTCGCCGACGATGTACTTCTCGGTGGCTTTGTCGAATTCGGTGACCATGTCGGTGCTGGTGGTTTTAGTCTCGACCTGCCTCAAGCCCGCACGCCGACCGGCCAGCGCCCTGTCACCGCCGACATGGGCGAGTTCGACGCAGGTCTGCAAAAGTTGTGCGGCGAATCGAACGTCAACTTTTTCTTTCATTGTTTGTCTTCGAGTTCTTTCCATTCACCCACGGCCCGCAAGACCAACACCGCAACCACGCCCATGCCCAAGGCGCCCGTGCCGGCGCCGATTACCAGGCCAATCGCGTTTGGCACGTCGCACGCACCCTCGCATTGCAGGTCGACGAGGGTGAAGCCGATCAGCGCACCCGCGAGCCCCGCGACCAACACCGAGCCGAACGCGATTGCGCGCGCCAAGACTGAGGGGAGTGCCGAGAGGGGCCGCTGTTCATTCACTCGCCACATCCTAGAAGCGTCGACTTTGCCCAAACATGTCACGACTAGCGTTTGCTCGATGAGCAATTCGGTCGCGGCAAAACACAAAACGATTTTGCACGTCGACATGGACATGTTCTTTGTGGCGGTCGAACTGCGCAGAAATCCCGAATTGGTCGGCAAACCCGTGGTCGTGGGTGGCGATGGTGCCCGCGGGGTGGTGGCTGCCGCTTCTTATGAGGCGCGCCGTTTCGGTGTGTTCTCGGCGATGCCCTCGGTTCGCGCGAAGCGACTTTGTCCGCACGCCGTTTTTTTGCCCGGCGACCACGACCTTTATTCGCAGGTCAGCCACGAAGTCTTCGAGGTGTTCCGCACCATCACCCCTTTGGTCGAGGGACTGTCTCTGGACGAGGCATTTCTGGATGTAACGGGAGCACTGCGGTTGTTCGGCGACGGTGTAGCCACGGGTCACGAGGTTCGTCGACGGGTCAAACAAGCGACGAACCTTGCGTGCAGCGTGGGCGTGGCGCCGAACAAGTTTTTGGCCAAACTCGCCTCGGTCGAGGCGAAGCCCAAGGCGAGTCGTGACGGGGTCAAGCCCGGGCACGGGGTCTTCGAGGTCAAACCGAACCACGAACTCGAGTTTTTGCATCCGTTGCCGGTCGAGTCGCTTTGGGGCGTCGGCCCCGTGACGCTCGAGAAACTTGCGGCGTTGAGCATCAAGACAGTGGGCGACTTGGCGCGGTTCGACGAGCGTGTTCTGGTCAATGTGCTGGGTGGGGCGCTCGGGCGGCATCTGCACGAACTCGCCCATGCTCGCGACGACCGCGAAGTCGAGCCCGATCGCGACGCCAAGTCGATCGGTCACGAAGAAACTTTCTCCAAAGACATCAAAGATCTCGAAACGGCGCACGACCAGGTCGTGCGGCTCGCCGATGCAGTCGCCGCCCGCTGTCGGCAATCAGGCGTCGGGGCGCGGACCATCTCGCTCAAGGTGAAATTCGCCGATTTCAAGTTGATCACCCGTTCGGTCTCCGTCGAGTCACCGGTGAGCACCGCGCAGGCGATGGTCCACCTGCTCGAGCCGCTTTTGGCGCAGATCGATCTCTCGGCCGGGGTTCGGTTGTTGGGTGTGAGTGCCCGAAATCTCTCCGAACCCGAGTTGCAAATGAGCCTGTTCGACGACGCGGCGGGCGAAGGCACGGCCAACGACCTTGACGCCGTCTGGAGCACGACGACCCGGGCGATCGACGACATTCGCGAAAAGTTCGGCGATTCGGCGATCAAGCCCGTAAGTTCACTGGGCAAAAAACGCAAGCCGGGTTCCTCGAAGTGGGGGCCAAGTGACATCTGACGCAATATTGCGATTTTGACGATTTCGTGGAAAAATACTTGAGCGATTAATAGCCTCGGAGGTCAGGTGCCACTTTCAGACGACGAACAACAGATCTTGCGACAAATCGAGCAAGATCTAAAGACCGACGAGCGTTTTGCCCAGGCGGTTTCATCGAAAGGTCTTTATCGACATTCGGCGCGCACCACCTGGTGGGCCGGGGTCGGCATCGTCGTTTCGCTGGCGTTGGTCATCGTCGGGCTGCAGTTTCACTTCTTGCTCGCGTTCGTCGGTTTTTTGGCGATGCTGGGTTGCGCTCTTGTCGCCGAGCGACAACTTCGCGCGATGTCGAAGGTCGGCATGCGTGACGTCGCCGAGTCGTTGAAGAACTCGCGCGCCAACGCCCAACGCATGCGCGACAAATTCACCCGCGACCGGTAACGAGGTCGCGTGTCGCAGCGCGGATATTTGGCGGTCGACATCGGAGGAACGAAGTTGTCTGTCGGCGTCGTCTCGTTGTCGGGCGAGGTGCTCGAACATCGCAAAGCGCCCACGCCGTCGGCGAATGTTTGGGCGACGCTGAGCGAATTGATCCGCCAACAAATCGTCGACACGAAAGTCGAGTTGGTCGCCTGTGGCGTCGGTTGTGGCGGCCCGATGTCGCCGCGAGGCGAACTCGTCTCGTTTCTGCACATACCCGAGTGGCGCGATTTTGAACTGCGAGCGCGGGTCGAAGAGGTCGTGCAGATGCCCGTATATATAGACAACGACGCCAAGGCTCTGGTGCAGGGAGAAGTCTGGTGCGGTGCGGTCGCAGGTCAAACAGACGTGATCGGCATGGTCGTCTCAACGGGCGTGGGTGGCGGCGTGATTTCACGGGGCAAGGTGCTTGACGGCAACTCGGGCAACGCGGGCCACATCGGTCATGTCATCGTCGTGCCCGACGGTCGACTTTGTGCATGCGGATCGCACGGTTGCCTCGAGGCGCACGCGTCGGGTCGGTCGATCGAAGCGATCACGGGCAAACCCTCGGCGCAAGCGGGCCCCGAAGTCGTGGCTGAAACCGGCCGACTCGTCGCCACGGCGTTGGTCAGCGTCGGGGCGATGCTCGATCTGCGAACCGCCGTGATCGCGGGTTCGGTGGCGCTCGGCTTTGGGCGGCCGTTTTTTGAAGCCGTGCAAGCCGAACTCGATCGCAGCGCAAAAATCGGCTTTATTCGGGGGTTCAAGGTGCACCCTGCGGGCCTCGGCCCGCTTTCGCCGCTCGTCGGGGCCGCCGCTGTGGCGCGCAACCTAGGCTGTGAAACATGAACCCGGTCTACGAGAGAACTGCCGAAGAGTATCGCGAGAAGGTTCAGGCGTTCTTGGCCGAGAAACTTCCGTCAAATTGGAAGGGCATCGGCTCGATGGAGGGCAAAGAGGCCGAAGATTTCGTGGCTCAGTGGCGCGAAATTTTGGCGGGAAGCCCGTATCTTGCCCCCGGCTGGCCCGTCGAATACGGCGGCGGCGGCCTGTCTGCCCTCGAACAGGTGATCGTCGCCGAAGAGTTCGCTCGCGCGGGCGTGCCCACGGGTTCGTTCAACGACACTTTCGGCATCCAGATGCTCGGCAACACGCTTCTGGTTTGGGGCACCGAAGAACAAAAGCGACACTATTTGCCGCGAATCATCTCGGGTCAAGACGTGTGGTGCCAGGGCTACAGCGAACCCAACGCGGGGTCTGACCTAGGCAATGTCGGGCTCAAGGCGACGCTTGACGGCGATCAGTTCATTTTGAACGGACAAAAAATTTGGACCTCGGCCGGTCAATATGCGACCCATATTTTCACCCTCGCGCGTACCAACCCCGACGCGCCGAAGCACAAAGGCATTTCATTTTTGCTTGTCGACATGCGCCAGCCGGGGCTTGAAGTGCGCCCGATAAAAATGTTGTCGGGCGAGAGCGAGTTCAACGAGGTTTTCTATACCGATGTGCAATGCCCGAAAGACAACATCGTCGGCGGTCTGAACAACGGCTGGGCGGTGGCGATGTCGTTGCTCGGTTACGAGCGGGGTGAGTCGGCGGCGACACTTTCAATCAGATATCAGGCCGAAATCGAGAGGTTGATCGCCCTCGCCCAAGAGCGCGGGGTGGCAGACGATCCGCGCATTCGTCAGCGCCTCGCCGATTGCTACGGCAAGGTTCAGATAATGAAATATCTCGGTCTTCGCGTGCTGACGAAATTCATCGCCGGTCATCACCCCGGCCCCGACGGCGCGATCTCGAAACTTTATTGGAGCGAATATCACAAGGTCGTCACCGAGTTGGCGATGGACATCCTTGGTGTCGAAGGACTCGTGCCCGTCGGTCGAAAGCCGATGACGACATTTCAAACCGACGAGGCAGGCGCAAAGAACAGCACGATGAGTTGGGCGATGACGTTTCTCAACGCCCGGGCGGGCACGATTTATGCAGGCTCGTCACAGGTGCAGCGCAACATCATCGGCGAAATGGTGCTCGGGCTTCCCAAAGAGCCCAAACCCAACTGAAAATGGGCGCCATTTCGAACCCTCGAATTGGCGCCGAGGTTTTGTTCGCCGTGATCCTCAGACCCAAACTCTGGCTAGTCGCGATCAGGCAATTGTTTCGCCTCGCCCCGGCGCGCTGGTGGGCGAGACGCCCGTTCTTGCCGCTTCCAACCCGCGCATATTTGGCGTTTCGCACGCAGACCCAATACGGCAGTGGTCAAACCAAAGTCGAGACGAAAGATGTCTTGAGTTATCTACATTGGTTGAGAGATTTCAGATGAGAAGCGCCCTGGTTTTGAACGCGACATTCGAGCCCCTGTCGATCGTGCCTGCGCGTCGCGCGATCTGCCTGGTGCTCTCAGAAAAAGCCGAGATAGTCGAAGAAGACGGCACGCAGATTCGCGCCGAAACATTCGTCATGCCCGGGCCGTTGGTGATCAGGCTTCGGTATGTCGTCAAAGTGCCTTATCATCGGCGCACGGCGATGTCGCGTCGCGCGATCTTTGCCCGCGACAATCATCGTTGTCAATACTGCGGTGCGCATGCCGACAGCATCGATCACATCATGCCGCGATCTCGCGGCGGTATGCATGTCTGGGAGAACGTCACGGCCGCGTGTCGCGGGTGCAACCTCAAAAAGCGGGATCGCACGCCGCAAGAGGCCGGCATGTCATTGGCCAAGCAACCGCATACGCCACGCGAGTTGGCCTGGGTCGCCGTTTCGGTGGGTCGCGTGCCCGAAGAGTGGAAGCAGTATCTGGCGATCGCTTCTTGACGTTTGCTCGCCCCGATTGCGACCAAATCACGAGTTGATCGATTAAATGTCTGTTTGGCGGTTCACCCATCTGCGCGACTCGGCCGAGTCTGTGCACGGCCGAGATTTGCCCGCTGAACGGGCGATTTGGCGGGCTTCGATTCTCGAGTCGGCGCTGGTTTTGGGTTCAAAACAAGAGTCTTCGATCGTCGATCAAAGTTCTTGTGATGCCGACAATATTTCGGTCGTTCGTCGTCGCAGCGGGGGCGGGGCGGTGTTTCTTGAGCTCGACCAACATCTTTGGGTCGACTTCGTGATTGCGCGCGACGACGAGTTATGGAAAGACGACGTGGGGCAAGCGATGTGGTGGGTCGGCGATCTTTGGGCCGACGCGCTGGCCAAATGTGAAGTCGCCGACCGTGATCAACTCAGGGTGCATCGGGGCGGTGTCGAGCGTCCAAGTTCTTTCGACTCGATTTGCTTCGGCGGGCTCGGCCCGGGCGAGGTGACGCTGAACGGCAAAAAAGTGGTGGGTATCTCGCAGCGACGTACGCGCGAGATGGCCCGCTTCCAGTGCGTCGCGCATCGCCGATGGTCGTCGAATGCGTATCGAAAATACCTGAAGTTTGAAGATCCAGTGCCCGACATTCCCGTGGCCGAGATTTCTGGTCTGAACCAAATCGCCGAAACCCTGGTCGAACTCGCCGCCCTGCGCTAAAACATCCCCCAAAAAAGTGGGGAAAAGTGGTGAAAGATGTTTGACAGTGGGGAAAAGTGGGGATATGCTCTCTGACGGGTGTTAGGGGGAGCTCTAAAACCCAATAAGTAACGGGGTTTTGGGAACAGGCGGAGGAAGAGTGTTTGTAGGGGCGCATGAGCGGCAGTTAGACCCAAAGGGTCGCGTAGCCCTGCCGGCCGCATTCAGGCCTCGTTTGGAGCCGACCTGCTATCTGGCACTTGGTCGCGACAAGTGCGTCGATGTTTTGACGGTGGATGCGTTTTTGTCGGTCGCCAATGATGCGATGGAGAAGGTCCGGCGTGGCGAGATGGACCGCAAAGAACAGCGCGCACTTTCTTCGAACATGGTCGAAGTTTCCGTCGACGCCCAGGGCCGCATCAATGTCGACGAAAAACTGCGCGCTTACGCGGGGCTCGAGCTGAACTCGCGGGTGATCGTCAGCGGCTCGTTCGACCGCGTCGAGATTTGGGACCCGCAGCGACACCAGCGAATCAGTGATTCGGGTGTGCAAGAACTTGCAGGCAACGAGTAAAGCGAAAGGGGGTCAAGCAACAAACTTCGCAACCGTCAAAAGTTGCAAGAGTTTCGCTTATCAGCAGTCTCCCGGTTGACAAGATGGTTAGCCCCCAACTCCGCCCGCTTCCATCTCGCTATTCGGGGAGAAATCCCGAAGGCACCGTTGGCCGGGGGGCTGCTGATAAGCGAGATCTTGAACCACATGACATGCCCCTCGCGAAGTCGGCTTTATATATATGAATACACCCGAGAAATTGTCCGAGATCCATCAACCCGTGATGCTCGCCGAGATTGCCGAATGTTTCGCCGCCGTTCCTGGCGGCGTGGTTGTCGACGCGACATTCGGTTATGGCGGGCATTCGTTGGCGATCTTGAACGCCAACCCGGATCTGCAGATCTTGGGGCTCGACCAAGACGGTGAGTCGATCGCCAACGCCGAAAAGATGATCGTCAGCGACCCAAAATTCAAGAACCGTCTCACCGTGCGCCGCGCTCGGTTCGATCGACTCGACGATGTGCTGAAGCAACTATCGATCGAAGAAATTTCGGGAGCGCTTTTCGACCTCGGCGTTTCTTCTCCGCAACTCGACGTAGCGGCGCGAGGTTTTTCGTATCGCAATGACGGGCCACTCGACATGCGCATGGATCAAAGCGGTGAACTCTCGGCCGACGATGTGGTCAACCGCTATGACGAGGCCGAGTTGGCAAATTTGATTCGCGCAAACTCAGACGAGCGATTTGCCCGACGCATTGCCGCGGCAATCGTCGCGGCCCGGCCGATCAAGTCGACCTGTCACCTAGCCGAAGTCGTGGTCGCGGCGATTCCCGCGCCGGCGCGCCGCACCGGCGGGCATCCCGCCAAGCGAACTTTTCAGGCGATCCGCATCGAGGTCAACAACGAACTCGAGATTCTCGGGCATGCACTCGAGCAGGCGATCGAGGCGACGAAGGTCGGTGGTCGCGTGGCCGTGTTGAGTTATCACTCGGGCGAGAATCGAATCGTCAAGCAGGTGTTCGCCGACTCTGAACGCGACGATTCGAAATCCGTCGAGGTGTCGCCGTTCGTGCACGAATCCCGCTCTGGGGTGCGCCGCACGCGCCGTGTGCGAGCACCCAAACAGCCGTCGAATCACGAACAAGCCTCGAACCGCCGCGCCAAGTCGGCGAGGTTGCGCGTGATCGAAAAAACCCTGATCGGCGCGGGCAACTAGATGGCGACCGCCGCGATATCACGCCCAGCACCGGTGCGTCGCCGTCGCCCGACGGGCGCCACGGTCACCCCTCGTCGGCAAACTCGCCCTGATCTTCGGCTGGTGCCGGCGATTCGCCCGAGAACTTATTCGCGGGCGACACTGATCATCTTCGTCGTAACGGCATTGTGCACTTTGGTCGTCATTTTTCAGACGGTCATCGCCGAGCAGCAACTGCGGCTCGACAAAATCTCGACAGATGTCCGCCTCGCCCGTTTCCATTACGACGACTTGCGCCAGCAACGCGCCGAATTGAGGGCCCCCGACTATCTGCGCGAAAAGGCGATGATGCTCAGCATGTCGCAAGGCGTGACGGGAGAGTTTTCCGAGATCCCCGCCGACGTCGTGGCCAGCGTTCTTGCGGCCACGGGTTCTATGGATAAATCAATTTCGCAACCGCCGTTGCTGGCCGACTTGGCTTCGCAGACGATCAAAGGTGTGACCCCGTGAGCACCATCGCCGGCGCCGACGGGGGCAGACGCGGTCGTCGCATCGACGCGAACAGGGTTCGCAACTCGAAACTTTCATATCGTTCGGCATCGTTGGCAAATCGCACGCACGACTATTTCACGAGCGGCATGCAGGGCCAAGAGCGCGACATTCGCTCGCGAATCTTGAAGATGTTCGTCATTGTCGTCGTGCTGTTGTTGCTGCTTGGCGCACGTGTCGTGATGCTGCAGACAGTTTGGGCGGGCGACTATCGCGAGGCGAGCGTCGCCCAGCGCACCCGCGTGCAAACATTGCGCGCCGAGCGGGGCTCGATCGTCGATCGCAACGGTCGCGAACTTGCGTTGCCCGTGCCGACTCGCACGGTGTTCGCCGATCCGCGTTCGGTGGTCGACCCGGTCGGCGTGGCCCATGCCGTTGCGGGGATACTTCAACTAGATCCGCAGGCCGAAGTCGCCTTGGCCACCAAGCTACAAAACAAGGCCTCGAGTTTTGTCTACATCGCGCGCCAGGCCGACTCGGAGGTAGCCAATGCGATACTCGCCCTCGGGCTCAAAGGCGTTTCGTCGTATCGCGAAACCGGCAGGGCGCTGACCAGCACGGGTCTGCAGGCTTTGGTCGGTCGAACAGACATCGACGGTGTCGGCATCTCCGGTCTCGAGCTCAAATTCGACGAGATGCTTACGGGTGTCGACGGTCGAATAGTTCGCGAGGTCAACAGTGGCGGCAAGTCAATCGCCGCGAGTTCGGGGGAGGTCACCGAGTCGTTTCCAGGCGGACGGCTTACGACGACGATCGACCGCACGATTCAATTTCAGGTCGACGGCATAGTCAAGCAGCAAGTCGAGCGGCTCGGGGCTCGCGGTGGTTCGGCGATCGTCATGGACACGAAGACCGGCGAGATTTACTCGATGTCGAACGTGCGTCGCAATGACGACGGCAGTTACTCGAGCGAATCGGGCAACTTTGGCGTTGTCGAGGCGAATGAGCCGGGCTCGGTGGCGAAAGTTTTCAGCGTCGCTGCGGCGATGAACGAAGGCGCGGTCAACGCCGCGACGAGCTTCAGCGTGCCGGGCTACCAATGGTTCGACAAGGGCACCGTTTGGGAATACAAAGTTACCGACGCGTACCCGCACGAGCGTGAAGACATGACCGTGCGCAAGATCATGGTCGACTCTTCGAACCTGGGCACGGTGCTGATCTCGCGCACTGTCGCTCTCGAGACGAACTTCGCATACCTGAAACTGTTCGGTTTCGGCGTCAAGACGCCGGTGCAGTACCCGGGTGAATCGCGCGGGTCGTTGCGCCCCGTCTCAAAGTGGCAGGGCACCGAGAAAATTACGTTCGCCTACGGTTACGGCTACACATCCACGGCGCTGCAGATGGTGGCGGCCGTGAATACCATCGCCAACAACGGCGTTTATGTCGCGCCAAAACTCGTGTTGAAGACGACAGACAAAAACGGCGTCGAATCGGCGACACCCGAGTCGGCGTCGCACCAGGTAGTCAGCTCGACGACGGCCAAGGCGATGACGGCAATGATGACAGATGTCGTGTGCTTCGGCACCGGAAAACTGGCGAAACTCCAGGGCATGAGCGTCGCGGGCAAAACGGGCACCTCGTACAAACTGCAAGAGAACGGAAAATACATCAGCGACGAGGGCACGCGCTCGTATTTCGCGTCTTTTGCCGGCTTTCTTCCGGCCAATAATCCGCGATTTACCGTTTTTGTTTCGATCGATGAGCCTGATCCGTTGACCATGGATCGCTTTGGTGGCACCGCCGCCGCGCCGGTGTTCGCCCGCATCGGCCAGGTTTTGATCAACGAAATGAATATGCGTCCCGAGGGTGAAGATGCGGGATGCGTCGGATCGCGGCCCGCAGAACTCGGACCAAGTCACTGATATGGCGACCCCGGTGATGCGCTCATTGGGCGAGATTCTTGCCAACGCATCGGAGGTCAAAGTTCGCGAGATAGTCGGAGATATCTCGGTGAAAGTCGTCGAGATAACGCACGACTCTTCGCAGGTGGTCGACAATTCGATCTTCTGCTGCGTGGTTGGCGAACAGCGAGACGGCCATAATTTTGCCGAAGCGGCGAAGAAACTTGGCGCGGTCGCGTTGCTCGTGCAACGCCGGCTCGACATCGACCTGACCCAGATCGTCGTGGACGACGTGCGGTCATCGATGGGCTTCATCGCCGCCGAGATATTTGGCAGACCGAGCAAGCGCCTGAAGGTCGTCGGCGTCACGGGCACCAACGGCAAAACCACGACAGCCCATTTCTTGGCGTCGATTCTGAATCAGCACGGTTGGTCGACGACGGTTTTCGGCACGCTCTCGGGCACCCGCACCACGCCCGAATCCACGGACTTGCAACGTGCGTTTGCGGCCGAGGCGAGCGGAGGTCGTCAGGCCGTGGTGATGGAAGTGTCGTCGCATGCGATGACGCTTCGTCGCGTCGAAGGCACCAATTTCTGTGTCACGATTTTCACCAACCTCGGCCAAGACCATCTGGATTTCCACAAGACGACCGAAGAATATTTTGCGGCAAAGGCCCGGCTCTTCTCGGGTCAATTCACGGGAGTTTGCGTGGTCAATCGTGACGACGTGCACGGATCACTGTTGATCGATTCGCTGGCCGCCGAGCCCGGCATCGTGTGCGCGACCTTTGGCGCCGACGACGCGACGCAGGTCGAGACGAGCGTCGGCAAACTCGGCTTCAAGTGGCGCGGCGAGAAGATTCAGGTTTCTTGCGGAGGTCAATTCAATCTCATGAACGCGCTAGCTGCCGCGACTGCAGCAGCCGAACTTGGTGTCGCCCCCCGTGACATCGCAAAAGGTTTGGCTGCTGCAAGCGCGGTGCCCGGCAGGTTCGAGTCGATCGACGCGGGTCAAAAGTTCGGCGTGATCGTCGACTATGCGCACACGCCAGAGGCGCTGCAAAATGTGCTCACGGCGGCGCGTCAGTTGATCGCGAAAGACAGACGCGTCGTCGTCGTGTTCGGTTGCGGCGGTGAACGCGATCACTCCAAGCGTCCTAAGATGGGCTCGGTGGCGACCAAATTCGCCGATGTCGTCTATGTCACCTCAGATAATCCGCGCCACGAAGACGCTCAAGAGATCATCGACCAGATTCTGTCAGGGGTGGGCGAGTCGCGCACAGCGCAGGTCGAGGTCGATCGTCGACGAGCGATCGGAGCCGCATTCTCGAACGCGAAACCGGGCGACATCGTGGTGATCGCCGGCAAGGGGCACGAGGCCACCCAAACGATCGGCGACGAAGAACTGAAGTTCAGCGATGCAGATGTCTCGCGCGAATTGTTGAGGTTCGCCTCGTGATCGCGATTCTCACCGCCGCCGCCGTGTCGATGATCGCATCGCTGATCGGCACCCGCTTGTTGATGAGTTTCTTCAAGCGCCTTGGCAAGGGACAACCGATTTTGGGCGCCGAAGACCGTGGCCCGGTTCAGCACATTAAAAAACAGGGCACACCGACGATGGGCGGCATCGCGATCATGTTCTCCGCTGCATTCGGTTGGATCGTCGCCCACTTTCGCGATGGCTTGCCGTTTTCAGATCAGGCGATGATCATCTGGGCTGCGGTGTTCGTGCTTTCGTTCATCGGCTTTCTGGATGACTACCTAAAGGTGCAACGCCAACACAATCGCGGCCTGTTCTGGAAGAAGAAGGGTTACATCACGTTCGCGATCTGCATCGGTCTGACCTGGTGGCTGACCGCGGCGACCGGCGTGAGCGAGACGCTTTCGTTCACCCGTGCCGATCTTCCGGGCATCACCTTCACCTGGCCGTTATTCGTCGCCTGGACGGCGCTGATGGTTTGGGGCACTTCGAACGCCGTGAATGTAACCGACGGCCTCGACGGTCTGGCGGCCGGCTCGGCCTCGTTCGGTTTCATCGCCTTCACCGTGATCGCATATTGGGCTTTTCGTAACCCGCAGATCTATGGCGATGTCGTCAACCCGCTCGACCTCGCCGTTTTGTCGGCGTCGCTCGCCGGCGCGTGCGGCGGGTTCTTGTGGTGGAACGCCGCACCCGCTCGAATCTTCATGGGAGACGTCGGTGCGCTCGGCTTGGGCACGGCGCTCGGGTTGCTCGCCGTCACCACGAACACGCACCTGTTGTTGCCGTTAATTTGCGGGATAAACGTATTCGAGGCGGGCTCGGTCGCGGTACAAATGGGCGTGTTCAAGGCCTCGGGTCGAAAAAAGCGACTGCTGAAGAATTCGCCGATCCATCACCACTTCGAGCAAAGCGGCTGGCCCGAGACGACGGTGATCATTCGTTTCTGGATCATCTCGGCGATCTGCGTGTCGACCGCCGTGGCGATTTTCATCGCCGACTTCACCAACATCCAAAATCTCGGAAATCTGCGTCGCTGAAATGTCGACCACGCTTGTTTATGGTCTCGCGGTGGCCGGCAGGGCGGTGGCCGATGAATTGGCCCGTCGCGGCGAAACGGTCCTTCTCGCCGACGACAAGAGCGAGGACAGACATGTCGAATTCGCCAAGAAACTCAACTGCACGGTTCAATTTGCACCCGGCGAAGCAGAGATCGAAAAACTGATGCGCCAGGCGCAAAGGGTCGTGCCGGCTCCGGGTATCGCCGAAAGCCATCGTCTGTTCGCGGTGGCAAAGCGCTTGAACAAACCCGTCGAGTCGGAGATCGAACTTGCGTACTGTCTCGAACAAGCGTCGAACAATCCGCGACCGATGGTGGCGATCACCGGCACCGACGGCAAAACGACCACCACGCTCTTGGCTGCCGCAATGATCAACTCGGCGGGCGTCAAAGCGGCCGCCGTCGGCAACACCGAGGTGCCGTTGATCGCCGCGCTCGGCTCGGATGCGCGAGCCTTCGCCGTCGAGTGTTCGAGTTTTCGTCTGGCGTTCACCAACAAGTTTCGCGCCAAAGCGGCGGTCTGGCTGAATCTGGCTCCCGACCACCTCGATTGGCATTCATCATTTGATTCGTACCGCGCGTCGAAAGCCAAAATTTGGGCGAACCTGACAGATTCCGACATCGCGGTCGCACCCGTCGCAGATGAATCGATAATCGGCCTCGCCAAAAAATGCAAGGGTCGGCTGGTCAGTTTCGGTGAATCTTCGGGTGATTATCACGCGCGAGACGGAAAACTCAATTCGCCGCACGGCGAGATCATCAAAATTGATCAAATGTCGCGAAGCCTGCCGCACGACGTCACCAACGCCTTGGCCGCCGCCGCATTGGTGATCGAGTCGGGTTTGGCCGATCGCGCACATGTCGCCGAGGCGTTAAGGAACTTCGTCAACGCCCCGCACCGAATCGAACTCGTCGCCGAAGACGGTGGCGTGCGGTGGTATAACGACTCAAAGGCGACGAGCCCGCACGCCGCTAGCGTCGCGCTTAATTCTTTCAAATCGATAATTTTGATCGCGGGCGGAAAAAACAAAGATCTCGACTTGTCGTCGATGGCGGCGTATCCCGGGCACATGAAAGCCGTCGTCGCGATCGGCAAGTCGGCCCCCGAAATCGTCAGAGCGTTCGCGGGTGTCTGCGAGGTGCGCACGGCGAATTCGATGCGCGAGGCCGTGCACCTCGCCGATTCGCTCGCGAGTCGCGGTGATGTCGTTTTGCTTTCACCGGGCTGCACCAGTTTCGACTGGTACAACAACTACGGCGAACGCGGCGTCGATTTCAAAAAAGAAACAAACGAACTAATCAACTCAAGAAAGAAGATCGGATCACTATGAGCACGACGACTTCAACGACAAATGAGATTATGACTCTGGCCCAAAGGCGCAGGGCGGTGCTCGACCAAGGCGGCATCTTGTCGGTGCGGCGCATCAGCGACAAACCGGCCAACCGCACATTTTTCGCGATATTCGTGACGGTGTTGACCCTCATCGCCATCGGTCTGGTGATGGTCATGTCGTCGTCGTCGATCGTCGCGCTCAACCGCGGCCAGAGCCCGTGGTTGATGTTCTTCAAGCAGGTGTTGTGGGCCTGCTTCGGCGGGCTCGGCATGGCCTTTTGCTACCGCTACCCATACGCGATGCTGCGCCGCAAAGTTTTCGTGTTTTTGGTAACTGCCTGGGCGTTGATGATCCTGCCTTTTGTGCCAAGCATCGGGATCAGCATCAACGGCGCGCGCGCGTGGGTGCAGATCGGGCCGATCGGTTTTCAGCCCTCCGAGTTTCTCAAGTTGGCGTTGTTGGTCTATTGCGCGAACTTGCTCGGTCGTCGCAACAAAGAGGTGGCCGATTTCGGACGCGTGATTCGACCGATTCTGGTCGCGCTCGGAATATCGGTGGTGCTTTGCCTGGCCCAGGGCGACCTCGGCGGCACGATCGTGTTGACCTGCATCGTGTTGATGTTGATGTTCATGTCGGGTATTCCGATGCGGGTCGTCGGCGCAATCGGCGGCTCCGCGGCGTTCGGCGCGTTGATGATCACCCTGATCAGTTCTTCGCGGCGAAATCGCTGGATGGCGTTCATGAATCTGGACGAGACAAAGGGCTCGTTCGGCTATCAGGTTTGGCAATCGATACTTTCGATCTCCAACGGAGGCGTCTCGGGTGTCGGCATCGGCGCGGGAACCGGAAAATGGGGATACGTGCCGTTGGCCCACAGCGATTTCATCTTTTCGACGATCGCCGAAGAGTTCGGTTCGATCGGCGTGGTGGCCGTGATCGGCGGGTTCTTGCTTCTCGTGTTGCTGGGTTTTCGCGTGGCGATGGGGGCGCAGGAAAAATTTGGCGCGCTTTTGGCCAGCGGAGTGACGATGTGGTTCGCCGTCCAGGCGATAATCAACATCGGTGGCGTATCGGGTTCGATGCCGGTGACAGGTTTGACACTTCCTCTTATTTCATACGGCGGAAGTTCGCTTTTCGTCTGCATGTCGGCTGCGGGGCTTCTGATGAACGTCGCGCGTAACATGAAGTGAGCGATTCTCACAAGTAGAAACTCTTGACACGATCCAGCCACCCAGTCTTCGCCGTCATCACGGGTGGTGGAACCAGCGGTCATGTAATCCCGGCGTTGGCGATCGCCGAGTTGCTTCAAGACGCGGGCGTGGAAATCTCGCAGATGCATTTCGTCGGTTCGGTCGACGGGGTCGAGACGACCTTGGTTCCTCCGACCGGTTTGGCGATGTCGTTGTTGTCGGTGCAGGGCTTCGTTCGTCGCTTTTCGCCGGCGATGGTCGCAAAAAACTTGCGAACCCTGCGTCGTTTGCTTGTCGCCACCAAGCAGGCTGAAATTTTGCTCGAAGGACTGTCACCGAAGGTCGTCGTCTCGGTCGGCGGATACGCGAGCGTGCCCGCGACTCGCGCCGCTAACCGTCTGGGTATTCCCGTCGTCGCGGTTTCCTACGACAGCCAGCCCGGTCGGGCGACGAAAATGCAGTCGCGTCGGGCGGCGACGACCGCCGTCGCCTATCTGCCATCGAGACTAAAAAATGCCGTGCTGACAGGCGCCCCGGTGCGTCGTGTGCTGCGCAATCTCGACTTGTCGCAGTCGCGTGATGAGGCTCGCAAGAAACTCGAATTGCCCTCGGGTCGCCGGGTGATCTGCGTGACGGGGGGTTCGCTCGGTTCGGCACGGCTCAACGCGGTGGCGCGCGAAATCGTGCAGGCGAACCAGCACCGCGACGACTTGTGCGTGATCCATCTGACGGGCAAGCGCTATCTCGACGCCGATATTCCGCAACTCGAGACGAACGCGAAAATTGTTTATCGCCGGCTCGACACGACCACGGCGATGCAAGACGTCTATTCTGCGACCGATCTCTTGGTGGCCCGCGCCGGTGCCAGCACGATCGCCGAAATCGCGACGATCGGCATCGCCAGCGTGATCGTGCCCTGGAGCCAAGCCGCCGAAGATCATCAGACGATGAATGCGGTTTGGCTCGGCGACCGATCGGCGGCGATCGTGATCGACGAACGCGCAAACAGCACCACCGAGATCGCCGAGAAAGTCGTCGCCGTGATCGACGATCGAACTCTTCTAGAGTCGCTCGCCAAGGCGGCCCACCAAGCGGGTGTGCAGCATCGAAACACGACCTTGGCGTTTGAGATTATTCGGGCATCGGGTTCGGCGATGCCAGTCGATTTGTCGAAATCGCGACGAATCCATGTGGTTGGGGTCGGCGGTCCTGGGATGTCGGCGATCGCCACGGTGTTGGCCGAAATGAAGCACAGCGTCTCGGGAAGCGACGTTCGCCAGACCGATTCGATAGATCGGTTGCGCAAGGTCGGCGTTTCGATCAATGTGCCGCATCGGGCGAGCGTCGTCGATGACTGCGATTTCGTCACGGGTTCACCGGCGATTCCCGAGACCAACATCGAATTTCAACGGGCCCGCGACGGTCGAATTCGCCTGCTTTCGCGGGCGGAGATCTTGGCGGCGATCTGCAGTCGAGCCACCAGCATCGGGGTGGCCGGCACCCACGGAAAGACGACGACATCTTCGATGTTGACGGCGATTTTGAAAACTGCGAATTTGAATCCCAACTATTTGATCGGTGGTGATGTGCATCAATTCGGTCGTGGCGCCTCGTGGACGGGCGGCAGTTTGTTCGTCGTCGAAGCCGACGAAAGCGACGGAACGCACTCGCAATTGCCCTTGTCCGGCACCATCCTGACCAATGTCGATGTCGACCACCTCGACCATTTCAAGTCGGTCGCGGCGATCGAGAAAAGCTTCGAGCGGTTCGTCAAAAATATTCGCGGGCCGCGCGTGCTCTGTGCCGACGACCCCGTTTGTGCGCGCATCGCCCAGTTCTGCGACGCGACCACCTACTCGATCGCCGACAATTCGAGCGCCGACTACCAAGCAGGCGAGATCAAATTCGCCGACGGCGGCGCAACTTTCGACGTATCGACCAGGTCGGGCTCAATGTTGCGGCGGTTGGGCAGGGTTCACATCGCCCAACGTGGCCTGCACAATGTCAGCAATGCGATGGCGGCGATCGCCATGGCGATGAAACTGGGTGTCGAATTCGAAGATGCCGCATCGGGTCTGGCGAAGTTCGGTGGTGTTGCACGGCGCTTCGACGTTCGTGGCAAACATGACGGTGTCACTTTCGTCGACGACTACGCGCACCTGCCCGCCGAAATCTCCGCGGTTCTGGCGGGCCTCGGCGACGGCACCGACACGTGGTCGCGGGTGGTGGCGGTGTTTCAACCAAATCGTTTCAATCGCATGGCGCAAATCTCGCACTTGTACGCCGACTCATTTGAGCAAGCCGACCTGGTCGTGGTCACCGACATTTATTCTTCGGGCACCTCGCCAATAGCTGGTGTCACGGGTCAACTCGTGGTCGACGCAATTCGAGCGGCCCACCCCGATTGCAACGTGGTGTATCAGCCGCAACGCGGTGATCTCGTAGAGTTTTTGGCTGGTGAACTCAAGTCGGGCGATATTTGCATTTCAATGGGGTGCGGCGACATCGAGTCTCTGCCCGAAGAAGTCATCGCGCGACGAAAAAGGTGACGGCGTTTGATCACTGATTTGAATCGACCCAGCGACAAAGACCTGAGTCGTCTGGCGTCTCTGCTGGGTGACCGCATCACCCGCGACGAGCCAATCGGCCCGTATACGACCTATCGCGTCGGCGGGTCGGCGTCGCTGTTCATGCGAGCGATGAGCGTCGAAGATCTGCACGCCGTCTCGCGCGCTTTAGAAAAAGTAAGAGTCCCCGTGCTGATGCTCGGTCGGGGGAGCAACATGCTGGTCAGCGACGCGGGGTTCCGCGGGCTCGCGATTGCGCTAGGTCCGTTCGCTGAACAAATATTGTTGCCGCAGCCCGGTCAAGAACCGGTCTTGTCGGTCGGGGCGATGGCTTCGCTGCCGATCGTCGCCCGTCAAAGCGTGGCCGCGGGCCTTCGAGGTTTCGAGTGGGCGGTCGGCGTCCCCGGCTCGATCGGCGGGGCGGTGCGAATGAACGCGGGAGGTCACGGCGCCGACATGATCGCCTCGCTTTTGAGCGTGCGATTGTTTCACCTTCAGCGCAACATCGAGGCGAACGTCTCGGCGGCGAATTTGGGTCTTCGCTTTCGAGCATCCGATCTCGGCGATGAACATGTCGTTCTCGCCGCGACGCTCCGTCTGGCGTGGGGCGACAAGGCCGAGGGCGAGAGCCGTATCGCCGAGATCGTCAAGTGGCGTCGCGACCATCAACCCGGTGGACAAAACGCGGGGTCTGTTTTCGTCAATCCGGTTTCCGGGGCCTCGTCGGCCGGGGCGCTGATCGACAATATGGGTTTGCGCGGCTATCGAATCGGCACAGCCGTGATCTCCGAGAAGCACGCGAATTTTTTCCAAGCCGACGAAGGCGGCAACGCCGATGATGTCGTCGAGCTGATGACGTTCGTTCGCCAGCGGGTCAGCGAGGCGCACGGCATCGAACTGCGCAGCGAGATTCGACTCGTGGGTTTCTCGTCGGTGGTTGCCGCCGACGCGGGCGCGCAGACGTCTACCGAGAGACGCCGCGACACACAACTCGAGGCGGCGTTCGGTTCTTCGAATACGACCGATCTTTCGATCCCGATTCCGAGTTATTCAGAGCAACTGTCAGAAGACGTGCTGGCCGAACTGGCCGACGCATTCGAGGGCGATGCGACGCCGACGATGAATTTGAAAGTAGTCAGACCCGCCGACACTTCAGGCGACACGCCGCAACCCGAGGAGCCGTCCACAACCTCGCTCACGCTGAAGACCAACAACGGTCGGGTGGTCATCGTCGACGACGACCTTCGCCTGCCGATCGACGTCGACAACCCGATCGACGAACAGACGAGTTCGGTGAATGTCGCACCCACTTCAGACCCGAGCAACGTCATACCTGAGTCGCGACTAAGTTCGCGACGCAACCAGATCGCGCAGAAACTGAACGCCAACCGTCGTCGTTTGGTGCGCGGTGTTTTCGCCGTGATCGGCGTATTGGCCCTCGTTTTGGGTGTTCTTGCCTCGCCGATTATCGGAGTCAGAACGATTCAGATCGAGGGCGCCAGATATATGAGCGCCGATCTTTTGATCGCCGTCGAAAAGTCGCTGAATGGCAAGTCGATTCTTACGGTCGACACGAACTCGGCGGCCCGTCGACTCGAGGGCGACCCGTGGGTCGAGTCGGTGCGAATCAAACAGTTCTTTCCGACGCGGTTGGTGATCGAGATCGTAGAGCGAAAGCCCATCGCTTTTTATGTCGGCGTCGACAATCGCTCGCGGGTGGTCGACGCGCAAGGTCGAGTCTTGGCAGTTGAAACTGGCCAACCGACGCAGTATCTGCAGATCACGGGGGTAGGGCCGAACCTGGCGCCTGGTGCCAGCGCAGGAACTGTCTATAAAGCCGCGGCGCAACTCGCGGGTGGCCTGCCAGAGGAGATCGAAGACAAAGTTTTGAATGTCGGCGTCGGTGGACCAAACCAGTTGTTGATGACCTTGCGCAGCGGCACGCTAATAAATTTTGGTCCGCCGAATGAGCTGCAAAACAAACTCGTTTCGTTGGTCGTGTTGTTGCGCCGACAAGATCCGAGACAAATAATCTCCATCGATTTGACCGACCCGAGAACGCCAACCGTAAAGTCGAAGTAGAGACTTTTCGAAGCGCACCCATCCCGAGTCTGGGTCGTTCGACGCACTTCAACATGTCGCTGATGTTTGGTCGGCTTAAACGCTTGTGGCAGACTTGAGACACTCGAACGACAGTGGGGGAATCAAAATGGTCGGACAACCGCAAAATTATCTCGCAGTGATCAAAGTTATTGGTGTCGGTGGCGGCGGCGTCAACGCAATCAACCGGATGATGGAGTCAGGCATGCGCGGCGTCGAATTCGTGGCGATCAACACCGACGCCCAGGCGCTGCTCTTGAGCGACGCCAGCGTAAAGATCGACATCGGTCGTGAACTTACAAGGGGCTTGGGTGCCGGCGCGAATCCCGAGATTGGTCGCGAGGCCGCAGAGCAACATCGTGACGAGATTCAAGAGGTCGTAGCGGGAGCCGACATGGTGTTTATCACCGCTGGCGAGGGCGGTGGCACGGGCACGGGAGCCGCACCGGTTATCGCCGAGATCGCCAAGGCTGAAGGCGCGCTGACGGTCGCGATCGTCACCCGACCATTCGCCTTCGAGGGCCGTCGTCGTTCGGTGCAGGCCGATGCCGGCATCGCCGCGCTCAAAGACAAAGTCGACACGCTGGTCGTGATTCCCAACGAGCGACTGATCGCGATTTCGACCGACAAGACCACGATTTTGGATGCATTCAAAAAGGCCGATGAAGTTTTGGTGCAGGGCGTCGCCGGCATCACGGGTTTGATCACCACCCCCGGTTTGATCAACACCGACTTCGCCGATGTGAAGACTGTTTTGGCCAACGCCGGCACCGCATTGATGGGTACTGGCGCGGCGAGCGGAGACAATCGAGCCGTGTTGGCGGCGAACGCGGCGATCAATTCGCCGTTGCTCGAGGCGTCGCTCGAAGGTGCTCGGGGCATCGTGGTCAACATCACGGGTCCGTCCAACGTCGGCCTGTTCGAGGTCACCAACGCGATGGAAATCGTGCGAGGTGTGGCGCATCAAGACGCGAACATCATCCATGGTTTGGTCATCGACGACGATGTCGCCGACGAAGTGCGGGTCACGGTCGTCGCCGCTGGTTTCGAACGCTGGGACAGTGCCGCGCAACGCACCGCCACCCGCGGTGATGGTCGAAACACGGCGACTTCGGGAACCGTTCGACCCGAACCGAAAAGCGGTCGCCTGAAAGATCTGTTCGGCAACACATCTGATCCGCTGCGCGGGGCAGATGACGACGACGATCTTCCGGACTTTCTCAAATAACCCGCGCGGGCTGCAGACGGCATGACGACCGTCGACCCGGTCTCGGTTGCGGCGAACGTCGCCAAGGTGCGCGGGCGCATCGACGCCTCGGGCGGAGAAATGGTCAAACTCATCGCGGTGACGAAATCTTTTGGCGCCGAAGCCATGGTCGCCGCCTTCGACGCGGGCTGTGACGGTGTGGGTGAAAATTACGCCCAAGAACTTGTCGCCAAATTCGCCGAAGTTCCCGCTGAAAAACGGCTCGCCGTGCACTTCATCGGACGACTGCAAACCAACAAAATCAAGTTGCTCAAAAACTGTGTGGATGTCTGGCAAAGCGTCGATCGTGCCGAACTTATCGGCGAGATCGCGAAGCGTTGCAACGACTCGGAGGTTGATCGACGGGCAAAAATCATGCTCCAGGTCAATACCACCAACGAGGCGGACAAGGGCGGTTGCGAAGTCGCCGAGATCGAAAACTTGCTGCGACTCGCCGTCGAAAGCAGGTTGCAGGTGGTCGGCCTGATGACCGTCGGTCCGACTGACGCCAGTGCCGAACAGGCGCGACCCGGGTTTCGTCTGTTGCGCAAAATTGCCGACGACTTGGGCCTCGAACACTGCAGCATGGGCATGACTGCCGACTTGGAGGTCGCCGTCGAAGAGGGCGCGACGATGATCCGCGTCGGTTCGGCGTTGTTCGGTCAGCGGTCGTGAGTCATAAGTCGAGCGCCCTGAGCCGCGCGCATGCCCGAAATGCCGACATTTGGTCAACTAGCATTTAGTTATGTCTATGTTTCGGCGAGCGATGGATTATTTGGGTTTGGGCCCCGATGAGGCTTATGACGACTACGACGACTCGGTCGCCGTAGATCGAAATCGGCGCATGCCGGCGCGGGGCCGGCAACGCGACGCCCGCGATTCGCGCGATATATACGACGAACCTGACGACGCCTACGACGACGATTCAGATTATGGCGGACGCTCGGAGGGCATGCGCGCGCAGCAAGCCCAGCACGACTCGGGTCTGACGGTTCGACCAGTGGCTGGTCGGCGCGCCGAGGCGGTGGCTCGACCCGTTATGCCGGCCGCCGATCCGGTGACGATTCGTCCGATCAGTTACGAAGACGCCAAAGAAATCGCCGATCGTTTCAAAGAAGGCAACCCGGTGATCATCAATGTGCAGTCCACCGATCCAAAAACGATGCGACGAATCGTCGATTTCGCCAGCGGTGTCTGCTACGCCAACAACGGCTCGATGGAAAAGATGAGCAACGGCGTGTTCATGATGAAGCCTTACGGCGCCCGAATCTCGCGCGGTTAGCGCGGTCCGTCGATTTATGATTTCGATTCTCTGTCTGGCCACGCAAATATTCATCTACATGATCATCGTTCGCGTCGTGCTGTCTTGGTTCCCCTCGACCAGCGGCGGGGTCGTGGCGCAGATTTCGTTTTTCGTCGGCCGATTCACCGAGCCCGTCTTCGATTGGGTACGTCGTTTCATGCCGCGCACGGGCGCCCTCGACTTGACGCCTCTTGTCGTTTTGCTTTTCCTGCAGATCGTCGTGCAGGGCATGATTCTGCGGTGCTAGTCAACTCGTGGCTTATCCGCAGGTAGAACCGCAACCGAATTTTCCGTCGCTCGAAAACGAAGTTCTCGAATACTGGAAACGCGACAAGACTTTCGTCGCGTCGGTCGACGCGCGCAAGCCAGGCGACAAGGGCTCGAACGAATTCGTTTTCTATGACGGGCCACCGTTCGCCAACGGTTTGCCGCACTACGGTCACTTGCTCACGGGTTTCGTCAAAGACGCCGTGCCGCGTTATCGGTCGATGCGGGGCCAACGCGTAGAGCGTCGTTTCGGTTGGGACTGCCACGGGCTTCCCGCCGAGGCCGAGGCCGAACGCCAACTCGGCATCTCGGGTCGACAGGCGATCACAGATTTCGGCATCGAAAAGTTCAACGATTATTGCCGCACATCGGTGTTGCAATACACCAGCGACTGGGAGCGCTACGTGACCCGTCAGGCCCGATGGGTCGATTTCGACAACGACTACAAGACGCTCGACACCTCTTATATGGAGAGCGTGATGTGGGCTTTCAAGACTCTGTGGGACAAAGGCTTGATCTACGAAGGTTTCAGGGTGCTGCCATATTCGTGGGCGCTCGAAACCCCGTTGTCGAACACCGAAACTCGGATGGATGACGCGTACAAGCAGGTGCAAGATCCCGCGGTCACCGTCGGCTTCTCGCTCGACACGGGCGAGATCATCCTGGCATGGACGACGACCCCGTGGACACTGCCATCAAATCTGGCGTTGGCAGTCGGGCCCGAAATCGAATATGTCGTCGTCGAACAAGATTCAAAAAAACTGATCATCGCCAAAGAACGACTCTCGGCGTACGAGCGAGAGTTTCCCGAACCAGTGGTGTTGCAGACGCTGCGTGGTTCGCAGTTGGTCGGGCGAAGATACAGGCCGTTGTTCGACTATTTCTCAGATCAGGCGAACGCGTTTCAGATCATCGGCGGAGATTTCGTCACGACCGAAGACGGCACGGGCGTCGTGCACTTGGCGCCCGGTTTCGGCGAAGACGACCAACGCGTCTGTCAAGAAGCGGCGATCGACCTCGTCGTGCCGGTCGACTCGCGCGGAAGATTCACCGCCGAAGTTTCCGACTTCGCGGGGCAACTGGTTTTCGACGCCAACCCGGCGATCATCAGAAACCTCAAAGATCGCGGCGTCGTATATCGACACGAAACCTACGACCACTCGTATCCGCATTGTTGGCGCACGGGCAAACCCCTGATCTACAAGGCGGTGGGTTCGTGGTTCGTCAAAGTCACGGCGATTCGCGATCGCATGGTCGAACTCAACCAGCAGGTGCGGTGGGTGCCCGACCACCTGCAGCACGGCAGTTTCGGAAAGTGGCTCGAGAACGCGCGCGATTGGACGATCAGTCGCAACAGGTTCTGGGGTTCGCCGATACCGGTTTGGCGAAGCGACGACCCGAATTATCCGCGCATCGACGTCTACGGCAGCATCGCCGAATTGCGCCGCGACTTCGGTGTCGAGATAAACGAATTGCATCGACCGACCATCGACGATCTGGTTCGGCCGAATCCCGACGACCCGACCGGCAAGTCGATGATGCGTCGCGTGCCCGAGGTGCTCGACTGTTGGTTCGAGAGCGGTTCCATGCCGTTCGCCCAGGTTCATTATCCGTTCGAGAATCAGGAGTGGTTCGAAAATCACTATCCGGGCGACTTCATCGTCGAATACATCGGTCAGACGCGGGGATGGTTCTACACGCTTCATGTCTTGGCCACCGCCTTGTTCGACAGGCCGGCGTTTTCGAATTGCGTGAGCCACGGCATCGTGCTCGGCGAGGACGGCGCGAAAATGTCGAAGAGCCTGCGCAATTATCCCGACCCGATGAAGGTTTTCGACAGCCACGGCGCCGACGCGATGCGCTGGTATCTGCTCTCGTCGTCGATCTTGCGTGGCTCTGACTTCGCCGTCACCGAAGAGGGCATGCGCGACACGGTGCGACAGGTGATCCTTCCGCTTTGGAACAGTTGGTATTTCTTGTCGCTTTACGCGAACGCCGAAAATGTGGTCGGCAAGTTCGACACATCCAGCGACAATGTTCTCGACCGATATATCTTGTCGAAACTGTCCGGGCTCGTCGAAAAAACCACGAAGAGTTTCGATAGTTACGATCTTTTTGCGGCCTGCTCGGAGATTCGCAACTTTCTGGATGCTCTGACCAATTGGTACATTCGGCGCAGCCGTGATCGATTCTGGAGCGGCGAGGTCGCGGCGATCAACACGCTGCACACGGTTCTGCATGTTTTGACCCGTGTCGCCGCGCCCGTCTTGCCGTTGATATCAGAGCAAGTTTTCAGGGGTTTGACCGGCGAGCGCAGCGTTCATCTTCAAGATTGGCCGACCACCAAACATCTCAAGAACGACGAGAAATTGGTCGAATCAATGGATCGTGTGCGAGATGTTTGCTCGACCGTTCTGGGCTTGCGCAAGGTTCACTCGCGACGTGTTCGACAACCGTTGGCCAAACTGACCGTCGCCTCGGCGAACTCGGGAGCGCTGAAGAATTTCATCGACATCATCGCCGATGAGGTAAACGTGCGCAGCGTCGAGTTGATCGACGATGTTGCCTCGGTCGCGGCGTTCGAACTTCAGGTGGTGCCGAGCGTGGTCGGGCCGAGGCTCGGGGCGAGCACCCAGGCGGTGATCAAGGCGGTGAAGGCCGGCGAGTGGCAACGAGTAGGCGATGTCGTCAAAGTCGGTTCGGTCGAATTGCTGCCGGGCGAGTATCAGTTGAAACTCGTGCCCAAATCGTCTGGGGCGAGCGGTGCATTGAGCGTCGAAAGTGGCGTCGTCGTCTTGGATATCGACTTGACCGACGAACTCGTCGCCGAGGGGGTCGCCCGAGACATCGTGCGACTGGTTCAACAACGGCGTCGTGACGAGGGTTTGGATGTCTCAGATCGCATTCACCTCGAGTTGGGTCTGTCTGACGCGATGCAAACCCAGATCACGGCCCATCACGCGATGATCAAGACAGAAACTTTGGCCGTCGAATTGACCGTCGGCAATATCGGCAAAGGCAAAACCCCGAACGCCGATCTCGACGGCGTGGCGGTATTTGTGGCGGTAAATCGGGTAGCGTAGCGCGGTCAAGCAACAAGGTTTGGGTTTGATTCGACTCGAGAGGTAGCAATGGCATCGGGCAAGGGCAAGAAGAAAAAGTCAAATAAGCCGTCGAAAAAATCGGCAAAGGCAAAGGCCCTGGCGCGCAAGAAGGAACTTGCCCGCAAGAAGGAAAGAAGGAACTCGCCCGCAAGAAGGAGTTGGCCCGTAAGAAGGAGTTGGCCCGTAAGAAGGAGTTGGCCCGCAAGAAGGAGTTGGCCCGCAAGAATCTTTTGCGCAAAAAACTCGAGCTGCGCAAAAAACTCGAGCTGCGCAAAAAACTCGAGCTGCGCAAAAAACTCGAGCTGCGCAAAAAACTCGAAAAGAAAAAGAAGCTCGAGCAAAAGATCAAAAGCGACAAAATCAAGGCCCTGAAAAAGCAGCGTGAACGCGAAAAGCGACTGGCCATCGCCGAGCGCAAAAGATTGCAACGCGAGAAACAAAAAGAGGCCCAGCGACTGGCAAAAGAACGGGCCAAACTAAAGGCCCAGCAACTCGCCGAACGAATCGCGCTGCGAGCCGCCAAAGAAAAACAGCGTCTCGACGCCAAACTCGCGCGCGAGGCAGAGAAGGCGGCCAGGCTCGCGGCCAAAGAAGCCGCCCGCTTGGCAGAAATCGAGTCGTCACGCAGACCGGTTGCACCGCCAAAGCCGCCGATCATCAAGGGCGTTATGCAAGACGGCATCACCCCGACCAAAGAATTCAACATCGAGTTCTTGAAGTCGCAGCGCGAATTGTTGATCACCGAGCGCCGAAAACTGCTCGGTCAGGCCAACCAACTCGAGAGCGAGGCGAATGCGATCGTCGAAAACTCAGAGATGGGCGATGTGCAGTTTGACGACGAAGGCGGCGAGGGCGACACGATGGTCGTCGAGCGCGAGCGCGATCTAACTCTTTCGGCTTCCGCCCGTCAAACGGTGCAAGAAATCGACGACGCGTTGAAGCGACTCGAGACGGGTGACTACGGTTATTCGGCCCGTTCAGGTCTGCCGATTCCTCGCGAGAGGCTGAAGGCGCTTCCATGGACGACCGAGTTGGTGGTCGAGCGCGTGGGTGGCATTGGCTCGTACTGACGGTTCCCGTTCGTTGGTCAAACTTGTAATCGCGGTCGTCGTCGTTCTCGATCAGGCGACGAAACATTGGGCGCTGAACGAACTGGCGAGCGGTCGCACGATCGATCTTGTCTGGACGCTGAGGTTCAATCTTGTTTTCAATTCGGGCATGGCGTTTTCTCGGGGCCAAGGCTCGGGTCGCATCATCGGTTTGCTGGCCATCGGGGTGATCGTTTGGCTTTGGCGGGGTTTGTCGAGACAACATTCGAAACTCGCCATTTTTGGCACGGCGTTGTTGATCGGCGGTGCGTTGGGCAACGTCGTCGATCGACTTTTCCGGGGCGAGGCCTGGTTGGGGGGCTCGGTGGTTGATTTCATCGACCTGCAATGGTTCCCTGTTTTCAACATCGCCGATTCGGCCGTTTCTGTCGGCGCGTTATTGGTCGTTTCGTCGCTTTACTCGACCCATCGGCGTTCGAAATCGATCCAGCCATGACACCAGAGAATTCGGGCATCGACGATGGGGGATCCTCCGTTGTCCGCGAAACCGTGCCGAGCGCGCTTGCGGGCCAGCGAATTGATCGCATCGTCTCGATCGTCGCCGACGTTCCTCGTGCCGCCGCCGCTTCGTTGATCGAGGCCGCGGCGGTGCGAATCGACGGCGAGGTCGTCGTCGCGGGAAAAGTCAAGGCGCACGAGGGGCAAACTCTCGCGGTCGATCTTTCGCTGTTGCCGAGAAAACAATTGCCGGTCGCCGAACCCGAGATCGCCCTTGAACTTGTCTATTCCGACGACGATCTGATCGTGCTCAACAAGCAGGCCGGCATCGTCGTGCACCCGGGCGCGGGCAACCCGACCGGCACATTGGTCAACGCGGCGTTGGCCCGGTTTCCCGAGATCGCCGGTGTCGGCGATCCGTTTCGACCCGGTGTCGTGCATCGCCTTGATGCCGGCACCACCGGTTTGATGATGATGGCCAGAACCCAAAAGTCATACGCGGCCCTGGTCGACGCCCTCTCGAGGCGTGTCGTCTCGCGCCGATATCTGGCGTTGGTTTGGGGACACATGAGCGCGGTCTCGGGTGTGATCGACGCCCCGCTAGGTCGTGACCAACGCGATCCGACGAAAATGGCCGTGGTCGCAGACGGCAAGGTTGCGCGTACCAACTATGAAGTGAAACAAGCGTTCAATTTGCCGGTGCCCTGCTCGCTTTTGGAGTGCGGGTTGGAGACGGGGCGGACACACCAGATTCGCGTTCACCTCGCCACTCTCGGGCACAGCGTCGTCGGCGATTCGATATATGGCGGGGCGCGCAGCGTATTGTCCTCGCCGCGCCCGATGCTGCACGCCATGTCGTTGAGTTTCGATCATCCTGTTTCGCGCAAGCAGATGAGTTTCGACGCGGCGCCGCCCGCAGATTTCGCCGAGGTGCTCAAAAAATGTTCGTGAGATTATTTTTTGGCCGAGGGCCACGCCGCCTCGCCGCGTGAAATAGCCGCGACATCTCCGAGCGTGTATTTGGCGAGATGCTCGCGCATGTATTCGCTGGCCAAGTTCCACACGGCCAACAACACGCATTGACCATCGTGGTCGCAGGCCCCGTCTTTGTGGGGTTCGCCGAAATCGCCGACGGAGATTGGTCCGTCCACGGCCGAGATGATTTCAGAAAGTCGAATCTCGTCGGCGGGTCGGGCCAAAATGTAGCCGCCACCAACGCCGCGTTTCGACTTGACGAGACCCGCACCTTTCAAAGCCAACAAAATCTGCTCGAGATACGGCTGGGGAAGGGCGGTTCTCTCGGCGATGTCGCGCACCGAAGTCGGTCCTTCTTCGTCGGCATGAAGGGTCAGCGACAAAAGCGCTCGACAGGCGTAATCCCCGCGAGTAGAAATGCGCACGGCGTTATTCTACGACTTTTTGCCAAGCCACAAAAAGCGGGGCGTGCATCGCTGAACTACTCTCGTGGGTCACGCAATGAATTCGCCGAAATTTTCATCCCCTCGTCTTCCCGACTACAAAGGCGCGTGCATCACCGGCATCATTCCGGCGATTCTTGGGCCGGGCGGCACCCGAGATTTGCCGGATTGGATGCCGAATTGCGTGCGCAACAGCAAACAGGTGGTGTTGCTCGTGCTCGACGGTCTGGGTTGGCACCAGTTGCAAAAAAACCTCGACAATTGTCCGACCATGGCGGCGATGCAGGGTTCGTCGATCACCACGGTCGCCCCGACCACGACCGTCAGCGCACTCACATCGATCACCACGGGTCTTGCCCCCGCCGAACATGGTCTGGTCGGTTATCGCGTCGACATGGGCGCGCAAGTCATGCAGATGCTGCGATGGGGCGACGAGAAAGGTGATCTGAGAAATCTCTATCGACCCGAGGTCGTTCAGCCGTGTCCGCCGTTCATGGGCGCGAGCGTGCCCGTTTTGAGCAAGGCCGAACTCGAGGGCACGGCTTTCACCGAGGCGCATTTGCGAGGCGCCCGCCCGATGGGTTGGCGCGCGCCTTCGAGCATCGCCGTAGAGGTGGGCCGTCTGCTTCGTGCGGGAGAAAAATTCGTCTACGCCTATTACGACGGCGTCGACAAGATCGCACATGAGCGTGGCTTCGGTGATTTTTACGAGGCCGAGTTGCGAACTGCCGACACGATCGTGCAACGCGTTCGAGACGCCCTTGTCCCGGGCTCGGCATTGATCGTCACGGCCGATCATGGGCAGGTGATGGTGGGCGACAACACGATTTCTCCGCACCCCGATGTTCTGGCGCTGACCAGCCATCAATCGGGCGAGGGTCGGTTCAGGTGGTTGCACGCGCGCAACGGCGCCGACGCAGAACTTCTGGCCCGAGCGACTGCGCATCACGGCGACCAGGCTTGGGTCGTCGGCAGGTCGCAGGTCATCGAGGAGAATTGGCTCGGTCCGCGCCTGGGCGCCGCCACAAAAAAGCGCCTCGGCGATGTGGCGTTGGTCGCCCGCGAGCCGATCAGTTTCGACGACGCCGCCGATTCGGGGTCGTTTTTGTTGCAGTGTCGACACGGTGCTTTGACCGACGATGAATTAGATGTACCGTTGCTCGCCACGGCAGATCAATGATAAATTTGGCGACCCACCATGAGTAATCCAGAAGAAATATCACCCGAAATTCCGAAAACCGAGATCGTCGGCGAGGCCGATGAGGCGGTTCTCGAGACCGTCACCGCGCCGGCCAAGGTGATGCGCATCGGCTCGATGATCAAACAACTTCTCGACGAGGTTCACTCGATGACCCTCGACGCACCGTCGCGCGAAAGGCTCGCCGAAATCTACGAGCGATCGATCGTCGAGCTGGCAGAGGCGTTGTCGCCCGATCTGCAAGAAGAGTTGCGCATGCTCGCGCTGCCTTTCAACGACGGTGACGTGCCGACCGACGCCGAGTTGAGGGTGGCGAAGGCGCAACTTGTGGGCTGGCTCGAGGGTTTGTTCCACGGCATACAAGCCACGATGTTCGCCCAGCAACTTTCGATGCGACAAAACGCCGAGCAGCGGCAAATTCAATCAGGGAAGAATCCCAACACTCAACCAGGAGACCGTCCGGGAACATATCTGTAATGGGCAAGTCGTTCACCCATTTGCATGTGCACACCGAGTTCTCGATGCTCGACGGGGCGTCGCGTCTCGACGAACTCGTCGATCGCGCGGTGGCCGACGGTCAGCCCGCGCTCGGCATCACCGACCACGGCAACATGTACGGCGTCATCGACTTCTACAAAGAGTGCACCAAGCGCGGCATCAAACCGATCATCGGCACCGAGGCCTACATGGCCTACGAGTCGCGACACGAACGCCCGACCAGGCGCGGAAGAATGGACGACAGCGGCGGCGACACCGATGCGGGCAAAAAACTTTATTACCATCTCACGCTTCTGGCCGAGAACAACCAGGGTTACAAGAACCTGATTCAGTTGGCGAGCCTCGCATTTCTCGAGGGCTACTACTACCAACCCCGCATGGACTGGGAACTCCTGAAGAAGTTCAGCGGCGGGCTGATCGCAACCTCGGGTTGTCTGGGCGGCCACGTGCTGCAGGCTCTGAAGAACGGCAAAGACGAAGAGGCCCTCTCGACGGCGGCGCGCCTCCAGGATATTTTCGGCAAAGACAACTTTTTTATCGAACTGCAGGACCACGGCATCAAATTGCAGATCGAGACCAACCCGAAACTGATCGAAATCGCCAAAAAAATCGGGGCACCGTTGTTGGCCACCAACGACTGCCACTACACGCACCGCGAAGACAGCGCCGCCCACGACGCATTGTTGTGCGTGCAGACCGGCTGCACGATACACGACCCGAATCGACTCAAGTTCGAGGGGCACGAGCACTATTTGAAGTCGGCCGAAGAGATGCGGTGGTTGTTTCGCGAGCAACCTACAGCCTGCGACAACACTCTTTGGGTCGCCGAGCGGGCCAAGGTCGACATTCAGTTCAATGTGCCCGTGCTGCCGAACTTTCCGATACCCGAGGGTTTTGCCGATGATCACGCCTACCTCGAGCACCTCACTTGGCAAGGAGCAAAAGACCGTTGGGGCGAGAAGCTCGCACCGGAGGTCGTCGAACGCATCGCCTACGAACTCTTGACGATCAAGACGATGGGTTTCAGTTCGTATTTTCTGATCGTCGGCGACCTGGTGCGATACGCGCGCGAAAAATCGATTCGAGTCGGGCCGGGCCGAGGTTCGGCGGCCGGTTGCGCCGTGGCTTACTCGTTGCGGATCACCGATCTTGATCCGATCAAGTACGACCTGTTGTTCGAACGATTCATGAATCCGGGTCGGCGGTCGATGCCCGATATCGACATGGACTTCGACTCGCGTTTTCGCGACGAGATGATCAGATACGCGGCCGAAAAATATGGTCGCGATCATGTCGCCCAGATCATCACCTTCGGCACGATCAAGGCGCGCAACTCGGTGCGCGACGCCGCGCGCGTCTTGAACTTTCCATATGGTCTGGGCGACAAGATCGCCAAGCTCATGCCGCCCGTCGTGATGGGGCGCGACACGCCGCTGAAATATTGCTTCGAGGAAAGCGAACAACACAAAGACGGCTATCGCGCCGCGGGCGACCTGCGGGCGCTCTACGAGAGCGACCCCGATGTAAAGACGATCATCGACACCGCCAGGGGTCTCGAGGGTCTCAAGCGAAGCGTCGGCATTCACGCGGCCGCCGTGGTGATCACCAAGGAAAAACTCACGGAATATCTGCCGATTCAGCGCAAGGCCGAACCAGGTCAGCAGGCCGAAGACGCCCCGATCGTCACCCAATATGAAATGCACGCGGTCGAAGAATTGGGTCTTCTGAAAATGGACATCTTGGGCCTGCGCAACCTGGATGTGATCACCGATACGAACAAGATGATCCAAAAGTTCAGCAACCCCGGCTTCGACATCGACAAGGCGCCGTTCGACGACAAAAAAACCTTCGCCCTGTTGCAACGCGCCGACACGATCGGCGTGTTCCAACTCGAATCAACCAACATTCGCGCCCTCGTGCGCAGCATGGTGCCACGCACCATCGACGACATCGCGGCGATCGTCGCCCTTTATCGGCCCGGACCGATGGGCGCGAACATGCACAACGACTATGCCGACTACAAGAACGGCCGCAAGACGCCGAAGATCTTCCACGAAGACGCCCGTGAACTGCTCGACGACACTTTCGGCCTGATGATCTATCAAGAGAGCATGATGCGCGTCGCCCAGAAATTCGCCGGTTACAGCCTCGAGAAAGCCGACGACCTGCGCAAGGCTTGCGGCAAAAAGAATCGTGCCGACATGAAAAAGCAGCGCGCGAGTTTCGAGCAGGGTTGTCTCGACAACGGGTATTCAAAAGAGCTGGGTGAGGGCCTCTTTGACTCGATCGAGAACTTCGCCGACTACGCGTTCGGCAAGAGCCATGCCTACGGCTATGCGTTCATCGCCTATCAGACCGCCTATCTCAAGGCCAACTATCCGATCGAGTACCTCTCGTGTCTGCTCACGAGCGTCAAGGCGAGTTACGACCGAGCGGCGATTTTCTTGGCCGATGCGCGGGCCAGCAACATCGTGGTCAAAACGCCCGACATCAACACCTCGGGCGTCGACTTCGTGCCCGTGGTCGACGGTCAACACCGTGTCATCAGTTTCGGGCTCTCGGCGATTCGCAACGTGGGCGAGGCACTGATCGGCCAGTTGGTCGATTTTCGCGAGGCCAACGGGCCGTTCACCTCCTTCTATGATTTCGCCGACCGCGCGCCGATCGGGGTGCTCAACAAGCGCACCGTCGAGTCGTTGATCAAGGCGGGGGCTTTCGACTCTTTGGGGCATCCGCGCAAGGGTCTGTTGCTCGTGTTCGAGACGATCATCGACAAGGCGCTCAATCGTCGTCGCGATCGAGACCAGGGCGTGATGAGTCTTTTTGACGGCGCGGGCGAAACCGAGACGGTTTTTTCAGAGCAGGTCGAGATCCCGCAGATCAACTATGAAAAGGCCGAGCAACTCAAGGTCGAGCGCGAGATGTTGGGTCTTTATGTCTCCGATCACCCGTTGCGCGGGGTCGAGGGGCAACTGCGACGCAAAGTCGAGTGTTCATTGGCCGAACTTGAAGAGCGGGCCGACAGCGCATATCTGACGCTCGGCGGCGTCATCACGTCGGTCAACCGGAAGACCACGAAAAAGGGCGACCAAATGGCCGTGATCACGATCGAAGACCTGCAGGGCTCGATCGATGTCAACATTTTTCCGAAGACCTACGCCAGTTTCAGGCACTTGATCGAGGAAGACGTGATCGTCACGGTTCGCGGTCGTCTCGACCGTCGAGAAGAAGCCCGGCTCGCGTTCAACGCCCAAGAAATCAAGGTCGTAGAGCCGATGCGCGCCAGCGACATGAGCCTGCACATCGAGCTCGGATCCCGGGCCCTCTCGCAGGACGACATCTTTCAATTGCAGGAGTTGTTGAAAGACCACGGGGGCGAGACACCCGTGCAGTTGCACATGCCGGGCGGCAAAAGTTTGCGGTTGGCCCCCGAGTACAACGTCAACATCGACGGCGCAATCGGCATTTTGCGCGCCTCCTACGGCGACAGCGTTTACATCGGCTGACAAAACGACAATTCAGCCATCGGAAATCGGCGATTTTGCTGGCAGACTTAAAGAGGTATGCCGTTAGTTGTCAAGACCATCGATGCCTCGGCGCTCGTTGACTCAGATCTCGACGATCTCGCCGCAATGGGCGGCGCCTTCGGCATCGGTGCAATTTCAAAAGCCAAAGAAGACTGGGTGCTTTTTGCGAGCGCGAAACTCGACGGCAAACTCAACGGCTTCATGTTCTCAACGCTCGAGCGAATCGGCGGCACTCCGTGCGTGCTGCTCGGCATGTTGAGCGTCAAGCGAACCGCCAAACGCGACCAGGTGCTGAAGGGTCTGATGAGCGAGGCCTATCACCGCGCGCTGATGGCGTTTCCTGACGAAGATGTCGTGGTGGGTTCGCGCTTTGTTCGAGTCGACGCGCTCGAGGCGTTCAAGTCGCTGACCGGCATCATCCCTCGACCCGACCACCGCGCAGTCGGCGAAGAGCGGGCCTGGGGCAAACGATTGGCCCGTCGATTCGGGTGCGAGGCCCAATACGACGATCAGTCGTTTTTGATCAAGAGCAACGGACAGAGTGGTTTCCTGGATTTCGAGTCGCTCAAACCCGGCAAAGCACCGGCCGAAGTGGCGGCGTTTTTCAAAAATCTTTCGTCTAAAAAGTCTGGCGCTCTGGTCGTGCACGGTTGGACGATGACCGAGAGCCTGCTCAAACTCGGCAAGCACTAGCAACAGCCGATGCAGTTCGCGGACTGCGCAAGGTCGCGCAAAATGGTGCGATCGTTTCGCGACAAGCCCGTCGCACCCGAGTTGATCGACCGCGTCGTCGAAATCGCCACTTGGGCGCCATCGGCGGGCAAAACCCAAGGCTGGCATCTCGTGGTGATGCGCGACGCCGACACGAAAAGATTCTGGGACATCACCTTGCCCGAGCCGAGGCGAAAAACCTTCAGGTGGAAGAACTTGTTGAACGCGCCGGTGATCGCCCTCGTGTTCGCCGATCCGCAGGCTTATCTCGACCGCTACGGCGAGCCCGACAAAGCCTCGACGAATCTTGGTGAAAATCTTTCGGCATGGTCGACCCCATATTGGACGGTTGACGCGAGTTTCGCGACGATGCAACTACTGCTTGCCATCCACGACCTGGGTCTAGGCGCCCTGTTTTTCGGGGTGTTCAACGGAGAAGCACAGTTGCGAGAAGCAGTGAACGCACCCGAGCAGATGCAGTTGATCGGCGCGGTGGCGATTGGTTGGCCGGCATCGGTGGTGCAGACCGAAAAAGGCGCGAGTGCCCGTCGAGCGCGGCGCAAACCCGACGAGGTGATTCGCGAAAATACTTTTTAGGGTTCGCCGCCCAAGGCCTTGACGAGGGCTTGGGCGTTGTCGACGGGGGCACTGCAGACATAATCACGACAGACATAGGCCAAGCCGTCGGTTCTCGCGTGCCACAGCGGTGAATCGAACCTTTCGCCGTGCACCAAAACCGCGCCAGGCAGCCAACAGGCTTTGGCCGCCTCGACCAGGTCGTCGCGACGACCGGCAACGACTATTTCGGTCAGGCCCGTGTGTCTCAGGTTCGCGGCCATCAACAAGTTGGCGAAAGCGCTAGGCGCACCACCGATGATGCGCGAAAACAATCGCAATGTTTGGTCGGCCGCGTCGCCGAAACGGTCGTCGCCCAAGATCGAACCCAGCCTGATCAGCGCCGTAGCAGCGGTCGAGTTGGCCGAGGGGGTCGCATTGTCGAGCAGATCTTTTTGACGCACCACCAGCGTCTCGGCTTCGTTCGCGACCGTGAACAAACCGCCGTTCTTCACGTCCCAGTATTCGCTCAACAGTTGGTCGGCGACTTCGGCGGCCCTCTCGAACCAAATCGCCCGACCGGTCGCCTCGCCGAGTCGGGTGAAGGCGTCGACCAGGTGGGCGAGGTCGGCGGCCAAAGCGTGGTGCCGGGCCTTGGGCGAGCCCGACTCTTGCCAACTGCGCATCCACTTGAATTTGTTTTCTGGGACCGACACCCTCAGGTTTTGGTGCAAAAACTCGCCGTTCTGTTCGGCGAGCGCCAACCACTGCGGTCGATTCAGCAGTGATGCGCTCTCGGCCAAAGAAACCGTCATCATCGCGTTCCATTCGGTGAGAACTTTGTCGTCGAGCAGCGGGCGGGTGCGCAGACCTCGAGCACTCAGAAGTTTCTCGCGGATTCTGTTCAGTCGCGCGTCGCGCCGCAGGTCGCCGCGATGATTGAGCCTCGTCGGAATATTCTTGCCCTCGAAGTTGCCGAGTTCGGTCATTTCGAAATAGTCGAGTGCAATCTCGGCCTCGTCGGGGGGCAAAATCTCTCGTACTTCATTCGGTGTGAAAACATAAAAGTGCCCCTCGTGCGAGTGGCCCTCGTCGTCGAGCGAGTCGGCGTCTTCGGCGCTGAAGAATCCGCCCGAGGGGTGACGCAGATCGCGCACCACGTATTCGACGATCTCGACGCAGATTTGTTCGTAGCATCTCTCGGGAAAAACCTTCGCCGCGTGCGCATAGACGCGCAGCAGCAACGCCTGGTCATACAGCATTTTTTCGAAATGCGGCACCAGCCACTTCTCGTCGACGCTGTATCTGGCGAAGCCGCCACCCAAGTGGTCGTACATTCCGCCCGAGGCCATCGCGTCGAGCGTCGTGGTGATCACCGTTTCGAGTTTCGCGCTCGGCGTTGCGCGGTGTTTGCGCAGCAACAAGTCGATGTTCATCGTGCTCGGAAACTTCGGCGCCGCGCCGAAGCCACCCCATCGAGGGTCGAAAGATTCGAGCAAATTCTCGCACGCCTTGTCGATCAGGGTTTGATCAGGCAACGACTTGTCGGGTTCGATCTGTGCGGTTCTACCGATCGACTCGGTCAAGGCCGTCATGTTGGTCTCGAGTTCGGCGCGTCGGGTTCGCCAGGCGTCGTCGACCGCGGTCATGAGTTTCAAGAACGACGGCTTCGGAAAATATGTGCCGCCAAAAAATGGCCTCCCATCGTGGCTCATGAACACGGTCATCGGCCAGCCGCCGCGCCCCGACATCGCCTGCACCGCGTCCATGTAGATCGAGTCGACGTCTGGTCGCTCTTCGCGGTCGACCTTGATGTTCACGAACAACCGATTCATCATCGACGCCGTCTCTGCATCCTCGAAACATTCGTGGGCCATGACATGGCACCAATGGCAAGCGGAGTAGCCGACCGAGAGGAGAACCGGCACATCACGGTTTTTCGCCTCGGCGAACGCCTCGGCGCCCCAGCCGAACCAGTCGACCGGGTTGTGCTGATGTTGCCGCAGATACGGGCTGGTCTCGTTGGCGAGTCGGTTGGGCATCGGTTGTCTAGTTCAGACTTTTTGCACCACGGCGATTACAACCGTCAGCGCCAACTTCGGGTATGGCTGTCTAGCCTTCGCGGAAATGCGAACTTTGCATTCACCTGTTTCGAAAGCTGTCAGGATATTTTTAGTGACACGACACGGACCTGAGACAACCCGCGCCGTCGTCGAACCCGACGACGCGCTGACCACCAAATCTTTGATCGGGACACTTCCGCCGACCTCGAGTGTCGAGATCGACGTCCAGATCGCCGTAATCTTCGGTGTCGTCGCCGAGAACCGCAACTGTGGGACACCGTTCACGGTGACGAGGGTTGCGAATCGCAAGAACGCGTCGATGTCTTTTCGAACTGGACGATACACGGCTCGCTGGGCGCGCGAAATCGCCTCGCAGTCGATCGGGATCACCAGCGTCTCCTCGCCGGGCGAGAGACATCGATACCACTGCAGTCTCTCGCTTTCCGGAATCTGCACCGTGCCACCCACGGATTCTTCGCCGACACGACCCAGTGATGAGACGGTTGGAAAAACAATTTTGTCGGGAAAGTACCCGAGGCTCTTGAAAATTGCGTAGGCGTCGACCAGCCCGACCCCGAAGGTTTCGTCGCGACCCGCCAGACCGAGGTCGCGCGCGGTCGCGACCATGACTTCGCGAACCTGCTGCGCCGTGTAGTTGGGTCTGGCGCCGAGCACGAGCGCGGCGACACCGCTGACGAACGCCGCCGCCATCGAGGTGCCGCTCATGTTCAAATATGGTTCGTTCGCACCCGCGCATCGTCGTGCCGGGTCGACCGTGACATCGGTGCGAATCGTCGAGCAGATGTTGATGCCCGGCGCCGAGATGTCGATGTAAGAGCCGCGTTGGGCGAATGATGGCGAGTTCAAGGTTAGATCTACCGCCGTGACGGCGATTGTCAGGTCGTTGCCCGCAGGGTATGTCGTGTCGGCATTCGGGCCCCCGTTGCCCGCAGCGGCGACAACCAATACCGACTTGCTGGCGGCGTATTCGAGAGCCGACTGCAGCGCGTTGGTTTGGCTTTTTCCACCGAGCGAGAGGTTGATGACTCTCGCGCCTTGATCGACGGCAAGTCTGATCGCGGCGGCAAGATCGTTTTCAGAGCCGTTGCCGCGCGAGTCGAGAATTCGTATCGGCAAGATTTGCGCGTTGGGCGCGACCCCGGCGATACCGATGTCGTTGTTCATTTGAGCCGCGATGATTCCCGCGACGTGGCTGCCATGGCCCGTCATGTCGACGTCGGTCGCGCTATCTTCGTTTCGACCCCTGACGATCGATCGCCCTGGCAGAAGGTTCTGGTTCAAGTCGGGATTGGGCCCCGAACCCGAGTCGACGACCGCCACGATGACTCCGACCCCCGTGCTGATTGGCCAAACATCCCTGACGTTGGTGACCTGCAGACCCCACTGTTCGTCGAGGGCGAAGTCTTTGTTGCCAGTCGCGGCCGAGACCGGCGAAGACCCCGAGACCGTGACGATGCCGATCGAAACCGTCGAGAACGTGGCGACACTCGCGACGAATTTGCGGATATTGCGAGCAATATTTTTCAACGGTCAGGCACCCGTTGAGTGAAAACCGCCATCGACATGAATGATCTCGCCGGTCGTCGAAGGAAACCAATCGCTCAACAGCGCCACCGCGCTGCGCGCCACGGGTGTCGAGTCGTTGACATTCCAGCCGAGCGGGGCGCGTTTGTCCCAAATGTCCTCGAAGGCGGCGAAAGACGGTATTGACTTCGCCGCCATGGTTCGTATCGGGCCCGCCGCGATCAAATTGCAGCGAATATTCTTCGGCCCGAGGGCCTTGGCCAGGTAGCGGTTCGTGCTCTCGAGCGCCGACTTGGCCACGCCCATCCAGTTGTATGCCGGCCAGGCGACGGTGTTGTCGAAGTCGAGACCGACGATCGAACCACCCGCGGTCATCAGAGGAACGAAGGCGTCGGCCAAAGTCTTCAACGAATAGGCCGAAATCTGCAGCGCGGTCGAAACATCCTGCCAAGACGCCTTCATGAAGTCGTCGCCGAGGCATGCCGCCGGCGCGAACCCGATCGAGTGCAGGACGCCGTCGACCGACCCGAGAATTTTTTTCACCGAATCTCGTGCGTTGACCGTGTGTTCATCGACGGTCACATCGAACTCGACTACTTCGACCTGCATCGGCAGTTTTTTTGCGGCGCGCTGCGTGATCGAAAGGCCGCGACCCGCGCCCGTGAGAACGATCTTCGCGCCCTCTTGTTGGGCGAGTTGGGCGACACCAAATGCCAATGACGCGTCGGTCAGCACGCCGGTGATCACCAGATTTTTGCCCGCGAGAATACCCACGCGCTCAACGGTAGTTGCTCTGAACAGATATCGTTGCGGAGTATGCGCATCGGCTTGCTTGGCGGCACTGGTCCTGCCGGGGGCGCGCTCGGTTTGCGTCTGGCATCGGTCGGTTACGAGGTGATCCTGGGTTCGCGCGACGCGAACAAGGCGCAAACGGTCTGTGGCGAACTGAAGAAAAAGTGGCCCGATTACAAGTTGAATCTCTCGGGCGGCGACAACGATGCGGCGGCAAAATGCGATCTCGTCGTGATCGCCACACCGTGGGACTCGGCGGCGACCGTCGTCAACGAACATGTGCAGGATCTCGCCGGAAAAATCGTGGTGACGATGGCCAACGCACTGGTGCGAGTCGGCAAAGAGTTTCAGCCGCTGGTGCCGCCGCGAGGCAGCATCGCCGCCCATGTGCAAGCCGAGATTCCGCTGTCGAGGGTCGTCGCCGCATTTCAGCACTTGCCGGCGACCGAACTTGGTCGTCTTGGGCACGAGGTCGACAGCGATGTCTTGATTTGTTCGGACGACCCGACGGCGACCGCAACGGTTTGCGAGATCGTCGCCAAGATTCCCGGCTGTCGACCGTTGAACTCGGGCACATTGTCGAACGCCTTGGCGATCGAAGCGTTCACCGCGGTGCTGTTGCAGTTGAATGTGCGATACAAGACCCGTGTCGCGCCGAGACTCACGGGTATTCCCGTTCGTGGTGACGCCGTTTGACGATGAAGCTGTATGACACCGCAAAAAGGAGTGTCGTAGATTTTTCGCCAGGCAAACAAATATTGATGTACACCTGCGGCATCACGCCGTATGACGCGACCCACATCGGCCACGCGTTCACCTTCATCTCTTACGATGTCCTGCAGCGCCGATTGATCGACGCGGGGCACACTATCAAGTGCGTTCGCAACGTCACCGACATCGACGATCCGTTGTTCGCCAAGGCGCGCGAACTCGGCGTTCATTATCTGGATCTGGCGGCGGGGGAGGAGGCGAGGTTCGAGGCCGACATGAAGGCTCTCAACGCACTGGATGTCTACAGCACTCCGCGCGCGTCGTCGGCGATCGCCGACATCAGGGGGTTCATCGGCATGGTGCTCGACCGGGGCTTCGCCTATCAGGCCGGTGGCAGCGTCTACTTTGATGTCACGAAGTTCGGTTCGTTCGGCAGCGTCTCGAATTACGACCAACAGACGATGAAACGGCTCGCCGCCGAGCGCGGCGGCAACATCGAGGATCCGCACAAAAGAAACCCGCTCGATTTCGTGCTGTGGCAACCCTCGGCCGCCGACGAACCGAGTTGGAACACGATGTGGGGGCCGGGTCGGCCCGGTTGGCATATCGAATGCTCGGCGCTCGCCCTGCGCGAACTCGGCACGACGATCGACCTCCACGGCGGGGGGAGCGACCTGATCTTTCCTCATCACGAATGCGAGCGAGCCCAATCAGAGGCGGCGACCGGAGAATTGTTCGTTCGCCACTGGATGCATGTCGCGATGGTGTTCATGAACGGCAGCAAGATGTCGAAGAGCCTCGGCAACCTCGAATTCGTGGATCGTTTGCGCCAGATCCACGATCCGCGGGCGATTCGTCTGGCCTTGATCGCCAATCACTATCGCACCGAATGGGAATGGACCCCGTCGTCGATGCAGGCGGCCGAGAAACGCCTGGCGTCGTGGTCAAACGCCAAGTCTGGTGACGGGCGGGCGGGACTTGACGCGGTTCGCCACGCCCTAGACGACGATTTGAACACGCCCGCGGCGATCGCCGCACTTGACGCGACTGCCGCCGCGGGGCAAAGTGTTGCTGCGGGCGCGAGCCTGCTCGGCATTGACCTCGACCAGCGGTCGAAGAAAGTCGAAACAACCCAATCATGAACGCGAAGAAAGTCAGTTTCGACCCGTCCAAATATGTCGGGGCGACGAAATTCCAGACGCGCTTCAGGCCATTTTGCCGATTTACGGCGAAGAGTTTGTGGCGATTCACGCTCGTGGGTTTCGAGAAAATTCCGTCTACGGGGCCGGCGATACTTTGCGCCAACCACATCAGTTTTCTCGACTCGGTGTTCCTGCTGACTTTCTCGCCGCGAAACATGTCGGTCGTCGGCAAGAGCGAATACATGGACTCGTTCAAGACGCGGTGGTTGTTCACCAAAATCGGCATGATCCCACTCGACCGAACCGGCGGTGAAAGCGCGACCGTGGCGATGACGGCCGTCGAGAGGGTGCTCGAGCGCGGCGAACTCTTCGGCATCTTTCCCGAGGGAACGCGAAGCAGGAGCGGCAAGCTTTACAAGGGCCGAACGGGCGCGGCGAGATTGGCGCTGAAATTCGGGTGCCCCGTGTTTCCCGTTGGCATCACGGGCACCGACGCGATCATGGCGCCCGACACCGTGATGCCGAAGTTCGCCAAACGATGCAAGATCGAGATCGGCGACCCGATCGACACCCGCAAATATCTCGAACGCGCCGACGACCCAGAGGTGTTGCGACAGTTGACCGACGAGATCATGACGAAGATTCAGGCGCTGACCGGGCAAGAGTATGTCTACGACTACGCGCCAAAGCGTTCGAGCGCAAATCGAACCCACATTTAAAACCGTCGCAATCTAGACTGTTTGCGTGAATAAGGCGGCTTCGACGATCACGGTTCGTCTGCCCGACGAGTCAACCCGTGAACTCGCGTCAGGTGCGACCGGGCTCGATTTGGCGTCGTCGATCGGCAAGCGTCTGGCCCAGGCCGCCGTCGCCACGATGATCGACGGAGTCGAAACCGACCTGAATCGGCCGTTAAGAGACGGTGCTCGGGTCTCGATCATCACCGCCGACACTGAAGCGGGCCGTCATGTCTTGCGTCATTCGACGGCGCATGTTTTGGCCCAGGCCGTCTTGCAGTTGTTCGAAGGCTCGAAGTTCTCGATCGGTCCCGCGATTGAAGACGGGTTTTACTACGACTTCGAACTGCCCGGCGGCAAAACTTTCAGCGACGACGACCTGGTGGCGATTCAGGCGCAGATGAAAAAAATCGTCGACGCAGATCAGCAGTTCGTGCGCGCCGAAATGACCGCGAACGAGGCCCTGAAACTGTTCAAAGATCAGCCGTACAAGTGCGAAATCATCGAGCGCGTAACGAAAGGTGACGCCGACTCGACCGATGCCCTCGAGGCGGGCAGCGCCGACGCGGTGAGCGTCTATCGCAACAGCGAGACCTTCGTCGACTTGTGTCGCGGCCCGCACGTGCCCTCGACCAGTCGTCTCGGTCACTTCGCGTTGATGAAAGTGGCCGGCGCGTATTGGCGCGGCAACGAGAAGGGGCCGATGTTGCAGCGCATCTACGGCACCGCGTGGGAGTCGAAGTCGGCGCTCGCCGAGCACCTGCACAGGCTCGAAGAGGCGGAAAAACGCGACCACCGTCGATTGGCCGTCGAAATGGATCTGCTCTCGTTTCCGCAGGAGTTGGGCGGCGGGCTCGCGGTCTGGCACCCGAAGGGCGCGATCGTGCGAAAATTGATGGAGGACTACAGTCGCGAACGCCATCAAAACGGCGGGTACAAATTTGTTTTCACCCCGCATTTGGCGAACGCGCATCTGTTCGAGACGTCGGGTCACCTGCAGTTCTACAAAGACGGCATGTATCCGCCGATGGAGATGGACAACGGCGTCTATTACCCCAAGCCGATGAATTGTCCGATGCACTGCCTGATCTATCGAGACCGCCAACGCAGCTATCGAGAGCTTCCGCTTCGCCTTTTCGAGTTGGGCACGGTCTACCGCTACGAGCGGGCCGGCACGTTGCACGGCTTGCTGCGAATTCGCGGCTTCACCCAGGACGACAGCCATATTTTCTGCACCGAAGAACAAATGGCCGACGAGATCACCTCGTTGCTCGACTTCGTGCTCAGCGTTTTGCGCAGGTTCGGTTTCACAGAATTCGATTTCAAGTTGAGCACGCGCAACGCCGAAAAGTCGGTCGGGTCGGATGCGATCTGGCAGAAAGCCACCGACGCGCTAACCGAGGCGTTGAACCGCCATGGGTTGCAATATTCCGTCTCGCCCGGAGACGCCGCTTTCTACGGACCCAAGATCGACATCGACGTGCGCGACGCGATCGGCCGCAAGTGGCAGTTGAGCACGATTCAATGCGACTTCAACCTGCCCGAGCGTTTCGGTCTTGAATACATCGCCAGCGACAATTCGAGAAGGCGCCCGATCATGTTGCATCGGGCGTTGTTTGGTTCGATCGAAAGATTCTTCGGCGTGCTGCTCGAGCACTATGGCGGGTCATTCCCGACATGGCTCGCGCCGGTGCAGGTGCGCGTGCTCGCCGTGGCGTCGGCCCACGAGGGTTACGCGTCGCAGGTCGTCGATCAGTTGACCAAGTCGGGTTATCGCGTCGATCAACTTGTCGCCGACGAACAGTTGGGCAAACGAATTCGTGCCTCGAAACTCGAGCGAATTCCTTACGTGCTGGTGGTGGGCGACGATGATGTCAAAAACTCGACCGTCGGCGTCAACCCTCGGGGCGGCGAGGTTCGACGAGATGTCGGTCTTGCCAATTTCATCGAGCAACTAGCCGCGGATGTCGGCTGAGTGAGCATGCTCGAGCGAATCTGGAACGGCTGGCGCGCCGAGTACGTCGTGCACGGACAGGGTGCTCAAAAGAAATCGGACGTTTCGATCTTCACGCAAATCTTGCGCAGCGACCTGACCGACGAGCAGAGTTACATCGTGCACCGCGGGGCAAAGGTCTTTGCCCTGATGAACGCGTTTCCATACACGTCGGGTCATCTGCTGGTGGTGCCTTATCGCGAGGTTGCGAATCTGGAAGACCTTGATCCTGCCGAAACCGCCGAACTTTGGTCTACCGTGACCACGGCGGTGAAGGTGCTCAAAATTGTCTACAAACCCGAGGCGATGAATGTCGGCATCAACCTGGGCGAGGCGGCGGGCGGCAGCATCGCCCAGCACCTGCATGTGCATGTTGTGGGGCGTTGGGGTGGCGACACCAACTTCATGGTCACCACTGCGAACACCAAAATTTTGCCCGAGGCGCTCGATGTGAGCGCCGATCGAATCAGGCAGGCCTGGGCCAAGCAAAGTTGAGCGGCGAGATCATGGCGGATAAAGAAAAAGACTCTCGTGACGAGATTCGCGACGAGCTACCCGAAGATCTCAATGTCTCGGCTTTCGTCGGCCCCTACAAGTTTCCCGACAACAGTCGGCGTCGTATTCCGGCAGTCATATATATGTGTCTCGCCGCGGTTTCGGCACTGCTCTGGTTCTTGAAAGGCTCTAGCGAGTCGGGTTTGGTAAGCCGTGGTTTTCTCGGCGCGGCGGTGCTGCTCGCATTGGTCGGCGCATTTTCTTTGTCGGCGTCTTGGCGCATGACCGTGGATGAAAAACTCGCGCTGGTTCACGCGACCCGCGCGGTGGGCTTCGCCGTCGGGCATGCGTCGGCGCAACAAGTTTGGCGCGGTTTCAGAAGTCGACCGACTTGGCGGGTGATGTGTTACAGCGCGCAAGAGCCGCCATTGCAACGGGGTCTCGTGTTGATCGACGCCGTCGATGCGCGCGTGGTCGAGTGTCTGGTCGAAGATAACCCCGACCGTTAAGATTGAGAGATGTTCGACGGCAGGTTTCGCCATCAGGTCGAAAAATTCGTTCGACCCGTCGGCGAACAACTTCGACGCACCCGAATCTCGCCCGATCACCTGACGCTGGTCGGCGTCGTCGTGGCGTGCGCCGCCGCCGTGGCGATCGGTGTCGGGGCATTGCGCCTGGGTTTGCTGCTCGTCGTTTTGGCGGCCCTGCCCGATCTCTTCGACGGGGCATTGGCCAAGGCGTCAAACCAGACCAGCCAACGCGGGGCATTTTTCGACTCGACGATCGACCGCGTCACCGACTCGATTTTGCTCGGGGGCGTGGCGTGGTTTTTGGCCTATCAGCGAGGCGCCTATGCGTCGATTTTGGTGTTTGCCGTCATGGCCGTGTCGTCGCTTATTTCTTATCAGCGGGCCAAGGCCGAGTCGTTGGGTCTCACCGCAAAGGGCGGGCTAATGGAGCGCGCCGAGCGGATCATTCTGTTGTGCGTGGGTCTTTTGTTTGACGCGCTGTTGTTCTGGGCGATGGTGCTGATGCTCGCTCTGGTCACCATCACGGCGATTCAGAGGTTCTTCAAGGTCTGGAACCAAGCGGCGGTCGCGCCGGCGATAGCCGACAAGGTGGCGTTGCGCCAGTCGCGTCGCGCATCGCGCCGGGCCCGACGCGACGATCGTCGCCTGCGGGTCTCGCGTCGTCGTCGAGTTCAGTGATTTTTGGCCTTCGAATAATCTCTCGGCTCGCCGCGCTCGCACCCACTTTCGTTTTCAAAATCATCGACGCCGTCGTCGTGCCGGTGGTTTGTTTTTTTCTGCGCGCCAAGAGGCAGATCGTCGGTGCGAACATGCGCCGTGTCGACCCGAATTTGCGGGGCAGAGAACTCAGACGGGTGGTGAATCGGGCGTATCGAAGCTATGCGCGCTATTACCTCGAGACCCTCAGGTTGCCGTTTTTGAACAAGCGGCAGATCGAATCGGGCATCGTCGTCGAGGGCTTCGAACACATCGAAAACGGTCTGCTCAATGGCAAGGGCGTGATCCTGGCGCTGCCACACCTGGGCGGCTGGGAGTGGTCGGGGCGATGGTTGATTCACCAGGGGCATCAACTTCATGCCGTTGTCGAAAGACTCGAGTCGGAGCCCGTGTTCAAATTGTTCACCGAATTGCGCAAGAGTTACGGTGTCTCGGTGATTCCGCTCGACGACAACGCGGGCGTCGCAGTGCAAGCGGCGCTCGCAAAAAACGAAATCGTGGCTTTGCTCTGCGACAGAGATCTGCAAGGCAACGGAGTCAGCACCAAATTTTTCGGCGAGATCACGACTGTGCCCGCCGGTCCGGCGTTCTTCGCTTTGCGCACAGGGGCGGCATTGTTGCCGCTCGGCACCTATTTTTCGCCGGGCTTCGACCAGCACCGAACGGTGGTGATGGCGCCGATCGCCGTGACTCGGGCGGGCTCGCTTCGAGAAGATATCTCGCGGCTGACCCAAGACCTCGTGGATGCGATCGAGAGCCTGATCAGGAAGGCGCCCGAACAATGGCACTTGTTCCAGCCAAATTGGCCGAGCGACAAAACTGCTGTCTGAAATCATCTGATACTGCCGAAAGTGCGCGGCGCGAAACCATTAAGTTGCAGATCTGTTTATGGTCGTACCGTGTAGGTCGTGAAGTCGATCTCGGGAAGTCGTTCAGAGTCGGCAACGCCTAGACCCGCCCAAGTCGGCACGAAATATGTGCGCAAGAAAATGTTGCGCATTGGTCTCGTCTGTCCTTACAGTCTGACGATTCCGGGCGGGGTGCAAGTGCAGGTGTTGGGGCTGGCCCGTGAATTGCGAAAAATGGGGCATGAGGCCCGGGTTCTCGGCCCGTGCGACGGCCCACCGCCCGAGCCGTTCGTGACCCCGCTCGGCAACAGCCTGCCGACGGCGGCGAACGGTTCTATCGTGCCGCTCGCGCCAGACCCCGCAGCCGCGCTGCGCACGATCAGGGCGATCAACGACGAATCGTTCGACGTTTTGCATTTGCACGAGCCGATCGCGCCGGGGCCGACGGTGACGGCGCTACTGGTTCGGCTCGCACCGATGATCGGCACCTTCCACGCCGCCGGCGACATCGCCTGGTACGGCCGCTTGAGCAAAGGCGTCAACTGGATCGCCGATTTTCTCGATGCACGCACGGCCGTTTCGCCCCAAGCCAGAGAGTTGGCCCACAGATATTTGGGCGGAGACTACGAAATTTTGTTCAACGGCATCGAGAACGACCTGTATCTTCGCGACGACTCGGGTCGCGGCGCGAGCAACGTCGTTTTCTTTTGCGGCAGGTTCGAACCACGAAAGGGTCTGGCGGTGCTCCTCGAGGCTTTCGAGAAGCTCGCCGACGACACCGAGTTGTGGGTCGCCTCGGACGGGGAGGGGATCGATGTTCTCAAGGCCAAGTATGCGCACGATCCTCGCATTTCTTGGCTGGGACGAATCTCCGATGCCGAGAAGATAGATCGCCTCGCGCGATGCGCCGTTTTTTGCGCGCCTTCGTTGCACAGCGAGTCGTTTGGCATCGTCGTGCTCGAGGCGATGGCCAGCGGCGCACCCGTGGTCGCCAGTTCTCTCGACGGTTACAAAAACGTCGCAACCGATCTGGTGAACGCGCTGTTGGTCGAGCCGGGTGACGCGGTCGCCCTTGGTGAAGCACTGACACGAATCATCAACGACAAACAACTGGCGTCGCAGTTGCGTCTCGGCGGTCTTGCTCGGGCGAAAGAACTGTCGATGCGGCATCTCGCCGAAATTTATGTCGATATCTACCACAAAGTTTTGGAGCGCGAGAGCGTCGACCCCGATCATCATCCGAAAAGCCGAATCGTGAGAATGTTCTCAGATCGAGTTTTGCGAAAACCGCAGTTCTCGTGATCATCCATTAGAATATTTTTAAAGAAAGCTTGGGAGACAAATGACAACTTGGATAATTTTGGTTCTGGTTTTTGCGGTGGTGATCTTCGTCGTGGTGACCTATAACAACCTGGTGCAGAAGCGAAACCAGGTCGAGAATGCCTGGTCGCAAATCGATGTCCAATTGAAGCGTCGCATCGAACTGATACCCAATCTCGTCGAGACTGTGAAGGGCTACGCAAGTTTCGAGCAAAAAACCCTGCAAGATGTGATCAGCGCGCGCAATCTGGCGATGGCGGCGCCGAGCACGGTCGCAAGTCAGGCCGGCGCCGACAACGCTTTGTCGGGTGCGTTGCGCCAGCTGTTCGCACTTTCCGAGTCGTATCCCGATCTGAAAGCGAACGCGAGTTTCCTCAACCTGCAAGAAGAGTTGAGCAACACCGAGAGCCGCATCGCCTATGCCCGCCAGTTCTTCAACGACGCGGTTTTGACCTACAACAACGCCGTGCACACTTTTCCGAGCGTGATTTTCGCCTCGCTCTTCAAGTTCGAAGACAGCGAATTCTTCGAGGCCACCGACGCCGAAAAGTCGGCACCCAAAGTTCAGTTCTAAGTTCGCGCCTCACGATGTACGAACTAATCGCGTCGAACAAACGGCGCTCGGTTTTCCTGTTGCTTGGTTTCGTGTTGTTCACCATGCTGGCCGGCGTGGCGATCGGCCAGTTTCTTGGCGACCCGGTCGTCGGCACATCGATCGCCCTGGTGTTCTCCGCGCTGATGGCGTTCACCTCGTATTGGAAGTCGGATTCGATCGCTTTGCGAGTCAGTCGGGCCAAGCCCGCCGACGAGGTCGTCTATCGGCGTTTGCATAATTTGGTGGAAGGTTTGTGCATCGCCGGCGGTCTGCCGAAGCCGCGCGTGTATGTGATCGACGACCCCGCGCCGAACGCGTTCGCCACCGGCCGCAATCCCAAACATGCGGCGATCGCCGTCACCAGCGGACTTCTCGAACTGTTGGACCGGGTCGAACTCGAGGGAGTCATCGCCCACGAACTCTCGCACATTCGCAATTACGACATTTTGGTTTCGACGATGGCGGTGACGCTGGTCGGCACGATCGCGATACTCACAGACTTGGCGATACGCATGATGTGGTGGAACGGCGGGCGGGTGAGTCGATCATCTGATCGCGGCAACTCGAGCAATCCGCTGGCACTGGTCGGCTTCGTCTTGTTGATTCTCGCGCCAATCATCGCGCGCATCATGCAAGCCAGCGTCAGTCGTCGTCGCGAAACTCTGGCCGATGTCTCAGCCTGTCAATTGACGCGCTACCCGCCGGGTTTGATTTCGGCGCTGGAAAAACTTCAAAAAGACAGCACCGTGACGCACTCGGCCAGCATGGCTACCGCCCATATGTGGATTGAGCAACCGTTGTCGGGGGTGAATGACGCGGGTCGACTCGCCGGATTTCATAAACTGTTCAATACACATCCACCGCTCTCCGAGCGAATAGCACTGTTAAGGGAGATGTAAAAATGCGAACTTTGCGCACGGGTCTCATCGCGTCGACTGTGTTGGGTCTGGTTGTCGCTAGTTGCGGTGGCACCACCGATACGACCGTCGAGTCCACGGTCGCTCAAGCCACCGAGACGACGGTCGCCGAGACGACCACCACGACGATCCCGATCGTGCGCGCACCCCTGACCGGCGCGCAGGCCCCCGACGAGACGGTGATCGGTCGCCCCGCGCTGGTCGTCAAGATCGACAACCACCCGAAATCGCGTCCGCAGTGGGGTTTGAACCAGGCCGACATCGTGTTCGAGGAAAACGTCGAACAACTCACGCGTTTCGCCGCGGTTTTTCACTCGCAGGGCAGCGATCCGGTCGGCCCGGTTCGTAGCGGTCGACTGCAAGACATCGACTTGTTGGCTTCGTTGAACAGCCCGTTGTTCGCCTGGAGCGGCGGCAACTCAAAGGTGACGGCGGCGATCCGCAAATCGACGATGGTCGACTTGAGCCATTCGGCCGCCAACGAGGCGGGTGGTTACAAGCGCGAGTCGAGCCGTGTCGCGCCGCACAACCTTTTGGCCGAGACGACAAAACTGTGGACGCTCGCCCCCGCGGGAGCCCAGCCACCGCTGCCACAATTCGAATATCGGGCAGACACCGAGACGACGCCCAGCGATGCCAAACCGGCGGGCGCCGTAAAAATCTCGATGGATGGTGTCGACGTGATGTGGGAGTGGAGCGCCGAGAATCTGGCGTTCGTCCGTTCGCAAGGCGACGAGTCGCATGTCGACATGCAAGATGTGCGCATCAACGCGGCGAATGTGATCGTCATGTCGGTGGTCTATGGCAAGTCGGGTTCGAGCCCGGTGGCCAAGACGATCGGCAGCGGCGAAGTTTGGGTCTACACGGCCGGCGTCTTGGTGCAGGGCACTTGGGAGCGAACCGACCCGCTCAAGCCATATGTGTTTAAAGACACAAAGGGTGCCGTGATCAAGATGACGCCGGGTCGAACTTGGGTTGAAGTGATTCGTGCCAAGTCGGCGGCGCATGTGCCCGCGGGGGTCGACCCCGCGAGCGTCGCTTATCCGTAAAGAGTCGTTTCAAAAACTCGCCGACGGGTTCGGTACGATGGGGCTGTCCACGCGAGAGGTTTGACAATGGCAAAACGCGAAACCGACAGGGCTAGCAAGTCGACAACGGGCTCGATGGTCGTCAAACGCGGGCTGGCAGAAATGCTCAAGGGCGGCGTGATCATGGATGTCGTCAATCCCGAGCAGGCGAAAATCGCCGAAGACGCCGGAGCCTGCGCGGTGATGGCGCTCGAGCGTGTGCCCGCCGATATTCGTCGCGACGGGGGCGTGGCTCGCATGAGCGACCCCGAAATGATCAACGGCATCCAGGCCGTCTGTTCGATTCCTGTGATGGCCAAGGCGCGCATCGGGCATTTCGTCGAGGCGCAAGTGCTCGAATCTCTCGGCGTCGATTTCATCGACGAGAGCGAAGTTCTAACTCCGGCCGACGAGTCGCATCACATCGACAAGTTCAAATTCACCGTGCCGTTCGTTTGCGGTGCGACCAACCTTGGCGAGGCGCTTCGTCGCATCAGCGAAGGTGCGGCGCTGATCAGGTCGAAAGGCGAGGCCGGCACCGGAAACATCGTCGAGGCGGTGCGCCACCTACGTTCGATAATCGGCGACATTCGCAAGATCGAGCAGGCGGACTCGGCCGAGTTGTTCGACTGGGCAAAAAAACTGCAGGCGCCCCTGCCGCTCGTGCAAGAGATCGCCGAAACTGGCTGGTTGCAGGTGCCGTTGTTCTGCGCGGGTGGCATCGCCACACCCAGTGACGCGGCATTGGCGATGCAATTGGGCGCCCAGGCAGTGTTTGTCGGTTCGGGAATTTTCAAGAGCGACGACCCGGCGCCGCGCGCGAAGGCGATCGTCGAGGCGACGACGCATTTCCGAGACGCCGACATCATCGCCAAAGTGAGTCGCAATTTGGGTGTGCCGATGACCGGCATCGGCATGGACAAAATCGAACAACGATACGCGGAGCGCGGCTGGTGAACGACTCGAGGCCTCCAGGTGGTGCGGTCGTCGTCAAATAATTCGGCCAAGACGGTCGGTGTTCTGGCGTTGCAGGGTGCTTTCGCCAGTCACGAATTGGTTTTCGAAACGCTCGGCGTCAATTGTCGTGAAGTTCGAACACCCCAAGATCTCGGTCAAGTCGATGCGTTGGTTTTGCCAGGGGGCGAGTCGACGACCATCTCGCAATTGCTCGAGTCTTCCGAATTGTTCGAACCGGTGAAGAAGTCGGTGCATGAGGGCATGCCGGTTTTTGGCACCTGTGCCGGGATGATTCTTCTTTCGAAAAAAATTTTGGACGGGCGAGCCGATCAACTTTCATTTGAAGCGATCGACATCGAGGTGCAGCGCAACGCCTACGGCCGCCAAGTCGACAGTTTCGAGGCCGACATCGAGGTGAAAACCTTTTCTTCGCCGTTCCACGCAGTTTTCATCAGGGCGCCGCGAATCTCGAAACTCGGCCCGAGCGTGACGGTGCTGGCTGAACTCGAAGAGGACGCCGTGCTTGCCAGGCAGAACAATGTGATGGTCGCCTCGTTTCACCCCGAACTTTCTCACGACGATCGCATTCATCGACTTTTCCTGAAGGAGATCTAACCATGTCGGGTCACTCAAAATGGGCGACGATCAAGCACAAGAAGGCCGCGATCGACAAAGTGCGCGGCAAGACCTTCGCCAAACTTTCGCGACTGCTCGAGGTGGCGGCGCGCGAGGGCGGTGGCGACCCGGCGACGAACGCCTCGTTGCGCACGGTCGTGGCAAAGGCGAAAGCGGCGTCGATGACCAACGACGCGATCGACCGCGCGATCAAGCGGGGCATCGGCGAAACAGACGGCAAATCCTACGAGTCGGTGACCTACGAGGCCTACGGACCGGGCGGGGTGGCGATGCTGATCGAGATTCTGACCGACAATCGCAACCGAACCGCGGCCGATGTGCGGATGATCTTTTCGAAGCAAGGCGGCTCGATGGCGGCGCCAGGTTCGGTGGCGTGGCAGTTCTCGCGCAAAGGGCTTTTGCTGGTGCCCAAGTCGACAAGCGAAGACTTGTTGATGACCGTCGGGCTCGAGCACGGTCTAGAAGATGTTTCGCCCGATGACGAAATGTGGCAAGTAACGACTGATCCAAGCCAGGTTTTTGACCTCAAGACGGCGCTCGAGTCGGCCGGGGTCACCGTCGCCTCGGCGTCGACGACGATGCTTTCGTCGAACATGGTCGCCGTCACCGACGCCGCCGAGGCCAAGGCGATCCTGCGGATCATGGGCGAGCTCGATGACAACGACGATGTGCAAGATGTGTTTGCTAATTTCGATATTGCCGAGTCGTTGATGCAGGAGGTCGGGTAGAAAAATGTCTGAAAACTTTTCTGTCGAAGTCGGTTCGATAGCCCCAGACTTCACCCTGCCCGGCACGGGTTCGAAGTCTTACAGCCTTTCGCAGTTCAGGGGCAAGACGGTCGTTTTGGTCTTTTATCCGGGTGACGAGACGCTCGTTTGCACCAAGCAACTTTGCGCTTACAACAACGAGCTTCAACAGTTCGAAAAGGTCAACGCGCAGATTTTGGCCATCTCGGCCCAAGATGTGGCGAGCCACGAGAGTTTCAGCGCCAACCGAGGGTTCAAATTTCCTTTGTTGGCCGACACCCAAAAAACGGTGGCTGCCAGTTACGGCACGGTCGGGCCGCTGGGTCTGCCGCGGCGAAGCGTTTTCGTGGTCGACCCGCAGGGCGTGGTGAAGTACGTCCATCGGGCTGTGCTCGGCGTGACGTTTCGGCCAGTGGCCGAATTGATCGAGGCGGTCGCCCAGGCGTAAAGCAGCCCCGACTAAGATGAACATATGTTCGCCCCACAGCCTGACGAGACGACGGTGTTGGGTATCGATCCGGGTCTGACCCGATGTGGCTATGCGGTATTGCGGGTTCGACAAAACACCGAAATCAAACTGGTCAGCCTCGGGGTTCTGACCACCGAAAAGACCAAGTCGACGCCTGAGCGACTCGCCGAAGTGGCCGATGAGTTTGATTCGTTGTTTGACCAATATTCGCCAGCAGTCTTGGCGATCGAACAAGTTTTCTTCCAGGCCAATGTTCGCACCGCGATGAGCGTGGGTCAGGTGAGCGGCCTGGTGTTGAGCGAAGCCGCCCGACGCGGGGTTGAGGTCGCACAGTATTCGCCGAACCAGGTGAAACTCGCGGTCGCAGGTTGGGGCGGGGCCGACAAATCGCAGGTACAAAAAATGGTCAAGCAGCGTCTCGGTTTGAGCACGATTCCAAAACCCGCCGATGCGGCCGATGCGGCGGCGATCGCCTTGTGTCATGTCGCCTCGAGTCCGTTGGCGATGCAGATCGCCATGGCGACACACGGCGCAAAAGGGCTGGCCGCCCAAGAACTCTCGCGCGCAAGCAGGGCGATCGCATGATCGGTTCGTTACGCGGGGTCGTGCTCGAGCGACTGAACGACTCGAAAGTTCTGCTCGAGGTGAACGGCTTGGGTTATCTCGTGCAGGTGACGCCGAAGACTCTCGGCGAACTCGAGCCGACGACCAAGGCGTTTTTATATGTTCATCATCATGTGCGCGAAGACGTCGAGTCGCTGTTCGGTTTCTCCGATCGCGACGAGCGGCAGTGCTTCGAAGTTTTGATCGCGACCCACGGGGTGGGCCCGACCATGGCGATGGCGGTCTTGGCCACGCATTCGCCGCGCGCCTTGATCGACATCGTGGCGAGCGGCGACATCGCCGCGCTGACGCTCGTGCCGGGGGTCGGCAAGAAAACCGCCGAGCGCTTGTTGATCGAATTGAAGAGCCGCCTGCAACTCAACGTGCTCGACACCGCGAACAAGGTCGGCGGCTCCTCGGCGGTCGGCGATGTGCGCGACGCCCTGGCGGGGCTGGGTTACATGGCCGATGAAATTCGTGATGTGCTGCGTGAAATCAAAGTCGGTGGTGAGCCTGAAGCGATGCTTCGCGAGGCGCTGAATCTGCTGGGGGCCCGTCGTGCGTGAAGAGTTCACGGATCCGGCGATCACAACAGATCCGGCCGATCTAGACGATGTCGGGTTGCGACCCAGGTCGCTCGACGAGTTCGTCGGTCAGCGCGAGCTCAAAGAACACCTCGGCATCGTGCTCGAAGCCGCCCGCAAACGCGAACAATCGGCCGACCATATTTTGTTGGCGGGTCCGCCCGGTCTGGGCAAGACCACGATGGCGGGCATCGTCGCCGTCGAGATGGCGGCGAAGATCCACATCACTTCCGGGCCGGCACTCGAGCGCGCCGGTGACCTGGCCGCGATTCTCACCAAACTCGACAACAACGATGTCCTGTTCATCGACGAGATCCACAGGTTGTCGAGACAGGTCGAAGAAATTTTGTATCCCGCGATGGAAGATTTTCAGATCGACATCGTCGTCGGCAAAGGTCCTTCGGCATCCTCGATTCGCCTGACCCTGCCCAGGTTCACGTTGATCGGCGCGACCACGCGCACCGGCATGATCACCGGCCCGTTGCGCGATCGTTTCGGTCTTGTCGCCAGACTCGACTTCTACGAGGTCGACGAACTTGAAAAAATTGTTTTGCGCACGGCAAAAATCTTGAAGGTCACCATCGATTCAGACGGAGCCCACGAAATCGCGCGCAGGTCGCGCGGCACGCCGCGCATCGCCAACCGGCTGTTGCGACGCGTGCGCGACCACGCCGAAGTGCGGGGTGACGGCAAGGTGACCAAATCCAGCGCACGGCAAGCGCTCGAGGTGTTCGGGGTCGACGAATTGGGTCTCGACAAACTAGATCGGGCGATCTTGTCTGCGCTGTGCATGCAGTTCGGTGGCGGTCCAGTCGGTTTGTCGACCTTGGCAATTTCGGTCAGCGAGCAAACCGAGACGATCGAAGACGTCTACGAGCCTTTCTTGATTCAGCAGGGGTTGCTCGCCAGAACCCCGAGAGGCAGGGTGGCGATGCCATCGGCTTGGCGCCATCTGGGTCAGAATCCGCCCGAGGGTCAACCCGAACTGTTTTAAACTCGGCACTTCGTGCGCATCGAAGATTTCGACTACGGGTTGCCGCCCGAGCTGATCGCCCAAACGCCCGTCGAACCTCGCGACTCGGCGCGACTGATGGTCGATCAGGGCGACGAGAACACTCCGTTGCATCGGCAGGTGAAAGATCTGGTCGAGTTTTGTCGTGCCGGCGATGTGATCGTGGTCAACGACACGAAAGTCATTCCCGCCCGCTTGCGCTTGTTTAGGAAAACGGGCGGTGCGGCAGAAGTTTTGTTGCTCGAGCGGGTCGAGGGTTCGGCCGTGGCGTGGGAAGCCCTGGTTCGTCCAGGCAAGCGGCTCAAACCAGGCGAGTTGTTGGCGGCGCCAGACGGCACGCAGTTGGTTCGTGTCGGAAAAAGAACCGCCGCGGGAGACACGTTCGAAGTCGAGTTCGTGGCCGACGACGACGCGGTCGTGCGCAAGTTGCTGGTCAAATACGGCGAGATTCCTTTGCCGCCCTACATCACCAGTTCGTTAGACCGACCCGATCGATATCAGACGGTTTACGCCAATCGTGAGGCATCGGCGGCGGCGCCAACCGCAGGTCTGCATTTCACGCCCCAATTGTTGACCGCCCTCGAGTCAAACGGTGTCAAAGTCTTGAGGGTCGATCTGAGGGTCGGCCTCGACACGTTCGCCCCGGTGACCGAGGCCGACCCGCTTCGACACCCGATGCACAGCGAACGCTACGAGGTGAGCGAAGAGACGCTTTCGCTTTGCGAAAAAGCCGAACGGGTAATCGCCGTCGGCACCACCGCCACCCGCGCACTCGAGTCGGCCGCGACCTCGGGTGAACTAAATGGTCGGACAAAACTTTTCATCTCCAGGGGTTACGAGTTCAAACTCGTAGACGTGCTGATGACGAATTTTCACATGCCCCGCACCACCTTGTTGATGATGATCGACGCGTTCGTCGGCGATCGATGGCGCGATCTCTATGCGGCGGCGATCGCCGAGCGCTATCGAATGCTCTCGTTCGGCGACGCGATGCTGCTTGACCGAAGTCTGTGACTAGCGTTCGATGCAGATCGATCTGTCGATGAAAACTCTTGGCTACCGTGGTGACCGATGTTCGGGGTGAAGTTTCGTCAGGTCGCGGCGCAAGACTCGGCCCGTGCGGGCGTGGCAACGACGCACCGGGGCGACTACGAAACGCCCTGTTTCATGCCCGTCGGCACGCGCGGCGCGATTCGTCATTTGAGCGCCCAAGACTACGAACAATTGGGTGCGCGCATCGTACTCGGCAACACATATCACTTGATGCTCCGACCTGGCGCGAAAGTCGTCGAAGACTTGGGAGGCCTCGGCGCGTTCGCCGGCTGGCAGGGATTGACGCTCACGGATTCGGGCGGCTTCCAAGTTTTCTCGTTGAATCCCGATGTCGACGACGACGGCGTCTCGTTTCGCTCGACCTATGACGGATCGATGCATCGGCTGACGCCCGAAAGCGCGGTGCTGGTTCAACAACAATTGGGCGCCGACATTCAAATGGTGCTCGATGTTTGCGCCGAGTTGCCGTCTTCGGACGCGGTGATTCGCCTGGCGTTGAAGCGAACATCAGATTGGGCGCGGCGGGCGAGGGCGACGCATACACGAACCGACCAAAGTTTGTTCGGCATCGTGCAAGGCGGTATCGACGCCGATCTGCGCGCGGAAAGCGCAAAAATTACCGCCGATTTGAACTTCGACGGTTACGGCATCGGTGGTCTCTCGGTCGGCGAGACGCGCGAAGAAATGATGCACGCCATTTCGGCGGCGATCGAACATCTGCCGAAAGATCGTCCGCGTTATTTGATGGGGGTGGGCGACCCCGCTTCGCTGGTCGAAGCGGTGAATCTCGGCGTCGATCAATTCGACTGTGTGATGCAGACCCGCCTCGGCCGACATGGCACGGCGCTGACCAGTGCCGGCAAACTCAACATCACCCGCAGCGAATTCACCACCAGCCAAGACCCGATCGACGAAAAGTGCGGTTGTCCCGTTTGTCGGCGCCATACGCGGGGTTACATTCGGCATTTGTTTCAGGTCAACGAGCCGACGGCGGCCCGACTCGTGTCGTTGCACAACGTCGCCTTCACCCTCGACTTGATGCGCCAAATGCGCGATGCGATTATCGGCGGCGAATTCGACAGGCTGCGCAAATCGGTGCTCGATACTTGGGTCGAGCCTGCCGAGCAGAAGCAATAACCCCTAGACTTGACATCTATGTATTCAGCGATTTTTGCGATTTATTCACCATTCCGGGGTGTTTTGGCGGCAACCCCGGCCGAAAACACCGGAAACCCGATCGTCGGTCTTTTGCCGTTGGTGCTGATTTTCGTGGCGATGTATTTTTTGCTGCTTCGTCCGCAGCGCAAGCGCCAGAAAGAAAATGCAAAGCTGCAGACGAGCGTCGTCGAGGGTGACGAGGTCGTTTTGAACTCTGGTGTCTACGGCTTTATCTCGGCGATCGAAGACGAATATCTGTGGATTGAAATCGCCGAGAAGGTCGAGATTCGTGTGGCCAAGGGTTCGATTTCGCGCAAGGTTTCGACGCCGGCCCAAAAGACCGAAGAATAATCATTCGGCCAAAGAAAACGACAGTCGCCGATGAATAAGCGCCGCCAGGTCGTCACCTTGGTGTTGCTCGTATTCGTGGTCGGGGCGAGTTTGGTGGCGAATCTTGCAGCCGGCAACACGCCCGCTCTCGGCCTCGATCTTCAAGGCGGCGCCTCGGTAACGCTGCAACCCGCGGGTGAGTTTGACGCAACCGGTCTGGATGTCGCCGTCGAGATCATTCGTGCCCGCGTCGACTCGATCGGCGTCGCTGAACCAGAAATCATTCTTCAGGGCGACACGGTCGTCGTGAACTTGCCGGGCGTCAATGACCAACAGGAGGCGTTGAACATCATCGGCCGTACGGGAGAGTTGTTGCTGCGACCGGTTTTGCAATCGGGCATCTACAACCCAGATGCGACGACGACCACGTTGCCGGGCACGACAACCAGTTCGAGCCCGAGCACCAGCCTGCCGGCGACGGGCGACTCTGTTGAAGACGGCGCAGGCATAATTTCGGGCGGTCCTGGAGCGTCACGAGTCGTTTCAACCGCCACGACGATCACCGCGACGACCGTCCCCGAGACGACCGTTCCCGAGACGACCGTTCCCGAGACTTCGAGCACCGAGCCGGTTGTCGTTACTACCGAGAATCCGCTGGCTGATTTGGGGCTCGGTGACGACCCCAACGACCCGACTCAAACCGTGTTGCTGTTCGACAAGTCGGGCATCGCCTATGTGGTCGGGCCCGCCGGAGCTTCAGGCAAAGTTTTCAAGAACGATGCGCAACCCGATGTGCAGACTGGTCAGTGGGCCGTCGTCGTCGGGCTTCGCAGCGGCGTCGACGGCGACCAACTCTGGAATCGACTCGCCGCCGCTTGTTTCAACAAAACCCCGCAATGCCCGACCGGGCAATTGGCGATGGTGTTGGACGGCACCGTGATCTCTGCGCCGACGGTCAACGAACCCGAGTTCACGGGTGGCACCGTGCAGATCAGCGGCTCGTTCACCGCCGATGAGGCGCGCGAGTTGGCCAAGATCCTCGAGTTCGGTGCGGTTCCGGTTCGGTTCGAGGTTTCACAGGCCCAGACTGTTTCGGCGACCCTGGGCTCAGACTCGTTGCGCGCGGCGATCATCTCGGGAGTCATCGGCATCCTCCTGGTGGTGCTGCTGCTCTTGGCCTATTACAGAACGATGGCATTGTTCGTGATCGCCGGAATGACGGTTTCGATCGGCTTTTTGTGGAGCGTGATCTCGCTCTTGTCGCGCACCAACGGTCTTGCCCTGTCGCTGTCGGGCATCGCCGGCATCATCGTTTCAATCGGTATCGCGGTCGACTCATACATCGTGTTTTTCGAACGAATCAAAGACGAGATACGCAGTGGAAAGACCTTGAAAAACTCGGCGTTGCGCAGTTTTGAATCGGCATGGCGCACGATCGTCGCCGCCGACACGGTTTCGTTTTTGGCGGCCATCACCCTTTGGTATCTCACGGTCGGCTCGGTGCGGGGTTTCGCCTTCTTCCTGGGTATCTCGGCTCTGACCGACATCTTGATCACATATTTCTTCACCCGCAACGCCGTGCTTTTGTTTGCGCGCTCGAAGCGCGCTCAGGGTCGCAAAGTCCTGGGCATTCAGACCGTCAAACCCGAGGTGATGTGATGGCTGGCCCATTCGACGGTTTCGGCCGGCTTTATCGCGGTCAGACGACCATCAATTTCATCGGCAAACGGGTCGTCGGTTTCACCGTCTCGTTGGTGATCGTTTTGTCGGGCGCGATTTCGTTGTTGGTACAAGGCCTCGAACTCGGCATTGATTTTCGCGGCGGGGTCGCCTGGGAGGTGCCGGCGGGCTCGCTTACCGATGCGGACGCGCGTGGAGTGCTTCAGAAAAATGGCGTCGAGTCGGCAAATGCCAAGATTCAGTTTTTGACGGGCGCGGGCACGCAGGTGATGCGCGTGCAGGTCGGCGATCAGCCGGAAGATGTTCGTCTGGCGGTGCAAAAATCTTTCGCCGAACTGGCCAAAACCGAACTACAAGAAGTCAGCGTCGCCTCGGTGAGTTCGTCATGGGGACGAAGCATCACCGAGAAGGCGATTCGCGCTTTGCTCGTATTTTTCGTGATCGTGTCGATCTATATCTCGTGGCGCCTCGAATGGAAGATGGCGATAACGGCGATCGTCGCGATGTTTCACGACGTGTTGCTGAGCGTGGGAATCTATTCGATCTTTGGTTTTGAGGTGACCCCGGCGACGGTCGTCGCATTCTTGACGATTTTGGGCTATTCGCTCTACGACACGGTCGTCGTGTTCGACAGGGTGCAAGAAAACGCCGAGAAGTTTTCGACCTCGCGGCAGTCTTTCGCAAATGTCGCCAATGTCTCGACCAACGAGGTGCTCGCGCGATCGCTGAACACGACCTTGTCTTCGGCGTTGCCGGTAGTTGCGTTGTTGTTCGTCGGCTCTTTCGCCCTCGGTGCGAAGAACCTCGAGGAGTTCGCGGTGGCGCTGTTGGTCGGCATGCTTGCCGGCACGTACTCGTCGATCTTCGTCGCCGTGCCGTTGCTGGATTTGCTCAAACAAAACGAGCCGAAATATAGGCCGTTCAAAGATCAAGTCGCCACCGGGCCAAAAATGGCGGCGCTGATGGGCGTCGATTCGCCACCCAAACGCCCGCAAGATGCTGTGACTTCGGTTGTAGATAGCACCGAGATAGCCGACTCGGCGGGCGACTCGCTCGCCAAGCGCGCCACCGCGACGCTCACGCACCCTCCGCGACCCCGAAAAAAACGCCGCTAGCACTACGCTTAAGTAATGGCCACCTCAATCAGGGTGCTGCCGTGGCGGCGCCATAACACGACGATTGCCGAAGAACTTTCGCCGCTTCTGAGCGCCTACAAAACTCGCCACCCCAAGGGTTCGGTTTCGATGATCAACTCGGCCTACGAAATGGCCCGAGCCGCCCACGCCAACCAGAACCGCTCGAGCGGCGAACTCTACATCAATCATCCGATCGCCGTGGCGCGCATCGTCGCCGATATCGGCCTCGATGAGGTTTCGATCGTCGCCGCGTTGTTGCATGACGCGGTAGAGGACACCGAGATCACTCTGGCCGATGTCGAGAGCAGTTTTGGCGGCGAGGTTTCTTCGATCGTCGACGGTGTCACGAAGTTGGAGCGTCTGCAGTTCGACTCGAAGGAGGCCCAGCAGGCGGCGACAATGCGCAAAATGTTGGTGGCGATGGCGCGCGATCTTCGCGTGTTGATGATCAAATTGGCCGATCGTCTGCACAACATGCGCACGATCGCCGCGGTGCCGCATGAAAAGCAGCAACGAATCGCCCAAGAGACGCTCGACATTTACGCGCCCCTGGCGCATCGACTCGGCATGCAAGAGATCAAACAACAACTCGAAGATCTGGCGTTCGCCGCGCTCTACCCGAAGCGATACGCCGAACTTGACCACCTGGTCGCAACCCGGGCGCCCGAGCGAAATGTTTATTTGGCAAAGACCATCGGCCAAGTCGCGCAATGGTTGGAGGAGATAAAGATAAAAGCAGAGATGACGGCCCGCGGCAAACATCTCTGGAGCATCTACGAGAAGATGGTGCAAAAGGGTCGCGAGTTCGACGATATTTACGACCTGCTGGCGATTCGGATCGTGGTCGAGTCGGAAAAAGATTGTTACACGGTCCTTGGCGCGATCCACGGGCACTGGAAACCGATCGTCGGACGCTTCAAAGATTACATTGCGATGCCGAAGTTCAATCTTTATCAGTCGCTGCACACCACGGTGGTCGGCCCGGGTGGCAAGCCGATCGAGGTGCAGATACGAACTCGTGAAATGCATCGTCGCGCCGAATGGGGGGTCGCATCACACTGGGCGTACAAGGACAGCATCTCGCAGGGCGATATCGACTGGTTGAATCGCATCATCGATTGGCAGGGCGAGGTCTCAGACCCGAGTCAATTTTTGGAAATTCTTAAAACCGACCTGGAGCAAGACGAACTTTTCGTCTTCACCCCGAAAGGTCGCGTGATCACGCTGCCCGCGCTTTCGACCCCTGTCGACTTCGCGTACGCCGTGCACACCGAGGTAGGTCATGGCTGCATGGGAGCGCGGGTCAACGGTCGTCTGGTGCCGCTCGACCACAAACTCGCCTCGGGCGACACCTGCGAGGTTCTCGTCTCGAAGGGCGAGACGAGCGAACCTTCGCAAGACTGGCTCAACTTCGTCGTGTCTCCGAAAGCCAAGAGCAAGATCAAGCATTGGATCTCCAAAGAGAAGCTCGAAGATCTCGTCGAAACTGGCAGAGACGAACTCGTCGAAAGACTGCGACAAGTCGGCTTGCCGTCGCAAAAGATATTGACCTCGCAGATTTTGCTGGACGAAGTCGAAGCCCTCGAGTTCAAAGATCTCAACGAATTGTTCGTGGCTATCGGCGACCAGCGCATCGACGCCGTGGCGCTGGTCGAGCGAATGTCGAGGCGAATGCGAGATGGCGAGCAACCCGACCAACTTTCGATGTCGGCGTTCGGTGCATCGGGCGGCGCGACGTCGCAACGAAACGGGGTGCATGTCGAGGGCATGCCCGATGTGCTGGTGCGGCTCTCGCGCTGCTGCACGCCTGTTCCCCCGGACGAAGTTATGGGTTTTGTCACCAAAGGTCGTGGCGTCACGGTGCATCGTGCCGACTGCGCCAACGCCGTCGCCCTGGCGACACAAGACGCGACCCGTGTGGTCGAGGTCGAATGGTCGACAGATAGCGGCGAGACGATGTTCATCGCCGCCGTCGAGGTCAAGGCACTGGACCGCTCGCGTCTGTTGCGCGATGTGGCGAACGCGCTCTCGGACGAACATGTCAACATCGTCGCCTGCACCACCCACACGGGTGCCGACAGGGTCGCCAGAATGCGTTTCGAGTTCGAGTTCGCCGACCCTGGTCACCTTCAATCCGTGTTGCGGGTGATCAAACGCATCGACGGCGTCTACGACGCGACCCGATATCTGCCGGGCAGCGCGATGGGAGAACTCGAGACCGAGCAGGGCGAACATCCCTCGGCGGTTCGGCTGAACAATTAGCCTTGACGCGTGCCTGAATTCAAGACTTCTCCGGGGACGCGCGATATTTTGGCCCCGGACTCGGGTCGTTGGCGCGCATTTCAAGAAGTCTTCGCCAAAACAGTCGAGGCAGCCGGTTACACGCTGATCATTCCGCCGATGTTCGAAGATTTGGATGTCTTCTTGCGACTGGGCGAGGCCACCGAGGTGGTCACCAAGGAAATGTACGACTTTCACGACAAAGGCGGCCGACATGTGGCGCTGCGACCCGAACAAACCGCGAGCGTCTGCCGGGCTTTCGTCGAGCATCGACCAACCACGCCGTGGAAGGTGTGGTACGCGGGGCCAAACTTTCGCTACGAAAAACCTCAACAGGGGCGCTACAGACAGTTCGACCAGGTGGGCATCGAGGCGCTCGGCACCAACGACCCGTTTCTTGACGCCGAAGTGATCGGTTTGGCGGCGAAATTTTATTCGAATCTCGGGCTAAAGCGGGTAAAACTCGCGATCAACACCCTCGGCGACGGGGGAGATCGCGAAAAATATGCGCAAAAGCTGCTCGAATATTTCTCGCGCCATGAGTCGTCATTGACCAGCGAGAGCAAGGCGACTTTGGCGCGCAATCCGTTGCGTGTCCTCGATTCGAAACGCGAACCAGATCAGGAGGTGATCGCCAACGCCCCGGCGATACGCGACACGATCGGCAAAGAAGCCGGCGCGCATTTCGAGAGCGTGCTCGCGGCGCTCGAAGCCATGAACGTGTCATATGAGATCAACAATCGCCTGGTTCGTGGTCTCGACTATTACCGCCGCACGACATTCGAATTCGTTTCGACCGCGCTGGCGTCGGCGCATACGGCGATCGGTGGTGGCGGGCGATACGACGGGTTGGTCGAGGCCCTGGGTGGCCCCGCGACACCGGGCATCGGTTTCGCCCTCGGCTTAGATCGCACCCTGTTGGCTTGCGATGCAGAGGGGTCGTTCGTCGCGCCAAAACAAGCCGTAGAGGTTTTTGTCGTCGACACCGTCGACGGTTCGCACGCCCAAACGATCTGCAATTTGTTGCGCGAGAACGGCGTGACGGCCGACCGTGCATACGACCTGCGCAGCATGAAGGCCCAGATGAAGGCGGCTGATCGCAGTGGCGCGGCGGTGGCGCTGATAATCGGCGAGGACGAGGTGCAGAATTCGACAATAATGTTGCGTCCGATGAATTCGGGCGAGCAACATTCGATCGCGCGCGGCGATCTCGTCGGCGAGGTGATGAAGGCGTTGAAAAAATGAGCAAAAAAACCGAATCTTCGAAAGCCACCGCCTTGAGGTCGCATTTGTGCGGTGATCTTCGCGCCGAAAATGTCGGCGGCATCGTGACGCTTTGTGGTTGGGTCGGGCGGCGGCGCGAACACGGCGAACATCTCGCGTTTCTCGACCTCCGCGACTTCAGCGGGGTGGTGCAGTGCGTCGTCGACAACAAGGTCGATGTGCGAAGCGAGTGGGTGGTTCAGATCAAGGGCAAGGTCAACCTTCGCCCCGCCGGCACGGTAAACGAGAATCTCCCGACGGGCAAGGTCGAGTTGACTGATTGCGAGATTCAAGTTTTGAACAATGCCGAGCCGCCACCGTTCCCGATCGACCAACGGGGCGACGATGTCGACGAGAATGTGCGCCTCAAATACAGATATCTCGATATTCGTCGGGAGCGAATGCAAAAGAATCTCCGCCTGCGTGCGGCGGTCAATTCGGCGATCAGAAAATCGATGGAGTCGCAAGGCTTCACCGAGATAGAGACGCCGTTGTTGATGCCCAGCACCCCCGAGGGCGCACGAGAGTTTCTCGTTCCGTCGCGCAACGAACCGGGTTCGTTCTACGCATTGCCCCAGTCGCCCCAACTCTGGAAACAGTTGCTGATGGTGGCCGGCCTCGATCGCTACTATCAGATCGCCAAGTGTCTTCGCGACGAAGACTTGAGGGCCGATCGTCAATACGAGTTCATGCAACTCGACGCCGAGATGAGTTTCGTCGACAAAGACGACGTGATGTCGATGATCTCGACCGCCGTCGTCGCCGCGGCCAAGGCGGCCACCGGCGTCGAGCCGCCACCGATCGAGCGCATGTCCTGGCACGACGCGATGAACAACTACGGCTCCGACAAGCCCGACATTCGTTTCGAGATGAAACTGATCGAGATGACGAAAACTTTTTCATCCACATCGTTCAAGGCGTTCGCCGGCGCCGAGTCGATCAAGGGCATCTGTGTGCGGGCCGCCGAGTTTCCCCAACAGGCGGCGAGTGGTCGCAACAAACTTGACGCATTGACCGACAGGGCCAAGAAGATGGGCGCCAAGGGGCTCGTCTGGATCAAGGTGGGCGAGGTGAACGCGCTCGATTCGCCGGTCGCCAAGTTTTTCTCCGCCGATGAGCAATCGGCGCTATTGAGCCAGACCGGCGCCAAATCGGGCGACTTGATTCTTATCGTCGCCGACTCGTGGTCGACCACCTGCAATGTGCTCGGACAATTGCGCAACGACCTGGGTCGACCACCCGTACACGAAGGCCCGTATAGATATGTATGGGTCGTCGACTTTCCGCTGTTCGTCGGCGTCAACCCGACCACCAACAAGCCTCAACCCGGGCACCACCCGTTCTGTCACCCGCACCCCGAAGACCTCGACCGCCTCGAGACCGACCCGTTGTCGGTGCGCGCACTGGCCTACGACCTCGTCTTGAACGGATGGGAACTCGGCTCGGGCTCGATTCGAATCCATGAACCAGATCTTCAGCGTCGGGTGTTCAGGCAATTGGGAATCTCCGACACGGATGCCGACACGAGATTCGGATTTTTCCTGCAGCCGTTCAAATACGGTGCGCCACCGCACGGCGGGTTCGCCTTCGGTATCGATCGCCTGGTCGCGATTTTGGCCGGCGAGGAGAACATTCGCGAAGTGATCGCGTTTCCAAAGACGCAGTCGGGTTCTGATCCGATGACCAACGCTCCGACGACGGTGAACGCCGCTCAACTTCAAGAACTCGGAATCAGGTTGCTGCCCCCGGCCGCAAAATGAAAGACGATTTGTTCACCGCCGCCGCGGCTGAACGGCTCAGGTCGCAGGCCCCGTTGGCGGCGCGTCTGCGCCCGCGCTCGTTGGACGAGATCGTCGGTCAGCAACATTTGGTGGCCGAGCACTCGCCGTTGCGGGTGCTGATCGAGAGCGACCGAATATCTTCGGTGATTTTTTGGGGGCCGCCCGGCACGGGCAAGACGACTCTCGCCGAGGTGGTGGCGTTGTCGACGGACAGATTCTTTGAACGACTCTCGGCCGTCAGCGCGGGGGTAAAAGATGTGCGCGAGGCGATCGAACTGGCCACCGAGCGTCTCGGGCAACTTGGCAAGGGCACGATCGTGTTCATCGACGAGATCCATCGATTCTCGACCTCGCAACAAGATGCGTTGTTGCCCTCGGTCGAGGCGGGGATCATCACCTTGATCGGCGCCACAACCGAGAATCCGTATTTCGAACTGAACGCGCCGTTGCGCAGTCGCTCGACGCTGTTTCGCCTCGAGCCGTTGCAACCGGCCGATGTGCTCAAACTTTTGCATCGCGGTGTCGCCGCCGAGTCTGTCGTCGCCGACGCCGACGCGCTCGACGCGCTCGCTCAGCGGTGCGCCGGAGACGCCCGTCAAGCATTGACCGCTCTCGAGGTGGCGTGCGCGCTGTCGCACGAGAACAAACGCCACCTAAACATGGGGCACGTCGACGCCGCGCTCGGTGTCAGCGCCCTGCGTTACGGTCGTGACGACCACTACGACGTCGTTTCGGCGTTCATCAAGAGCATTCGCGGATCAGACCCGCAGGCCGGTCTGTTCTGGTTGGCGCGCATGCTCGAGTCGGGAGACGACGCGAGGTTCATCGCCCGCCGCCTCGTGATTTTGGCCAGCGAAGATATTGGTCTCGCCGATTCGAACGCGTTGGTCGTGGCTGTCGCCGCGGCGACGGCGCTCGAGCATGTCGGTTTGCCCGAGGCGCAGTTGAATCTGGCGCAAGCGGTCGTATATCTGGCCAACGCGCCGAAGAGCAATCGGGTCGCTCTAGGGATCTGGTCGGCCCGAGAGGACATTCGTCGCGGAGTCAGCGCCGAGGTGCCCGCGCATCTGCGCGACGGCCACTACCAGGGCGCGAAAGATTTCGGTCACGGCGTCGGTTACGCGTATCCGCACGATGATCCGCGAGGTTGGGTCGATCAACAATATTTGCCCGACGAAGTTGACGGTTCGCCGCGACGAAAAGCTGTTTATTACGAACCCTCAACTCACGGAGAAGAGAGCGAAATCTCGAAGCGATCACGCGAGTAGTTAAACCTGACCGTTCGCCATCGGCGGTGAATAGTAGGATTATCTCGTATGACGGCTGAAATTCGCAGTGCAAACGACCTGCGTCGGGCCTTCACGGGGTTTTTCGAGCAGCGCGGCCACGCCAAAGTCGAATCGGCGAGCCTGATCCCGCATGATCCGACGATCCTGTTCACGGTGGCCGGCATGGTGCCGTTCAAGCCATACTTCGTCGGCGACGAAGTCGCCCCATACAAGCGCGCGGTGAGCGTGCAAAAGTGCGCGCGGGCCGGCGGAAAGCACAACGACCTCGACGATGTCGGTCGCACCAAGCGTCACTGCGTATTCTTCGAGATGCTCGGCAATTTCAGTTTCGGTGACTACTTCAAAGAACACGCCATTCCCTGGAGCTGGGAGTTGGTGACCGAAGTTTTCGGCTTCGACGGCGACAAATTGTGGATCACCGTGCACGAGAGCGACGACGAGGCCGAACAAATTTGGCACGAGCAGGTCGGGGTTCCGATGAATCGAATCCAGCGCCTCGGAGACGCCGACAACTTTTGGCAGATGGGCGAGACCGGGCCGTGCGGTCCATGCTCCGAGATTCACATCGACCGGGGCGCGGCGTTCGGCCCCGACGGCGGACCTCTGAACGACCCGCACGGCGATCGCTTTCTCGAGTTCTGGAACCTCGTGTTTATGCAGTTCAACCAGGAGAAAGACGGTTCTCGGTCGCCGTTACCCAAACCGTCCATCGATACCGGCGCGGGTCTCGAGAGAATCCTGGCGCTCAAACAGGGCAAAGATTCGATCTGGGAGACGGACGTGCTGTGGCCGATCATCGAACAGGCGCAATCGGCGACCTCGAAGAAATATCTGATCGGTGATTACGCCGACAAGTCGAGTTTCTCGTTGCGGGTTCTGGCCGAGCATGCGCGCTCGTCGACGATGCTGGTCAACGACGGCGTGTTCCCGAGCAACGAGGGTCGCGGATATGTTTTGCGGCGCATCTTCAGACGCGCGGTTCGCCACGCCTATCTGCTCGGCACCGACAAACTCGTCATGCCACAACTTGTCGAGACGGCGATCGAGATCATGCGCGAGGCCCACCCGTCTTTGGTCAAAAACAAAGACTTCATTCTCGGTGTACTGACCAAAGAAGAAGAGAGTTTCAGGCAGACCCTGAAGAACGGACTCAACATCCTGGAGGCCGAGTTCTCGAATGTCGGCACCACCAAAAAATCGTCGCAACTCAGTGGCAAGAGTGCGTTTCTGTTGCACGACACCTACGGGTTTCCGCTCGAGTTGACCCAAGAGATCGCCAGCGAGCGCGGGGTCGCCGTCGATTCGGCCGGGTTCGAAGTCGAGATGAACGAACAGCGGGCCCGAGCCAAGGCGTCACGAAAAAACGCCGCCGGTCAAGACGAGATCATGGCGCAATATCGTGAGTTGCTCGATCAAAATGGTCAGACCAAATTTGTCGGCTACGAATCAGACAGTTGCAAGGCCAAGGTGCTGGCGATTCTCGATCTCGGCGACTCGCAGGTCGAGGTGTTTCTCGACGAGTCGCCTTTTTATGCCGAGAGCGGCGGTCAGGTCGGCGACCACGGCGTGATTCGCTCGACCACGGGCGAAGTCCAAGTCACCGACACGGTGTTCGCGCTGCCGGGTCTCCGCAAACATGTGGGCGTGCTCGGTGGCGACATGAAGGCGGGCGACAAGGTCGAAGCCTCGATCGATGCCGAAAAGCGCAGGGCGACGCGCAAAAACCACACCGCCACCCACTTGTTGCACTATGCGTTGCGAAAAGTTCTCGGCGAGCATGTCAAGCAGGCGGGCTCGATGGTTTCGCCCGAGCGTCTCAGGTTCGACTTCAGTCATTATGCGCCATTGACGCCGACCGAGACCGAGCAAATCGAGAGGATCGCAAATTCGCAGGTGCTTGGCAACTCGACTGTCAAAAATTATGAGACGACAAAAGACAAGGCGACTTCGGCGGGTGCGATCGCTTTTTTCGGCGACAAATACGGCGATGTCGTTCGGGTGCTGGAGGCCGGCGACTCGATCGAACTATGCGGTGGCACGCACGTTTTTGCGACTGGAGACATCGGCATGGTCAAGATCGTCGCCGAGGGTTCGATCGGCTCGAACCTGCGGCGAATCGAGGCCGTCACCGGTCAAAACGCCGTGGAATATGTGCTCGAGTCGGCGCGGACACTGCGTCAACTTGGCGACCTACTTGATACGGGGCCGGCGACGTTGGTCGAAGTGGCCTCGCGCAAGATAGACGAAATCAAAAGCGTGAACGACGAATTGAAGGCGCTCCGAACCACCGCCGCGCGCTCTCGCGCCAACGAGTTGATAAAGAAGAACGTCGACGGCGTCGTGGTTCAACGCGTAGACGATTTGTCGGCCAATGATTTGCGCGAACTCGCGACCGCGATCAGGGCCGACAACTCGATCAGGGTCGTCGTGTTGGGCGGGGTCGCGCCAACGGGCGGCGTGGCCCTGGTCGCCGCACTCGGCAAGAACATCAAAGCCTCCGCGGCCGACTTGATTCGCGATGCGGCAAAACTGGTGGGAGGCGGTGGCGGCGGAAAGGGCGACATCGCCACGGCGGGTGGCAAGAACGCGACGGCGCTCGACGAGGCGCTGCGATTGGCGGCGCAGGCCGCAAAAAATATTTCGTGAACGGCTGATGCGAAGTCTCGGCATCGACCTGGGTTCGAAGCGGGTCGGCGTGGCGATGAGCGACAGCAGCGGAACCATCGCCTCGCCGCTCACGGTCATCGCTCGCGGTTCGAACCATGCGCAAGACCACAAAAAAATTCAAGAACTGGTCGACGAATACGAGGTCGAGTGCGTGGTGGTCGGAATGCCGATCAGCATGTCGGGAAAACTCGGCCCGGCGGCGAAAAGCGCGCAGGATGAGATCGACGAAATGAAGAACTCGCTTTCGGTGCCCGTGTATTCGCACGACGAACGGTTGACTTCAAAGACGGCGAACGACTCGATGATCATGGCCAACATGAAGGCGCAGGCCCGCCGTCGGGTGGTCGACAAGATCGCCGCCGCGGTGATGCTGCAGGGTTGGCTCGACCACGCCGACAGGAAGAAACCATGACTTCCGACGAGGGCAAGTGGCAAGAAGATCCGTGGGACGGCCCGGATGCCTGGGGTTCCAGCGACTTCGAACAGGACATGGTCGAAAAGAGACCCGACTCGCGCATCGTCTTGATCGTGTTGGCGGTGGTGATGAGCGTGATCGTCTCGGTCGGTGCGTCGGGCATCTGGTATCTGCGACAACTGAACCCGCCCGATCTGGCTGGCGCAGGCGCGCAGTCGACCACGAATTTCACCGTAAACCCCAACGACTCTCTCGTCGCGGTGAGCGAGCGTCTGCAGAGCGAAGGTTTCATCGTCAACGCCCGCGTCTTTCGTTGGTATGTCGCGCGCAAGGGCGGCATCAATCTGCAGCCGGGTTATTACCAACTGACTCAGCGCAGCCATGTCGGCAACATCATGAAAGTCTTGAACACCAGTCCGTCTTTGACTTTCACCAAGGTCACGTTTCCTGAGGGTTTCACGGTGGCGAAAATCGCTGCGCGTCTCGGCGAGAAAATCCCCAGAATCTCGCCCCAGGACTTTCTCGCCACGGCGGAGAATCCAGACTTCGTCTCGCTGTTCGGCCCTGCCGACCCGGGTCGAATCGAGGGTGCGCCGTTTCGTCTCGAGGGTCTGTTGTTTCCCGACACATACCAAGTGTCCGGCGACGAAGGTGCCGCATCTCTGGTCGATCGCATGTTGCGATTGATGGAGCGTGTCGGTCGTCAGGAGGGCATCGAAGAATCGAAGGCGAAAGTCGGACGCTCACCATATGAGGTTCTGATCATCGCATCGTTGATCGAACGCGAAGCCAAACTCGAGGTTGATCGGGCGAAGATCGCCAGGGTCATCTACAACAGGCTCGAGCGCGGCATGCCGCTGCAAATCGACGCGACGCTCTACTACAACTCCGCCGAGGGTGCGCCGTTCAGCGATTTGAAGGCCGCCGACACGCGATACAACACGTATTTATATAAAGGTCTGCCACCCACGCCGATCGCCAACCCCGGTCGTGCGGCGATTCGAGCGGCGCTGAACCCGGCGCCTAATCCGCCGCTGAGCGACCCGATCTGCAAAGGGATCAAGCAGGCGTCGAGGTGCGCATACATCTATTACGTCTTGAGCGACGCCAAGGGAGGCCATACATTCGCCGCGACGCTGCAAGACCACGAGAAAAACGTCGAGGCGGCGCGGCAAGCGGGCTTTCTGCCATGACGTCTTTGGCGGCGATCATCGGCGACCCTGTTTCGCAGAGTCTCTCGCCAGCGATACACAACGCGGTGTTCAAGGCGATGCGCGCCGATTGGTTGTACCTGCCTTTCCTTGTTCAGTCGGGGAGATTGCGTGAAGTTTTTGAAATTTTCCCGCGTTTCGACATCGTCGGTCTTTCGGTGACGATGCCGCACAAGGCCGAGGTCGCACGAATCGTCGGCGAGATCGGCCAAGTCGATCAAACAGTGGCGACCATCAAGGCGGCGAACACCGTTCATTTTCGACCTGACGGCTCGATCCTCGCCTCCAACACGGACGGTCTCGGCTGTTGCGCGGCGATCGTCGAGGCATCGGGCGCAGACTTGACCAAGTGCCGGGTCGTGGTCATCGGCGCGGGTTCGACCGCCGCGGCGGTTGCCCACGCTTTGCTTCACAACAAAGCGAAAGATGTCGCGATCGTGAACCGCACGGTCGCCCGGGCGAGCGAGTTGGCGAAAACATTGCACAACGGTTGCCGAGTCGTCGAACCAAGCGAGATCAATTCAGCCATTGAACAGGCTCAGATCGTGATCAATACGACCCCGGTCGGTTTCAACCCGAACAATATTGACGGTGGCGCGACCGAGTCACCGATCGACCCGAGTTGTTTGCACCAAGATCACATCGTCTTCGACGCGGTGTACCGACCGTTGATGACTCCGTTGTTGACGGCGGCGCAAAATGTCGGAGCAAAAATTGTCGACGGTCTGGCGATGTTGGTGCACCAGGCGGCGCTTCAACAAAAGATGTGGCTGGGTGTCGCGGGTGACACCAACTTGATGCGCCAAACTGCGCTGTCGGCGATGCAAAGGTAGCCTGAAAGTCATGCTTCGTTACTTGACGGCGGGTGAAAGCCACGGTCAGGCGCTCGTCGTGATCGTCGAGGGTTTGCCGGCAGGGCTCAAGGTGACTTCGGGCGATATCAGCGACGAGTTGGCGCGGCGACGTCTCGGTTTCGGGCGCGGCCCGCGGCAAAAATTCGAGCAGGACGAAATCGTTTTGGTCGGTGGCGTCCGCCATGGTCGCACCCTCGGCTCGCCCGTGGCGATAGAGATCAAAAACAGCGAATGGTTCAGAAGCGATGTCTGGCACGAAGAGATGTCTCCCGCGCCCGGCGTGACCAAAAAACCTCTGACCCAGCCGCGACCAGGTCACGCCGATCTGACGGGGATGCAGAAATACGGTTTCGACGACGCCCGCGACGTGCTCGAGCGCGCCAGTGCGCGCGAGACCGCCGCCCGCGTTGCCGCCGGGGCGTTGGCAAAACTTCTGCTGAAAGAAATCGGCGTTTCCGTGCTCTCGCATGTTTTGCAGTTGGGCTCGGCTCGAAGCGAGAACACCGTGAGACCGACTTTGCTCGATCTCGACAGGGTCGACGAGTCGCCGGTCAGATGTTTCGACCCTCTCGCCGAGACGCGAATGATCCACGAGATCGAGCAGGCCGCCAAGGAAGGCGACAGTCTGGGCGGCATCGTCGAGGTGTTGGCCTACGGCTTGCCCGTGGGTCTGGGCAGTTATGTGCACTGGGACAGAAAACTCGACGGGCTTCTGGCGCAGGCGATCATGAGCATTCAGGCGGTCAAGGGTGTCGAGATCGGCGACGGTTTCGAGGTCGCGTCGCGTCGGGGCAGCAACGCCCACGACGCAATCATCTGGAACGAAACCGAGAAGAAATACGTCCGCCAAACGACCTTGGCCGGTGGCACCGAGGGCGGCATGTCGACGGGCGAAATTCTCGTCGTCAGAGCGGCGATGAAACCGTTGGCGACGCTGAACAAACCCTCGCTGAAAACGGTCGACACGGTGACCAAAGAAGAGACCGTCAGTTTCAAAGAACGCACCGATGTCACGGCGGTACCGGCGATGGGCGTGGTCGCCGAAACGATGGTCGCCCTGGTGTTGGCCCAGGAAGCGCAGCGCAATTTCGGCGGCGACAATGTCGATGATTTCGTGAACTCCGCGCAGAGTTTCGCCAAGAGAATCGTTTGAGCCGGTCTCCGCAGGTCACACAGAATCTCGGCCCCGCATGTCTGGGCGCGCGATGATCGTCTTGATTGGTCTGATGGGCTCGGGCAAGACGACCGTTGGCCGAAAACTCGCAGGTTTCATGAAAACAAAATTCGTCGACTCCGATGAATTAGTCGAGGCAAAAACTGGGCGGAAGGTTCGCGAGATTTTTTCAGACCTGGGCGAGGGCGAGTTTCGTCGCCTCGAGTCTGAGGTTTTGCGCGATGTCTGCGGCGAAGGCAACGACATCGTGCTGGCCGTGGCCGGTGGGGCGATCTTGAGCCAAGAAAATCGCGAGTTGTTGACGTCGACCGCAAAAAACATCGTCTGGCTCGACGCACCGACACCGACGCTCGTCGAAAGAACGGGTGTCGACCAGCATCGGCCGTTGCTCGACGGCGACCCCTCGGGCACGCTGACCAAGATGCGTGCAGATCGCGAGCGTCTCTACGCTGAAATCGCGTCGCAAAAGATCGCCACCGAGTCGCTTGATGCCGATCAAGTCGTGACCGAGATCTTGCGCGTCTGCAGAATCGATCACGATGCGAAGTCGGCCCGAAAATGACGATCAGCAGGGTGGTCGTCGACCTGGGCGAAAGGTCTTACCCCGTGCTCATCGGCCATGGCGCAGTTTCAGAAATCAACTCGGTGCTGCCGAAAACTGCAAAGCGTGCGGTGATCATCACCCAAAAAAACATCAACTTCACGGTCAAGCCAGACGTTCCTTGCTTCACTGTGCTGATCGGCGACGGCGAACAACACAAGAGTTTGCAGACGATCGAATTCGTTTCGCAGAAATTTGCCGAATTCGGGTTGACACGCGAAGACGTCGTCATCGGTCTGGGTGGCGGTATGGTCACCGATGTGGCGGGTTACGCCGCGGCGAGTTGGCATCGCGGCACCGCCGTCGTGCATGTCGCCACTTCTTTGGTTGGCATGGTCGATGCGGCGATCGGGGGCAAGACCGGCGTCAACACAGGCGCCGGCAAGAACCTGATCGGCGCATTTTGGCAACCGCGAGGTGTGATCTGCGACCTCGACGCATTGTCGACATTGCCCGCGAATGAAATGCGCTGCGGTCTCGGCGAGGTAGCAAAATACCATTTTCTCTCGGGCGACGATCTGCTGAAACTTGAAATGCCCGAGCGTGTCGCCCGGTGCGTGAAGATCAAGGCCGAGATTGTTTCGAGCGACGAGCGCGAAGGCGGGCGAAGAGCACTTTTGAATTACGGTCACACCCTTGGTCATGCGCTCGAAAGATCCAGCGACTTTTCATTGGCGCACGGTGAGGCGGTCGCGATAGGCATGGTCTTTGCCGCCCATCTGGCCCGTGTGATGGGTCGAATCGACCAGGCGCGAGTCGACCAGCACTACAAAGTGATCGGCGAGGTCTACGGGCTGAAGGTGAAACCCGAGAACAAGGTCGATCGTGCCGAATTGATTCGCCTGATGCGCGGAGACAAGAAAGCTGTTTCGGGTCTGACATTCGTGCTCGACGGTCGCTCCGGCATCGAAACGGTGAAAGACGTCTCTGAGGCGCAATTGCATCAGGCGTTCGATGCGATGCAACTCGAAGAGAAGTAATCTGAAAGTCATGGTTGCCAAGAAA